>JAUNUF010000025.1 GCA_030538315.1 Propionibacteriaceae bacterium
GCCCTGCGCGCACGAAGGACGCCCAAGCGGTATCTGTGGATAACGGTGATTCATGGCTCCTTCTGACGATCAATGGAGGCATGAACACGTCTCTTCCACACAACACAGTGTTATTCGCGCACATCTTCGTCATGCGCCGACATCTGCAGGAAAAAGGCAGGTGAATTTTCGTGGCCGGCGTTTTTTCCAAGGAACAGCTTCGCCAGATGGGGTGGGATGAGCGGCAATTGCGGGA
Source organism: Propionibacteriaceae bacterium (assembly GCA_030538315.1). Classification (GTDB taxonomy): domain Bacteria; phylum Actinomycetota; class Actinomycetes; order Propionibacteriales; family Propionibacteriaceae; genus Arachnia. The sequence continues at coordinate 236 of JAUNUF010000025.1, forward strand.
CGCGCTCGAGTCCGGCGTGCTCACGAGGGTCGCTCGTGGGTGGTACGCCCACCCCACGGCGGAGGCCGCTGCGGTCAGCGCCGTACGGGCTGGCGGGCGGCTGGGATGCCTCTCGGGCTGCCGCACGCATGGCCTCTGGACCCCGCACCACAGGGAACCGCACATCGTGCTGGGGAGGAACACGGAAGGGAGGCTGCGGCTGGGGTGGCATCGTCACCACGCACCGCTGCCGTCCGAGGCACTCTTCCCTCTGGCCGATTGCCTGGCCCAGGTGATCAAGCATCACAGCGCCGAGGAGGCGCTCACCGTGCTGGAATCGGCGGTGAACCAGAAGAAGATCACTGCCAGCGATGCCCGGTTGTTGATCGGTGATGCATCGGTTCAGAAGCAACGCACCCTGAAGTTCTTCGATCCGCGTGCCCAATCCGGCTCCGAGACCAAGGTTCGTCTCTTCCTGCAGCAGATGAGGGTGCCGGTGAAATCACAGGTTCACATCCCGGGAGTGGGGTGGGTGGATCACCTGGTGGGCAACTCCTACATCCTGGAGTGCGACAGCGATGAGTTCCATCGAGACCGGGGTTACGACTACACGCGGGATCTGGGAGCGCATGCCTTGGGTTACGACTCGGACCGCCTCTCCTACGCCCAAATTCACTACGAATGGGGCCAGACGACCCAGTATCTGGTGAGGAAGATCCGCACCCGGAGGCACCTTCGGATGCCGGTCCCAATCTAGGACTGGGTTTTTCCTGCAGATGTCGCCGCATGGGCGACATCTGCAGGAAAAAGGGTGTGAGCGGCAACCCTGCCGAATGCCTGGAGGGCTCAGGCGAGCGCGCTGGCGCGGTGGTGCGAATGGAAACCCCCGACGGCGTGCGCGACGTCTACGTCCGAGTCGATGGCTGCCGCAACCTCGGCTACGACGACGGCACCACCCAGCGCAAGCTCACCAACGGCTGCCGACTGCTGTTCAACGCCGATCCGGTTCGCCTCGACGCCGGCTCGCAGGAGGTCTTCGACAAGTGTTGGACGGAGCCCAACTAGGTTCCACGGGAGGGCTCCCGGCCCGCCGTCGATCACCCGCCTAGAGAGTTCAGGTGCTGGATGGCTGCGCTGGTTGGCAGCAACCACATGAGGTGGGTGCGGAATCAGGTTCTCGGGTGGCGTTCGGGTGGCTGCAGGGTGCTCAAACCTGCAGAGATTGCCACTTGGGCTTGCGGTCAAGTCCGATTGGTAATCTCGGCACCGAACACACTGCAAGGATTACCACTCAAAGCGCTGCGGCGATTCAAGTGGTAATCCGCGCAGGCTTCAGCCCAACCAAGCAGCGCCAGTTTGCGCCCACCTGCTGTGGTGGTTGCCTTGCGTCGCCATCCGACACCTGAAGCGTGCCGCGGGTGACCGACGGCGAGCACGGGTAGGCTGCTCTCCATGAGCGAGACGCATCCCAACCTGATGGCCTCTGACGTCGTGGTGCACCTGCCCGAGGATCCGGCGCTCGAGGCGATCGTCGAGCGCGGCAAGGCCGGGTTCCTCGACGTCGTGGCCGCCCATCCCGAGAGCTCTCTCTGCTGGGCGCTGCTCGCCGAGACGTGCCTGTCCGAAGGCGATCGCGGCAACGACATCGCCGCCTACGCCTACGCCCGCACGGGCTACCACCGCGGGCTGGATCTGCTGCGTCGCAACGGCTGGCGCGGCTCCGGGCACATCCCATGGGAGCACGAACCCAACCGCGGCTTCCTCCGTGCTCTGTGGGCGTTGAGCGTTGCCGCTGGTCGGATTGGTGAGGACGAGGAGCGTGATCGTTGCGCCCAGTTCCTGCGCGACTCCTCCGAAGAGGCGTTCCAGGCGCTCACCGCTGATTGAGCGTCGTTGGTTGAGCCGATCGCGATCCTCGCAAGCTCGGATGCGAGCGGCTCAATCAGCGAAGGTGCGATCGGCTCAACCAGCGACGAAGCCGGCCTCCACAAACGCGACCAACGCCTCGACCGCAGCCTCGGCCTCGACCCCCGTCGCCTCGATGTGCAGCGTGTCACCCTTGCGCGCGTCCAGCGTGGCCAAGCCGATGCTGCTGACCGCCGGCACCGGGCCGATCACGCCCTTGCTCACCAACACCTCGGCGTCGAATGCCCGCGCTCGGGCCACGAGCTGTGCCGCTGGCCGGGCGTGCAGGCCAGCGTCGTTGACCAACACGGCCTCGGCGCGCGCCTCCGCCCGACGGTTCGACTCAGGCGAAGAGCTCACCTGCTCAGGAGTTCCCAGATGCGCCAGTTTTGGCCCCATGGCGGCGACCGACTCAGCCTCCACCTCATCAATGGACGCCCCGCCGGCGACCTTGATGATGCCGGCCATGATCCCCTCGACGAACGGTGCCGCAAGCACACGAATATCCGCCGAGGGATTGTCGTACAACTCGACGCCCAGCTCGGCGCTCATTAAGGCCGAACCGACGTCGACGAAGATCACCACACCCTCGCCCTGATCAACCTCGGCGATGCTCGCCATCACGGCGGTGGCATCCGTGCCCAACCCGCCGTCGATGGTGCCCGCAGCCAGCGCGATGGGCGGAGGGTCGTCGTGGACCATCTGCAGGGCGAGATCGACGGCGGCCTGAGCCAACGCAACGGAGTGCGAGACGACGACGATCCCTACGGCCATCAGACGCCCAACAGATCAGCGAGCGCGTCCCACAGGTAGGTTGCGGAGGTGGCACCTGGGTCAAGATGCCCGGCGGAGCGTTCGCCCAGGTAGCTGGCCCGGCCCTTGCGGGCGACCATCGGGATGGTGGCGTCGCGCCCAGCCGCAGCGGATTGCTGCGCCGAATCGACGGCGTCGTGCAGCCCGGCGCCATCCGCCAGCGCCGCGTCGAACGCATCGATGGAGGGAACCAGGGCGTCGATCATGGTCTTGTCGCCAAGTTCCGTCTTGCCGCGGGCGATGACGCCCTCCACGCCGGCGCGGAACGCCTTGCCGAACTCATCCGGATGCAGAGCGATGCGCTGGCCCGTGGCCATGCCCATCTTCATGAGCAGTGTGCCGTACAGCGGCCCGGATGTGCCGCCCACCGTGCTCACCAGCGTCATGCCGGCCTTCTTGAGCAGGGCGTCGATGCTCTGCGCCTGATCCAGGGTGGTGACGACGGCGGCGGTGCCGCGCGCCATGTTCGCGCCGTGATCCGCATCTCCGATGGCGGAATCCAGCTCTGTGAGGTAGGCCTTGTTCTCGTCCACGATCTGCGCGTAGCGGCGCAGCCACTCGGCCAGATCGTCGAGGGTCAGTTCATTTGCGGTCACAGACCCCACCGTAGCCCTGCGGTGACCACTGGGGAGTCCCAAAGGCGGATCATCTCATCATCTGCGCGAAGCAAAGTGAGCGAACAACCCGCCATGTCGAGGCTGGTGATGTAGTTGCCCACCAGGTTGCGTTCGACGGCGACCCCTGCGGCCTCCAACAGCTCCGCAACCTCTCCGTACATCACGTACAGCTCGATCAGCGGCGTGCCGCCCATCCCGTTGAGCATCGCGATCACCGGCGCGCCCGTGAAATCCAGATCCGCCAGCACTGGCTCCACCAACTGCCGGGCGATTTCCTTGGCGCTGGCGATGGGCTCGCGATGTCGGCCCGGCTCGCCATGGATGCCGATCCCGATCTCCATCTGATCCTCCGGCAGATCGAACGTGGGCTTCCCGGCCGCCGGCACGGTGCAGGACGTGAGCGCCATGCCCATCGACCGCCCGTTGGCGGCCACCCGCTCAGCCAGCGCCTTCACCGTCGCCAGATCCTGGCCCTCCTCAGCAGCCGCCCCCACGATCTTCTCCAGCAACACCGTGGTGCCCACGCCTCGCCGGCCCGCCGTCCACGTGGAATCCTCCACGGCCACGTCGTCTGCCACCAGCACGGTGTCGACGGCGACCCCGGCATCGGCTGCCAGCTCCGCCGCCATCTCGAAGTTCATCACGTCGCCGGTGTAGTTCTTCACGATGTGCAGCACGCCGGCCCCGCCGTCGACCTCCGTGGTGGCCGCGAACATCTGATCAGGGGTGGGGGAGGTGAACATCTCGCCAGCGCAGGCGGCGTCGAGCATGCCCAGGCCCACGAACCCGCCGTGGAGGGGCTCGTGGCCAGAGCCGCCGCCGGAGATGAGGGCCACCTTGCCCGCGGCCTTGGGCTGGGCGCGGTAGATCACCCGGTTCTCATGGTCCACGCGCACCCCCGCATCCGACGCGGCGAGGCCCTTCAGGGCATCGGCGACCACGCCGTCGGGATGGTTGATGAACTTCTTCACGTGAGCCTCCTGCGCCTCTGCATGATGGGCTCCATTCTTCCACCCGCCACGGTCAAGCGATACCGCGCCGTGGGACCGCACCCGGCGCTTTCGGGCGCCGAGCGAGGGCTTGGTAGACTGCGCGAGCAAGGCCCCTTGCTTCGCGCGGGGCCGTCTCTATGTACGAAGGAGTATCCGCATGCCAAGTGTGGTGGTTGTCGGAGCGCAGTGGGGCGACGAGGGCAAGGGCAAGGCGACGGATCAGCTGGGAGATCGCGTTGATCTGTGCGTGCGCTACTCCGGCGGCAACAACGCCGGGCACACGCTGGTGGTGGGCGGCGAGAAGTTCGTGCTGCACCTGCTCCCCTCGGGCATTCTCAACCCCAACACCACCACGGTGATTGGCAACGGCGTCGTTGTCGATCTCGAGGTGCTGGCCGGCGAGCTCCAGGTGCTGAAGGAGCGCGGCGTGGACGTGCCGCACCCGTTCCTCTCCGCCAACGCGCACATCATCACCGAGTACCACAAGGTGCTGGACAAGGTGACGGAGCGCTTCCTGGGCAAGCGCCGCATCGGCACCACGGGTCGCGGCGTGGGCCCCTGCTACTCAGACAAGGTCAATCGCCTCGGCATCCGCATCCAGGACATCCTCGACGAATCCATCCTGCGCCAGAAGGTTGAAGCCTCCCTGGATCAGAAGAACCAGCTGCTGGTGAAGGTGTACAACCGCCGGCCCATCCTTGCCGATGAGATCGTGGAGTCGCTGCTCAAGCACGCCGACACCATTCGTCCCTACATCATCGACTCGGGCCGCTTCATCAACGATGCGCTCGACGAGGGCAAGGTGGTGCTCTTCGAGGGCGCCCAGGCCCACCACCTTGACGTCGACCAGGGCACCTACCCGTATGTCACGTCGTCGAACCCCACGGCATCCGGCGCGACGACGGGCGGCGGCGTGGGCCCCACCCGCATCGACCGCACCATCGGCATCGCCAAGGCCTACACCACTCGCGTCGGTGAGGGCCCGTTCCCCACTGAGCTGTTCGATGAGGACGGCGAGAAGCTGCGCGAGATCGGCGGCGAGTTCGGCGCGACAACGGGGCGCCCCCGTCGCTGCGGCTGGTTCGACGCGCTGCTGGTGGAGCAGGCCGTCAAGATCAACGGCTTCACGGATGTGTTCCTCACCAAGCTGGACATCCTCAGTGGCTGGGACAAGATCCCGGTGTGCGTGGCCTATGAGGTCGACGGCGTGCGCCACGATGTGATGCCCATGACGCAGTCTGATTTCCACCACGCCAAGCCGGTCTACGAGTACCTCGACGGCTGGCACGAGGACATCTCGGGTGCCCGCGTGTTCTCGGATCTGCCGGAGAAGGCCCAGGCGTACGTGAAGCGTCTCGAGGAGCTCATCGGGTGCCGGATCAGCGGCATCGGTGTGGGCCCTGGCCGCGAGCAGTCGGTCGCCATCAACGACCTCATCTGAGCGGGGCCTGATCCGACGTGCGTTTCAAGTACCTGGTGACCGGGCTGGTGGTGTTGATCACCGTCTTCATGATCGCCACCGTCGTGATCGCGTTGACGCAGGAAGACATTGGCTGGGGATGGTGGTGGGCCGTTCCGCTGGGTGGGCTGTTCATCGTCGCCATCGTGGGGTTCCGCATTTTGGTGCAGCGGTCGCAGGAGGCCGCGGATCGGGCAGACCGCGAGCTTGACGCCGCTGATCTCTGAGGAAGTTGGTCCCTGAGCGGAGCACACCCGAGGAACGAGGGTCGTGATCCGACGAAGGGCCGCCCCGCGCCCCACGCCTGGTCCCTGAGCGCCGCAGGTGCGAGGAACGAGCACCCAGTGGCGACGAAGGGCCGCCAAGCGCGGATGCCCAGAACAAGACAGTGTTATTCCTGCACATGTCGCCACATAGCCGACATCTGCACGAAAAAGGCAGCCCAGTTTTCAGCATGCCCACCTGAACAGCTCCCGGGATGGCTCGAAGCGGGCAGACGGTAGGCTCAGGCGGGTGAAGATCCTCCTGCTGGGTTCCGGCGGCCGTGAGCACGCGCTCGGCCGCGCCCTCGTCGCCGATCCGTCCGTCACTGAACTCCACGCCGCCCCGGGCAACCCCGGCTTGGCGTCGATCGCCACGTTGCACGCCGCAGACCCGGCCTCGCCCGTGGCCGTGGTGGATCTCGCGCAGCAACTGCACGTGGATCTCGTGGTCATCGGCCCCGAAGCCCCGCTGGTGGCCGGCGTGGCAGACGCCCTCCGCGAGGTGGGCATCGACACCTTCGGCCCCGGCAAGGAAGCCGCCGTCCTCGAGGGTTCCAAGGCCTTCGCCAAGGAGGTCATGCGCGCGGCCGGTGTGCCCACGTCGGATTCGCACGTGTGCCTCACCCGCGGTGAGATCGAAGCCGCCCTGGACACGTTCGGCGCACCCTACGTCGTGAAGAACGACGGGCTTGCTGCAGGCAAGGGCGTGGTGGTCACGAATGATCGCGACGAGGCGATCGCCCACGGTGAGAGATGCGGCCGCGTCGTGATCGAGGATTTCCTGGACGGCCCCGAGGCCTCGCTCTTCGCCATCTGCGACGGCGAGCGCGCCCTGCCGCTATTGCCCGCGCAGGATTACAAGCGGGTGGGCGACAACGACGAGGGCCCGAACACCGGCGGCATGGGCGCCTACTGCCCGCTGCCCTGGGCACCGGCCGATCTCACCGAGCAGGTGATGGAGCAGGTCATCAATCCAACCCTCGCAGAGATGAACCGCCGCGGCACTCCGTTCATCGGGCTGCTGTACGCGGGGCTCGCCCTCACGTCGAAGGGCCTCAAGATCATCGAGTTCAACGTGCGCTTCGGTGATCCGGAAACCCAGGCCGTCCTCGCCCTCCTCAAGACGCCGCTTGCGGGCGTGTTGCGCGCCGCCGCGCGCGGCGAGCTGGACACCGTCGGTGAGTTGGAGTGGCGCGACGGCGCAGCGCTTGTCGTCGTCGAGGCTGCCGAAGGCTATCCAGGGCTGCCCAAGCCCGGCGGTGCCATCAACCTCCCCGCGGACGAAGCCGACGCGTACGTGCTGCACGCGGGCACCCGCCTCGAAGGCGACCAGCTCGTGGCCGCCGGTGGCCGTGTGCTCGGCATCGTGGGGCGTGGCGACGACGTGGATCAGGCTCGCGCCAACGCCTACGGCCTGCTGGAGCGCCTCGACTACGAGGACGGCTTCCACCGCACCGACATCGGCATCCCGCACTGAGGGTTCCTGAGGAGCGCCAGGCGAGGAACGAGCCCTGCGCTCACGAAGGACGCCAGGCTTTGCGCCCACCGCGCCCCCGCAGAGACAGTGCTCACCCATAAGGGTTAGGGTGGGGCGGATTCCGGAAGATCAAGCACAAGGGGTACACCGTCAATGACGACGCGCCGACACATTCTCATCGGGCTCATCGGCTCCGCCAGCGCAGCGACCCTCGCGGCTTGCGCCCCAGACACCACGACGGCGGAGTCACCCACTCCTGAACCCCCGCCCACGCCAACCCCCTCCCCGACGCCGGAGGCACCCAGCCCCACGCCGGAGCCCACCCCCGAGCCCGCTCCGGAACCGGCGGTGCTGGCCCCTCTCACCTGGCTCCCCGTGGCCGATCCCAACAGCGTCCTTGGCCCCGCCGTCGCACTGAAGGTTCCCAACCTCAAGCAGGAGAACCCGCAGACTGCTGGCTTCGCCGACGCCGACATGTGGTTCTGCCAACCCAACGGCGATGCCGCCACGCGTCTGGTGCCCGTGTTCCACAGCACGTACCCCGAGGCTGTTGGCCCCATCCGTTCCATGCGACCCGTCGACGTCCCTCTCTTCAGCCCCCTCAATCTCATCCTCGGCAACACGGGTGCGGCGGATTGGGTGATGAAGTACATCAAGGCCCATGACGACAACCTGGAGCGCATGACCTACCTCGAGTGGCGCGACACCGGCGCCTACACCGTGGATCGGTCCCGCGTCTACAAGGCCAATGGGAAGAACCAGTTCGATCGCGCCATCATGGCCCACCCCGCCGTCATGGCGTTGAAGGCGGAGCGCATGAAGGCCGCCCCGCCGTCGGATTATCTTCCCTTCGTTGATGACCCGACGGCGGCCTCAACCGCCAATGGCTCTCCGGCCAGCCACGTGGTGGTGCCCTATGGGCGCAACCACGCCATGAGCTACGAGTTCGACGCGGGCTCGGGCCGGTATGCCCGCTCCCAGCCGTGGGGCGCGCACGAGGTGGAGGGCGGCACCCGCCTAGCCTCGGAGAACGTGCTGATCATCCAGGCCAAGTGGTGGTACGACAAGATCTGGAAGGGCACCGGCGCGGCAGATCCCGTCGTCGACATCATCGACAGCACCGGCCCCTTCACCTACCTCAACCAGGGCAAGGCGGTCACGGGCACCTGGACGAAGGGCGGCTTGGCGGAGAAGTTCGTCTTCGCGCTCGACGACGGGTCGCCGTTGGCTGTCGCGCCCGGCCGCACGTGGATTGAGCTGCCGCACACGAAGGCAGAGATCAGCGTCAGCGCCTAGGCCCCCGACGAATCGCCCGAGTCAGGAACGACCGGCGGCTCAGGGTCAGGCTGTTGCACCGGGGGGTCCGGCTCGACAGGTGGTGCGGGCGGGTCGAACGTCGGGTCCGGCGGCGGCGGAGGCTCCTGCGTGGGGGTCTGCGTCGGAGCCTGTGGCGTCACAGGGCTGCTCGAGGGCGCCCGAGTCGGGGCAGGCGCGGCGGTGGTGCGAGGCGTGGTCGGCGTCGGCCGGGTCGTGCGCTGGACGGCCGGCGTGGAGCGCTGGGTGGCAGCAGGCCGCGCAGTTCGTGTCTGCTTTGGCGCCTCGGTGCGCTGCGCGCGGGTGGCCGTGGGCCGGGGCTGCGTGGCGCTCTGCTCCACCGTGGGGGAAGCCTCAACGGTGGGAAAGGTTGGCACCGGGGGCGCAGGCGACAACGAAGGCGCAGGTGTGCTCTCAACCACCGACGGCGTAGTCAGGGGAGAGGGCACCTTCACGCTGGGCGAGGGCGCAGGGACGGCCGTGCGGGGAGTCTGCGGAACGGGCCGGGTAGAACTAAGTGCCAGCCACACCAAGGCCAAGGCGAGGACGCCGATGGCAGCCAACGCGATGTTGGACCATCGGCTGCTGGTGAACCTCATCAGTGGGCACCCTCCGTCGAAGCATTGCTGATCTCCGTCAGGCGATCAGCCAGCACCGAAATATACCCGTCGAGTTGGATGGCGCAGGCCTCAGCGGCCTCTTGGCCCCTTCTGTACGGATCCGGTACCTCGTCCCCGGGTGCGGTGCTCCGGTTGCTCCAGAGATGATCCGTGATCTGGTTGAAGCCCGTGCCGGCCGGCGCATCGGCGATGTGCCGGATTGCCTGGCCGATGATGAACGTCTTGCGGGCCAAGCTGGGCCATACGTCGAGGATGTACCGCCGATGCTCGTTGCCCATGGCGAGGATGAGATCTGCGGATTCGGCGAGTTCCTTGGTCAACTGTTGCGCCTCGTGGGCAGGCGCAACTCCATGCCGCTCCGCGATAGAGGCCAACGGCGGGTCCAGAGGCTCGCCCACCAACCCATGCGTGCCGGCGGAGATGAACTCCACCCCCGGAATCTGCGCAGCAGCTGCCATCACGTTGGCGTAGGCGGAGCGGCAGATGTTGGCGGTGCAGACGAACAGAACACGGTAGGGCCGGTCAGCGCTTGCAGGGGCGGTAGGGGAGTGGCCTTCGGCTGCTGCGCGACGTGGGGTAAGCCGGGTTTCGAGCTCCAGCCAGGCGTTGCCGGGGCGGAACCCAGCGTCTTTCACCTTGCGCAGCGAGAGGGGGCCACCAATGCCTGGTTGAGAGTCCGCGGTCTCAGCGACGGCGCCTGCGTTGTGGCCCGACAGTTCGACCACGCGCCGGGCCACGTCGATCAAACCCACGACCGGTCCGTCGCCGGTGATGTTGTACCTGCCATTGGCTGAACCCCCGTCCAGAAGGTGCCGGATACCTGCGCCTAGCCTGTCGACGAAGGTGAGGCGGCCGTATTGGCCCCCGGACACCTCCACCCGGCGTCCTGCCCTGACCGCCGAGGCGACGTCATGGACGAAGCCGGCCTCCCGCCCGGTCGCCCACTGGGTGCGGATGATCAGGTGGCGGGGCACACCGCTGGCGATCACCTCTCCCACGGCTGCTTCGCGGCTGCGGGGATCTGACAGATCTAGCTCTGCCGCCTCGTCGTGCTCTGAGGAATCGTGCTCAAACCTGCACGCCTGGGAGATGTAGACGTAGCGCAGGCCGTGGCGGCGTGCGATATCTGCAAGGGCCGCGTGCCTGTCTGTGGCGGCGTTCCAAGGTCGTGCTGGCCGGGGCGGGGCGGAGGCGTTGGCGCGGATGAGGGTGCCTTCGGCGACGATCAGGGTGTCGAAGGCTGAGATGTCCAGACCGGTGTCGGAGCTCTGGGCGCTTATAAGGGCCTCGTAGCTTGTGCCTGTTGCTCCCGGCATTTCGGCCGCGAGAGCTTGTCCAAGCGGTGTGTCCGTGCCAACCAGCAACGTTTGGCGTTCCTGGAGGGGGGTGGCGTACTTCAGTAGGGGGGTGAGCTCGTCGCGGCGCACGACCGTGGCCTCGTGTGCGGGGATGGGCCAGTCGATGCCGAGTGCGGGATCAAACAGGTTGACTGACGCGTAGCGCTTGGGTGCGTCCTCCGTCCACTGCTGATCCATGAGGTAGCTGAAGATGGTGTCGTCTTCCAGCACTTGGTGCGAGTTGGCAACACCACGAGGGACGAAAACGGCCGTGGTGGGGGTGAGTTCGCGCACCACCACTTTGCCGAATCCGGCGCCAGCCCTGAGATCCACCCATGCGCCCATGGCGCGTCCTTGCACGAGGCTGATGAGACGATCCCACGGTTCTGCGTGGATGCCGCGAGTTGCCCCCCGTGAGTAGACGCGGGTCACATTGTGCTGCACGGGGACGAAATCCGGCACCCCGAGAGCCACCATCTTCCCGCGGTGCCAGTTCTCGAAGAACCACCCCTCAGCGGTGGGAGCAGACTTCTGCTTGACGATCAGCAGACCAGGGATCTCAGAAGTTTCAACTCTCACGGTTGACGGCATTCGTCTCCAACTTCAGGTCGATCAACTCAGGGCAGCAATGACCGCGTCAGCGATCTTCTGCTGCGATTCGGCACTCAGCGTTTCGCCGTCGCCCAAACCTACTCGCCGCGCATCCACGAAGATACCGTCTACCGCCTCGACTGCGGCCTTGACGCTGTTTGCATGCATGGTGAGGTAGTGAGGCCACTCGTCGTTGGTGGTGATGGGACTGATGCCGACGAGGCGAGCATCGGGAAGTGCGTCGCGAAGCGCCTCGAAGTAGTAGGCTGAGGCGCCGCGGAGGTCCTGGTCCCCGTCCGCAGTGCCGCCGAAGGTCACCACGAGATCAGGCTTTGCGGCAGTCACAGCGCCGATGGAGCCCTCGAAGGTGGCGCATGGATCGAAGTGACAGGAATCGGGGCGGACGATGTAGCCGCGGCCCTGCGAGGCGAGGTTTGTGATCTCCCAACCCAGATCAGTGGCGATGAGGTTGACCCACGTCTGCCCGCCGTCACCCATTGAATACCTGTCTCCGATCACCACAGCCTTCACACTTGGCTCCGTGGCGGCCTCGGTACTGGACGTCTCTGTCGGCGTCGGGTCGACGGTGGGCGTAGCGGGTGCAGGAGGTGAGGTGGTTTGAGCCGAGGGCGTCGGCTTGGGGGCGGGCGCTGGAACGGCGGTGGGGGTCGGAGGCGTGCGCAAAGCGGCGAAGATGAGAGCCACCGTGACCAACGCCAATAGCGTCAACGCCAGATTGCTGAGCTTTGCGGACCTAGAAAGTCGCATGTGGCCCGGAGTTCCCTTCGAAAGGGGCGCTGAAGGTTCGATTCGCGCCACTGATTCGTGCGCCATACTATAGGGGACCAGCGAGTTTGGGGAACTCAAGTGGGCTCACGGTTCAAATCAGCCAGCCCACGACCACCAATGAATAGGAAACGGTTTCGAGGATGGAACTTCAACACTACCTGCGAGTCCTGCGACGTTACTGGCGCAGCGTTGTAGCTGCGGTTCTTCTGGTGTTGATCGCAGCAGCTGGATACACGCTTCTTCAGAAGCCAGTTTACACGGCAACCTCCTCGTTGTTCTTGACGGTTGAGAGCGGTAACTCAGCGGGCGACCTCGCCCAGGGAGCGACCTACGCGGAACGACAGGTGAAGTCGTTTGTCACTGTAGGGACAAGTGCGGTTGTCCTTGACCCGGTGATCCAGGAACTGCAGTTGGGGATAGCGGGGTCCCAGTTAGCGAACCGGATCTCCATCACATCTCCGACGAGTACTTCGATCGTGCGAATTGCGGCACGTGATGGTGCCCCAGAACAGGCCGCTCGAATCGCAAACGCCGTTGCCCAGTCCTTGGCAGACGCGGTCCATACCTTGGCGCCTCCTGCCGCTGACGGGACGAGGCTCGTGTCCGCCACCGTAATTGATGAAGCCACCATCCCAACCCAGCGCACCCGCCCTCGGCCTACTGTGAACCTAGCGGCAGGGGCGATTCTTGGAGTCACACTTGGAGTTGGGCAGGCGCTCCTGCGCAGTATTCTCGACACGCGAATTCGGACTGTCGAAGACATTACTGTCCTGTCCGAAGCTCCAATGCTTGGGGTTATTGGGCAGATCGACTCCCAGCCTGCCGCGCGCCAGACCAAGAGCCCCGAGCAGTGGGTGGTGTCGGAAGAGTATCGCCGACTTCGGACCAACGTTGGATTTGTTGGATTGGGAGGCGAGCGGAGGCCGTCTCTGGTCATCACGTCCTCAGTACAAGGTGAAGGTAAGACCGAGACCTCGGTTAATCTCGCTCGTGTGCTCGCACAAGCAGGCGAAACGGTTCTCTTGGTTGATGCGGATTTACGCAGGCCTCAAGTAGGTGCTCGCATGAGTCTCGACAGTGAGTTGGGCCTATCGGATGTACTCACTGGTCGAGGGACTCTGCGGGATCTGATCATCCAGGTTGGGCCTTCGTTTGCAGTGTTGCCGTCAGGCACGATCCCGCCAAACCCGAGTGAACTGCTGGGATCTGAAGCCATGGCACATTTGGTCGCGGCGGCTGAGAGAGAGTTTGATCACGTCCTATTTGATGCGCCCCCGTTGCTTCCCGTGACCGATGCCGTAGTGCTCTCGAAGTGGACCAGTGGCGCAATCGTAGTGGCGCGGTCTGGGCACGTGAAGCGCACCGAATTCGATGCCGCACAGCAGTTGCTGGAGACTGCGGGTGTTAGGGTACTCGGCCTTGTATTGAATGACGTTCCAGCAGCAATGACGGCCACCTATGGCGGCTACTAAGTACAGGACTGAGACCGGCTGAGCAGGGACTTGATGTCCAGGGCGTCTGAGGATGACGCTCTCTCGTGCTGTTCGGGCTCACTTGGGAGAATGTCCAAGAGATGCACCTGCTCGAACGCCGGGACGATTCACTCCCGCTGGAGCGTCAAATGTCTAGACAGCTGATGCTCTCGGGCGTGCAGCCTTCTGGCTGGAACCTGAAACGCGTCGATCAACCGTAGAAGTCTCTAATCTCGGCGATACAGGTCTCTCGTGAACACCTTCTCTTGAACATCATCCAGATCAGCTGAAGCCCGGTTCGAAACGATTACATCAGATTCTCTCTTGAACAGATCCAGATCTCTTGTGACCGGCGAGTTGAAAAATTCCGTCTGTGCCAGCGACGGTTCATAGACGAGTACATTGATCCCCTTGGCCTTGATTCGTTTCATGACTCCCTGAACGGCGGATTCTCTGAAGTTGTCAGATCCTTCCTTCATCGTGAGTCGGTAGATCCCCACGGTCCTAGGATTCATGGAGATGATCTGCGAAGCAATGAAATCTTTGCGGGTCGAATTCGCGGATACTACAGCCGCGATCAGGTTTTGCGGAACATTCGAATAATTCGCCAGGAGTTGTTTGGTGTCCTTGGGTAGGCAGTATCCACCGTATCCAAAGGAGGGGTTATTGTAGTGAGCGCCGATTCGGGGATCGAGAGAGACCCCTTCGATAATTTCTCTTGTGTCCAGCCCGTGAGAAGCCGCGTATGTGTCGAGTTCGTTGAAGTATGCAACCCTGAGAGCCAAGAATGTGTTAGCGAACAACTTGATAGCTTCGGCCTCGGCGGATTCAGTTAGGAGGATCGGAACATCCGAGTCCAAAGCGGACTCCGCGAGGAGTCGTGCAATCCGAGCGCCCTGCTCCCCTCTATCTCCCACCACGATGCGGGACGGATGTAGATTATCCCACAATGCGCGTCCTTCTCGAAGGAATTCTGGGGAGAAAACTATAGCTGAGCCGGGATGCTCAGATCGCATTCTACTCGTGAATCCTACGGGAACCGTGGACTTAATGACGATCGTTGCGGAAGGGGTGTATTGCAATGCCTGAAAAATGGTCTCTTCAACGGTGGATGTATCGAAATGATTGGTCGTCGTGTCGTAGTTGGTAGGCGTTGCGATGATGACAACTTCTGCACCATCGAACGCTTCACGCGGGTCCGTTGTGGCTCGGAGGTCTAGCTCGCCCTGACTTAGATACCCCGATATCTCCGCATCGATAATCGGGGAAGTGCCTGAGTTGACCTGAGTGACACGCTGAGCATCGAGGTCAAACGCTACGACTGAGTTCCTGCTTGCGAGCAAGACGGCGTTGGACAGCCCCACGTATCCAGCTCCGACAACGGTGATCTGTGTCCTAGTAGACGGCGGATGTTGGTGCTTTGCAGACGGAGACATACCGCGAGTATAGTCGGACCGACGGCGATGGGTTCGAGTGACGAGGCTCTTGACCGCTCTGAAGTAGACATATAGCGAAGGGATTCTAAGAGGATGGTCTCGGAAGGAAGCATCTTAGTTACTGGTGCAGCGGGTTTCATCGGATTCCACACCTGTGAACGTCTCTTGACCCTTGGTGTCACGGTCATTGGGCTTGACAACCTCAATGACTACTATGATGTCGGGCTGAAGCAGGCCAGGCTTGACATCCTTCGCAACTTTGAGAACTTTCGCTTCGTCGAAGGGGATGTCTGTGATGGCCAACTTCTAGCTGGATTGCTAGCGTCTGGTCCAAAGGCGGTGATTCACCTGGCCGCTCAAGCTGGGGTTCGATACTCGTTGGAACACCCAGAAGCTTACGTTCACAGCAATCTGGTTGGATTTGGAACGGTGCTGGAAGCGTGTCGACGCTTTGAGGTGGGTCACCTTCTGTATGCCTCGTCGAGTTCCGTTTACGGTGGCAACTCGAAGGTTCCCTTCTCAGAAGGCGATCCGGTCGATCATCCAGTGTCATTCTATGCGGCGACCAAGCGCTCCAACGAGATCATGGCTGATAGCTATTCGCACTTGTACAAGCTGCCGGCAACGGGGCTGCGCTTCTTTACTGTGTACGGCCCTTGGGGTCGTCCAGATATGGCTTACTTTAGTTTCACAGATGCATTTTTTGGTAATCGAGTGATTAGTGTCTACAGTGGTGAGAATGGGGAGGACCTGAGCCGAGATTTCACCTATGTTGACGACGTTGTTGATTCTGTTCTCGCCCTTATTGCGCTTGCTCCCAGCGGAAACAGGCCGCACAGAATCCTGAATATTGGAGGCAGTTCGCCAATCAAGTTGCAGCGGTTTATCTCCACCTTGGAGGAGTCCCTGACCGAAGTACTGGGGCGGCATGCCGAATTCGCCAAGATTCATGAGGGGATGAAACCCGGAGATGTCCCTGTGACATTCGCAGATCCATCAGAGCTCGTGAGACTGGTTGGATCGAAGCCGGGCACTGCGCTCAAGGATGGGTTGAAGCGGTTTGCGGAATGGTACGTGTCCTACTACCAGCCCGGTGTCTGACCGCTCCTATTTTCACACCGAGTTTCCCTACAGAAGTTTGTCGAGGAATTCGTTTACCCGAGACGGCGCTGTCGAGGCTTGGATCTGCCGAGCTCTCTGATAGTTCTGGAGTCCGATGCTTCGCCTTAGATCAGAGGATTCGATCAGGTCGCAACATCGGGCTGTGAAGGCTTCGTGATCGTCCAATTCCACCAGATTCTCCGGCCCGATAAGTTCTTCCGTTCCGCCTGCGCGGGTGCTAACAACCGGCATACTCCGTGCCATCGCCTCGATCACTGCTCTTGGCAAGCCTTCCATTCGCGAGCCAGAAACAAAGATATGAGACGAGTCCAGAAGGTCATGCAGTCGTTCGCGTGTTGCAATATTGCCATGGAAGTGGACTCGGTCGGATACCGACAGCTCGACCGCGGCCTCTTCCAGGGAAGGTCGATGCGGACCGTCTCCGACAAAGTGGAGAAAGACCGGGAGTTGAATGCGTTCCTGAAGCTGGTCCACCACCTTCAGAAGCATGTCGTGTCCCTTCAAGGCACTTCCCATCGTCGCGACGCTGATCAACCGGATCTCTCCAGTAACCTCCAGATTTCCTCCGTCGCGGAAATCCTCTTCGTTAAGTACGACGTTTGACCTCGCGAGCGTCGGCCTGCCTATGGGCGGTGGAAACTTGTCCTGCAGCCAATGCTCGGTCACATATATCGTTGCGCGAGACTTGTTGATCATCTTCTGAACAAGCCAGGGGAGAAGTCTCTTGATTGGCGGAAACCGAAGGGAATTGGCCAGGGCATCGCCAATGGCATCTGGATCAGCAACGACATATGCTAGGTATGGAGTGTTTCGAACTCTTGCAGCGACATAGAGAAGCAGCGAGAGCACCTCTGGTAGTCGCCCGATGGCAATACCACCGGCAAGTTGGAGCCTCTGGAAGAACAGAATGAGCTTGGGCAGGGTCCGTAGCAGGGCGGCTAGGCCGCGGTACTTGGGGACAGCTTGGATCTTCACGCCCGGACCTGAAACCAGCGTCTCAGGCGTTCTTTCTGACTTAGACGTGGACTCTGCAACTCGAGCAACGACAATCACCTCGTCCGCGATCCGCAGGTACTGTGCGAAGTGCGAGTACTTTCCTGCAGGGTTCGGGGTGTGGATTGTTCCGTCAGGCTCGCGCTCCAAGACGATTTCAGTAGTTACGACGGCACGTTTATAGCTTGAACGAGAAATAGTTAACCTCCCTATGGACGACGGCTGGTGGTCAAGACCGCACTAACCGCCAGAGCGAAGCCAGCAACGGCACCGGCGACGGAAGCAAGAGCGATGAACTCGATGCTTGGAAGAGTCAGTGCGACCGTCAAGCTGACACCGACAATGATGCCAGAGGTCAGTAGCTTGTTGATTGTGATTCTCCTTGCCCATTGCGATGCCTTGAATTCCAGAAGTACAACCGCGACGGCGCAGAGAAATACATACTCGACAGCAGCAATCGGGAGCAGTCGGGTGGCGTCGGGCCATGAGGGACCGAGCAACAGTCCACCTACCGTGTCCGGGACAAGGGCGAGGAGCAAGCCCCAACCAGCCGCAATTCCTGCGTAGGCGAGGCCAAGACGGCGAAGGTAGCGATATCGTTCCCCCTGCTCGAGGGCAACGTAGCGGCCAAGGATCGCGAAGTCCAGGAGGGTGATTAGTGTGTTCAAAGGCCCGAACAGGGTCGTTGCTCCTCGCCACGCCCCGAGCGCAGATGTTGAGATGCTCAGGCTCACGATCCACCCCGTGACCAGGGGTACAGCTGCTGACAGAAGCCCCGTGGCTGTAACTGCTTCCCGGATGCCCCACTCCTTTGAGCCGCTCTCGGCCCAATCCCTGCTCAGCACTGCTCCCTTCAGGCCGACGAGCGAGACGGCCCAACTACTAGCGTGGCACAAGAACCACAGCGCGCAAAAGGACCACGTGGCCATAGATGGGCCAAGAATTAGGCAGCTGGCGAGTCCAAACAACCTCACGGCGTCTGCAATCAGCACGACGCCAGGTGCTCGACGTGCTTGGAAGTAGCGCATGAGATCATGACTCAATAGGAATGGCGTTGACAGTGCAACTGTCATTGAGAGCAAGCGCCCCGTCCCCGTAACTGTGTCGCCCACCGAGGAAGTGATCGCTGTGAAACCAAAGGCGGCTGGAGCAAGGACGGCCAGCGTTGTCCAGTAGCGCCGAAATCGCTGATCGTGAATGCTGGGTGGCTCATTGGAGGTGCGTGCTAGCTCTACACCGAAGTACTGCCTCGACGTACTCAAGAGCAACATTGACGCCGCGTAGGCGAGCATGAACGCCCCAAAGTCAGCAGGCGAGAAGTTTCGCGATACGGACAGAACAGCCAACAGCGATGCCGCAGAATAGACCGCCTGATCCAGGAAGATGGATGTCTTAGCGGGAGGTTTTCGCACGAGCCCTGGCCCTTGATCTCCAAGAGAGTGCTCGTGCGATAGATCTTGTCAATACCAAAGCACACGCCAAAATCAGCATTGTGTAGAGCACGGTCTTCGTCTGTCCTAGTGCGTCGCTGCGGAAACCATAGGGCAAGAACCCCAATAGGAGCGGGTACAAGAGAGAACGTGCGCCGAGCCTCCCAGCACGGTTGTAGGCCCATTGCATTGCAGCTCCCAACGCGAATGCTGCAAGAGCAACACCGGCCAGCCCGAAGTTCAGGAAGGCCTCCGATGGGAGAGAAAAGCCGTAACCCTGATCGGGGTTGGTCAGGCCAATGATCTCTCGGAAGACGAGGGCTCCGGTTTCTGTGGACTCATAGCCCAAGAGTCGAAGCAGAGGTCCAGGGAGTTGCCCAAAGAGGGCGGCTACGTACGTAGAGCCTGCAAAGAACTCATAGAAGCTCGGAACGGCATCGATGATGTATGAGTTGATCAAGACTGGGCTTGAGATGTTCCAAACGACAGTTTCGACAAAACCTGTGTCGGGGGTGTTGGACCCACTTCGCAACCTTCCGATGAACACAAAGAGGCCAAGTAAGCCCCCCAGTGTCGCTGCGACAATGGATGCACTTGTCCGCTGCCTGCCTAGCGTCCTGTACCAAACATAAGCGATAGCCGGAGCAATTGCTTCTCCTCTTGAACCCAAAAGGAGCAGTGACGGGGCGAGGCAGACTGCAAGGAGTAACAGATCTGGCAGCGGAGCCGGGTTGCCCTTGGATCGAACATTCGACGAGAACAGTAGAATCGCACCACCAGCGATCATGAAGTCCCCCAGGGTGCTTAGGGACGTCAACGAGGTAAAACTTAGCTGGTTGGCCCCATATTGGGAGTTGAAGATGGTCCCCGATCCCCGAGCGGCCAAGAGTTTGATCCCGGCCGCACACAGGAGCAGTAGCCTCCCAGCCCACCCAAGAAGTACCAGGAACTGGTCTGAGTCGCTGACCACGCGCTTTGGCCCTGGCTCGGCACCAAGAAAGCGGGTGAGTCCGCCCATCGTGAACAGGCCGAAAATGAACATCCCTACGGTAAGAACGGAGATCCATGCATTCATAGGCGTGATCAGCGTCACCTGAATCGACCCAATGCTGTCTCCGGTAACGGCCATGTAAAGGAATGGGACAGTCATCACGGCAGAGACGTAGAGGGCGGCCGCAGCCCCTGGCCGCAGATGCCTCGGTGATAGGTCTCGTGACTCGTTCGTTGTCATAGCAGTGGTGAGAATTGGCAAAGCCATTAGCAGGCATAGAATCAAGACCGGTACTGAGGAAAAGGGGCTCTGTGCGACCATCACTGTAATCACACCCATCCCTGCTAGCAGGGCTACGGCGGCGAACATCATCGGGCGGTGATTCGCGGGTTCTCGAGGAACTCCCAGCGTTCGTTTTGGCGCTTGGGGCATTAGTCGCTCCGGCCTAGCCTGATTCCCAGACGTGCGTGATGGGTTGTGGCGGTGCTCCGAACGAAGTTCACCACTCTGCGAGATGAGTCGCTGATGAGGTAGTCCTCCGGCGCGACTGCAGGGCCCAGGGTGTTGTGCTGTGCAATGGTGAGCCTCACAGCATCCACCACGTCGGGGGCGTTCAGGCCGGTGCAGATGATGGCTCCCGTATCGATCGCTTCGGGTCGCTCGATCGCATCGCGGAGGGTGACGGCGGGGAACCCCAGCAAGCTGGATTCCTCTGAGATGGTTCCAGAATCCGAAATGACGCAAAGAGCGTTCTTCTGCAAGGCGTTGTAGTCGCTGAACCCCAAGGGTGGGTGCATGATGACTCTAGTGCTGACAGGAATCTCAAACTGTTCCAGGCGTTTGCGGGTGCGTGGATGCGTGGACAGCAGCAGCGGCACCCCGAACTCATCGGCAACCGCAGACAGGGACGCGACCACTTGCTCAAGCCGAGGCTTCGTGTCGACGTTCTCCTCACGGTGGACCGAGGCCAAGAGGTATTCCTTGGGCTGGAGTTCCAGACGCTCGAGGGCATTGGACTGTTCGATCTTGGCTGCATAGTGATCAAGCACCTCCCGCATGGGGGAGCCCATGAGAATCACACGGGCTGGGTGGAGACCTTCGGCGAGCAGATTGCGGCGTGAATGTGCGGTGTATACCAAGTTGTAGTCGGCCACATGATCCACGAGGTGTCGGTTGATCTCTTCCGGAACGTTGGGATCGAAGGATCGATTCCCAGCTTCCAGGTGATAGACGGGGATCTTCATTCGGCGAGCCATTAGAGCCGAGATGCAGGAGTTGGTGTCACCCAACACCACCATGGCGTCGGGCTTTTCCTCAAGAAGAACTCTCTCCGTCCCCTTGATGACGTCACCGAGCACCGAACCGAGTGTTGAGGTGTCAGCCTCAAGGAAATGGTCCGGCCGCCGCAAGCCGAGATCCTCAAAGAAGATCTCGTTCAGTTCATAGTCGTAGTTCTGGCCGGTGTGCACCAGAACATGATCTGTGTGTTCTTCGAGAGCAGCGATGATGCGGGACAAGCGGATGATCTCTGGCCGGGTTCCGACCACCGTGAGAACCTTGAGTTTGCCGGTCATGTCTATACCCTCTCTGAAATCGTGTCGGGGTTGGCTGGATCGAAGAGATCGTCGGTCCAAAACGAGGTGTAAAGCGCACCGGCTCCGGTATTCGTGATGTTGTGCGACCACATCGTAGGCATGTCAATGGCGACGGGTGCCTCGCCGGTGACATCGAAGTGGAAGATCTCATCGGTGAAGAGACGACGCAGGGAAATACGAGCTTCGCCAGATAGCACGGTGAACCTTTCCACTTTCCTCCGGTGGAAGTGATCTCCGCGCGTGATTCCTGGGGCAGTTGTGGAGAACGAGGATTGGCCTGACCCGCCGTGTGTGCGGATGATCTCGAAGAATGATCCGCGGTCATCGGCATGCCGCGTGAGCTCTATCGGCGTGAGCGAATCGAACGTGTAGGACCGGAAGGTGTTGAACAGATTGCGGTCAAAGGACGTCGAGATGTCCGGGATCTCTCCTCGGGAATAAAGCCCCTGGAAGCCCTGGAGCCTTTCCAGCAACTCTGTGACCGACACGGCCGTGCTCAAACTCCCCATGGAAGTGGTGGCAACCTTGCCTGTGAGAAGGTCTGCAGCGTCTTGAGCGTGCAGGAGCGTGAGTTCCCGGTCTTCGTGCACAGTGGGGGTGCCCCCTTCGGCCAGTAGGTGGCAGAAGGTTGCGGTCACGGCGTTGTAGAACGGGCGCCCGTGCTCTCCGAACAGGTTGGGCAGGTGGACGTCGGCGAAGGAGGCCCCCACGCTTGAGGCCGCTTCCTGGATGATCTCGGAGGCACGCTCCTTGGCGTCGCCATAGGGGGTGTTGTTTCCTGCCTGGCTTGAGTTGGCGTACACCACGGTGGCGGGCGGGTTCTTGGCGCGACGTAGGGCTTCGGCAAGCTGCGTTGCGAACTGTACGTTGCCTTCACTGACCTCTTGATCACTTCCACGGTTCACGCCCGCCAGGTGGATGACCCTGGACGAGCCGTCCACGGCGTTGGCTGCCTGATCAAGCTGAAATCGTTCGCCCACAGGGATTGCTCGTGTCGATCGGCCTTCCTCAAGCAGCGCTGAACGCGTGTGCCAACCCAGGAATCCCTGGGCGCCTGTCATGGCCACGGGCCGGGGCATGTCACTCATTTGATTCCTAGCAGGCTTTGGATCTCAGGAAGCTTCATCAGCAGTTCCTTCGTTCCCTCGATAGTGAGTTGTTCGGTGTTGGCCGAGGTGTAGTCCTCTAATGATGTTGCCGATTGACGTCCCTCATCAAAGAAGAGCTCATACTGGAGGGAACGTGCGTCGAGCGGAACCCTGTAGTAGTCCCCTTCGTCAGAGGCCTTCGCGATTTCCTCGCTGCTCAGCAGGGTCTCGTGAAGTTTCTCGCCGTGGCGGACACCGATCACCTGGATGTTGGGATCCTCGATCCCGACGAGGCTCGCGACAGCTCGTGCCAGCGTTTCCACGGTTGATGCCGGTGCCTTCTTGACGAAAAGGTCTCCGGGCCTTGCATGGGTAAAGGCGTGAACGACAAGGTCAACAGAGTCGGCCAGGGACATCAGGAACCGGGTCATCAGGGGCTCGGTGAGTGTTAAGGGTTTGCCGGTCTCAAGCTGCTTGAGGAACAGGGGAATGACCGAACCCCGGGAGTACATGACGTTGCCGTAGCGGGTTACGGACACTGTCATCTCGGACTCGGGGTAATTTCTTGCAAATGCCTGAGCGGTCTTCTCCATCAGCGCCTTGGTCATGCCCATTGCGTTGACGGGATAGACAGCCTTGTCCGTGCTCAGGCAGACAAGTGAGCGTACCCCGGCGGCGGCAGCTTCACGCAGGACGTTGTCGCTGCCTGTCACATTGGTCAGCACGGCCTGCTGTGGAAAGAACTCACAGGAGGGCACCTGCTTCAGAGCTGCAGCATGGAAGACGTAATCAGCGCCGCGCATTGCGGGCGCGACGCTCTGGGCGTCGCGAATGTCTCCTAGGAAGAACCGCAGCCGTTCGTCAGCGAAGTCACGACGCATCTCGTCTTGCTTGGCTTCATCACGGCTGAGAATGTTGATCTGCGCCACCCCATGGCTGAGCAGGTGATGCGCCATGGTTGACCCGAACGATCCTGTGCCACCGGTGATCGTGACCACGGTTCCTTGAAGTGAACGCATGTCTTTCCTTGCTGTTGCGGGGGTCATTGGAGGTGCCTGTTCAGAGAATCGACGATAGCTGTTGCCGCTGCGGAAGCAGACAGGTTCTTACGGTAGTAATCGCCACCGCGCTTGCCCATCTCAGTGCGCTCGGCTTGGCCAAGATCCGCGAAGTCGCACAGGCCGTGAACGAGTTCTTCCACAGAGCCGGGCTCGGTCACGAAGGCGGCCCCAGAGTCTGTCAGTAGTCGAGCTCCGTCTCCCGCCAATTGAGCGAGGATCGGCATCTCGGATGCTAGGAGGGCCGAGATCTTGCTAGGCGTGGTGTACGCCAGGAAAGGGTTGGCAGCAAGACTGACTAGCTGCACATCTGCCTTGGCCATCGTGCGTGGGATGTCGCTCTGGGGTAGGCGGCCCAAGAAGGACACATTTCGAATCCCCTCATCCCGGACGCGTTCTTCAAGCCGAGCTCGGGCGATCCCGTCTCCCACCAGGGAGATCGAGATGTCGCGCAGTGGCAGCATGGCCTTCGCTGCGTCGAGGAGCGTGTCGAGCCCTTGGACGTTTCCGATCGCACCGGCATACATGAAATGTGTGGACGACCTGGCCCCGAGGGTGGTGCCCTCCAGCAGTTCGCTCACCGGACGGAAGAGGGATTCATTCGTTGGGTTGGGCACGTAGATGACCTTTTCTGGATCTAGCCCAGGGTTCCGCTCGAGGATCAGGTCTCGGACACTGCGCGAGATAACCCCAACAACTGCCGCGCGCTTCTCCATCAGCCGTACGAGAGCTGATACCACCGAGGACGCTGCGCTGCCGAGCTTGCCGCCCGGAAACATTCCACTCTCAATCAGGGAATCAGGCCACAGGTCTTGAACATGTAAGAACACTGGCTTGTGGCCAAACCTGCTGTGTAGCAGCATGGGCAGCGCCACGGTGACGGGTGAGTTGTATACCCACATCGCATCACTGTCCCTGAGGGAGAATGCGCCCAAGGTGCTTGCGCTCAGGCTGAAGCTTCCGTAATTGGCCATGCGCCCTAGGGCTGAGGAACTGTGATTGGGGTAGAGAGCTACCCGCGTGACGCGAGCCTCTCCGTGTGACTCGAATGAGCGGGGACGCATGCGGAATCCCTCGTAAAGCTTGCCCTCGGGATAGTTGGGAAAGCCGGTGAGAACGCGCACTTGGTGCCCTTGGCTGACGAACTCGCGTGCGTAGACTGCTGGCAAGGAGGCCGGGCCTGTTTCAGGGTCGTACCACTGGGTCAACATCCCGATCTTCACGTTGCACTCCCTCGCAAGACTGCCTCGACGGCACTACGGTGGGCTGCCTGGAATTCAGGTAGCGGCGAGCGTTCCTGATCTTGGCCCAGCCACATGAGTTCCACACGACGGACTATCCCCGCCACTCGTGGAACCGCCTTGCCGACGGCTCTTCCCACACCGAGCATTGCCAAGCAGAATGCGCGCGGCAGTACCTTGGGTGGCCGGCCGCCAGCAAGCTCCAGAACGTCTTTCACACTGAGCCCTTCCCAAGGCTGGAGCAGGATCCGTGGAAGGGGCGATGTAGAGCTCCCCACCGCTTGGACGAAACGTACAAGCCCGTCAACGCTGCTAACGACCGTGGGGGCGTCCCCTGGGCTGGCAACGCTCGATGCTGCGGAACGCGCTACACGGCGCAGTGATGCTGTTGTCGCACGTCCGGCACCTTGCACCGATGTGGCCCGGATGATCACCGGACCAGTCGAGGTGAATTGTCCGTCTGCCACAGCGGAGAGAAGTGCCGCTTCCCCGAGCGCCTTTGAGCACGAGTACGGCGAGAAGGGGGCCACATCTTGGCTTGAGTCCAAGCGCGGCCGGTGCCCTTGCACGGCAGCAGAGCTCAGATGGATGGTTCTGCGCACTCCCGCCAAGTCTGCAGCCCTAGCGACGGCCAGCGGAAGGAGCGCGTTGGCGCCAAAGAGCGCATCGTCCCCGCTTCCGTCAGGTGAAGCCAAGCCAGCAGCGTTCACGATGACATCGGCCCCCGAGAGCTTGGATACCAGATCTACCAGATCCAGATTATTGGCGAGTTGGTTCACGACGTGCCCGTCGCGGACGGAGGGATCCAATGAGAGCCTGGGCGCCGTGACTTCGACGACCTCTGCACCTGAGTCTCTGAGGTGGCGCGTGACAGCGCTGCCAATGAAACCTGTCGCGCCCACCACGGCCCACTTCTTAGGGTGCCAGCCAGCGACGACCTCGACAGCCGCCACTGGTGGGGGAGACACGATTTCGTAGGACGGCTTGGGAGGCAATTGATCTCCTCGGAATCTCGGCAGGGAGACGTAGAGGGTGCCGATCGCCAGCACTGCTAGCAGCCCAACTGGCCATGGGATGAGCGTGAGATCCACCAGGAGCGCTGCCGCCGAAGCAACCAGCGTGAACCCAGCCACGGTCCCTGCCGACTGAAGGTGGGACATGCCCGTCGCGGTGAGGCGCTGGTAGGCATGCGACCTGTGGGCCTCGAAGATGGCCTCGCCTCGCAGGGCTCGTCGGGCAAGTGTGGACACTGTGTCGAACCAATAGACCGACAACGGTGCCAGCATTAGCAGGGGGTTAAGCCCTTCAGCGATTCCGACGATCGCCGTCGAAGCCACCAATCCACCGAGAAGGTAACTGCCGACGTCACCAAGGAACATGCCCGGTGGCGTCAGGTTCCACGGGAGGAACGCGGCGAAGGACACGGCGATAACGGTGCCTGCCAGTGTGAGCCAGCTCAGGTCGTTCATCATGCCCAACGCTGCGTAGGTGCCACCCACAACCACAGCATGGAGGGCCGAGATCGCGTTCACTCCATCCATGAAGTTGGTGAAGTTCACATGCGCGGCAAAGAACAGGGCCGCGAGCGGTACCCAGAGCCACGCGCGCAGATCAGGCAGGAGAATCAGCAGGGTGAGGCCGCCCCCGAGGAGGAATTGCACAGCTGCCCTCACTCGGATGGGCAACCCCCGCACATCCTCAGCCAAGCCAAGCAGGCCTGTGACGGTGCCCGTGATCAGGATGAGCAGGAGGGGTGGAAATGCAGAGTCGGCAATGGTCACGGCAAGTGCCAGGGAGGTCAGGACTCCCAGGAGGGGTGCGATCCCTCCGCCCCGGAGAGTTGGCCGTGAGTGCGAGGAGCGGTGATTCGGAACGTCGAGCACCCCGAGCCGAGTCAGCGCGGGGCGAACAACAAGCGGGGACAGAAGTGAAACAACGCCAGCTCCCGCCGCCATGAGCCAGATGGACACGCTAGCTATTCTCCACCGGCGCTCCGTGCACCATGGTGGGTTCCATCTCAAGGATGTCCAAGATCTCGTCGTGGCTGTCCAGCACGTCGGGCACAACGTCAGGCGACAGGGCTGGTACCCGGACTTCGCTGATCAACGGGTGGACGCTCTTGCCGCCCTGCTCAACGGTGCTGAAGAGGACCTCATGCATCTTCTCACCCTCACGCAGGCCGGTGAACTGGATCTCGATGTCCTTGCCGGATTCGGCGATCATGCGCTTGGCCACGTCGACGATCTTGACTGGCTCACCCATATCCAGGACGAGGACGTCGCCCGGCTTGCCGATGGCGCCAGCCTGGAGCACCAGCTCGCAGGCCTCCGGGATGGTCATGAAGTAGCGGGTGACGTCCGGATGGGTGACCGTGACGGGCCCGCCCTTTTCGATTTGGGAACGGAAGGAGATCAGAACTGATCCGCGAGAGCCGAGTACGTTGCCGAAGCGCACCGACAGGTAGGGCACGTGGTACTCGGTGGCGTACCAGGCCGTGAGGCGCTCGGCCAGACGCTTGGTCCGGCCAAGCACGCTGGTGGCGGCCGCGGCCTTGTCGGTAGAGATGTTGACGAAGCGCTTCACGCCCACCTCGTGTGCGGCGCGCAGCACGTTGCGGGTGCCCAGCACGTTCGTCTTCCACCCCTCGAAGGGGAAGCGCTCCAACATGGGCAGGTGCTTCAAGGCTGCGGCATGGAAGACAACGTCGGGGCGGTAGGTCTGGAAGACCTCGCGCAGCGCGTCCATGTCCCGGATGTCGCACAGCACCATGTCATCGGTATCCAGCAGGCCGTTGCCGAAGATGGCCAACTGCACGCCGTGGAGGGCTGATTCGTCGCGATCCAACATGATCAGCTTGCTGGGCCCCAGCTTGTGCACCTGAGTGGCCAGCTCGGAACCGATGGAACCGCCCGCACCCGTGACCAAGACCACCTTGCCGGTGATGTAGTTCGCAATGGCGCTGATGTCGGTCCTGATGGGCCGCCGGCCTAGTAGATCCGCAACGTTGAGGTGGCGGATGGAGCCTATGGTGACCCTGCCGCCCACCATCTCGCGCAGCGGCGGGATGACCATCAGCTCAAGATGGTTCTTGCGAGTGATGTCGTTGAGTTCGGCGATCAGCTTGGGGCTTGCGGCGGAGATAGCCAGAATGACGGTCTGCGCCCCAGCAGCCTCCGCGGCCTTCACGAGATCCTTGCCGCGGCCCAGCACGCGCGCCCCGCGAATACGGAGGTGTCGCTTGCCCTTGTCATCATCGAGGAAACCCACGATGTTGTAGGGAGGTTCGTCCGCCAGATCCATCAGCTGCGCCACCTGGTAGCCGGCATTGCCGGCGCCGTACACCAGGGCAGGGATTGCTTCAGAAGTTTTCGCGTTCCGTGGCCGGGCATCCATCATGCTGCGGAACGCCCACCGCGCCACTCCCATGAGGAGGAGTGCCACTGCCGGAACGGCAAACGTCACTCCCCGAGGCAGATCCGTGTGCACCACGCTGAAGATCACCAAGAGCGGAAGGGCGATCAGCAGGACGATCGTTCCCGCCCACGTGGCCTCGCCGAAGCTGCCAATCCGGCTGCGCCCCAGATAGTGCTGGCTGACGATGCCCGCAGCTATCTGGAGAGCGACGGCCAGTACCGCGTACAGCACCACCATGCGCCATTGGGGTGCGGACAGGTTGAGGTCGTAGCGAGTCAGCGCGAAAAGCAGCGTGGCCAGAAGCCAGGACACAGCGTCCCATGAGATGACGGCAGCGCGGCGCGCACCTACAGGTAGCCGGTAGATGCTGGCGCTGAGTGTGCCGTTTCCGGCCAGGGCACTCATCAGGACTTCGTCTCCCCGCTCATAGCGCACAAGACTAGTCAACTCTCCCGCCGGGCAACAAAATCCGGCGGAACGCCGCCATTAGCTTGCCGCGGCCTCCGGTGCCTCATCTACCCGGCGCCCCGGCGTGATCAGCGGGGGCACAGCTGTGCGCGGGTGTACGAGCCATTCTTCTGGAACACCCAAGCCCTCGGCGAGGGCCAGGCTCTGTGAGCGAAGCTCCCCACAGAGGGCGTCGACGGCGGACGTGATCGCCTTGCTGCGCCGGGCGTCGAACACCTCGTGCTCCAGGTACCAGGCGCGGTTCTCCTCGATGACGGAGAGGGCGAACAGGTCGCAGACCTTCACCAGGAGGGTCTTGATGTAATCGTCCTGGCACTCCTCGATGCCCTCGATGAAGGCCTCGAGCACCACGCGGTCGACGTGGGCCTTGCCAGCCTCGATCATGTGGGGCTGCGTGGCGTTGACGGCCTCGAAGGTCTTCGTCTTGGCGGCGGAACGCATGCGCTGCGCGAGGCCCTCGACGATGTGCTTCTCGCGGTACTCGAACATCTGGACGTGCCAGCCGCGGGCGCGCAGCTGCTCGGCTTCGGGCTTGCGGTTCGCGGTGGCGACGAGACGGTCGATGACCGAGCGCGCCGTCGTGCGCTCCAGGAAGCGGCCGCCGAGCAGCTTCGCCGTCTTCTGGGCGGTGCCAGCGAGATCCATGTCGCCCCACGTCGCCTTGTAATCCAGCAAGAGGGCCTTGGCCACGAGCTGGAGGAGGACGGTGTTGTCGCCCTCGAAGGTGGCAAAGATGTCGGCGTCCTGGCGAGCGAGCGTGATGCCGTTGTCGGACATGTAGCCGGCGCCGCCGCAGGCCTCGCGGCACTCCTGCAGAGTGTCGTTGGCCCAGCGGGTGAGGGCCGCCTTCATGCCGGCGGCGCGGGTCTCGAGCTCGCGGGCTGCCTGCGGGTCGGAGCCGTCGGCATCCAGGATGCGCTGCAGCTGCAGAGCAATCTCATTCTGCGCGAAGCCGTAGGCGTAGGCCTTGGCCACATCGGGCAGAAGGCGACGCTGGTGCTGCAGGTAGTCGATGAGGAGGATCTCCTCGCCCAAGCCGGGCTGGCGGAACTGGCGACGCTCGTTGGCGTAGCGCACCGCGATGCTGAGAGCCTTGCGGGTGGCCGACGCGGCGCCGCCGCCCACGCAGATGCGACCGCGGACAAGGGTGCCGAGCATGGTGAAGAAGCGGGCGTTCTTCGATTCGATCTTGGAGGCGTACTTGCCCTCCTCCGTGACGCCGCCGTAGCGGTCCAGCAGCATCTCGCGGGGTACGCGCACGTGCTCGAAGGAGATGGTGCCGTTGTCGACGCCCAGCAGGCCCCCCTTGTGGCCATGGTCGCCGATGGTGACGCCGGGCATGGGGTTGCCCTTCTCATCGCGGATGGGGACCAGAGCCACGTGCACGCCGTGGTGTTCGCCGTCGACCCAGAGCTGGCCGAACACGGCTGCCATGCGGCCATCACGGGCGGCGTTGCCGATGTAGGCCTTGGCCGCCGTCGGGCTGGGGGAGTGGACGACGAACTCGGAGGTGTCGGCGTCCCAGGTGATGGAGGTCTCGATGGACTGCACGTCTGAGCCGTGGCCGAGCTCGGTCATGGCGAAGCAGCCCGGAAGCGACACGTCGATGGCGCCGGGGAGGAACGTCTCGTGGTGCCAGGTGGTGCCCAGGTTGGTGATGGCGCCGCCGAACAGGCCGTGCTGCACGCCGGATTTGATGGTGAGCGAGAGGTCGCCCATGGCCATCATCTCGAAGTTCGCCACGGATTCGGCCGACGTGCCGGTGCCGCCCTGAGCCGCCGGGAAGCCGGCGGTGACGAATTCGTTCTTGGTGAGGCGCTTGATGCGGTCAAGCGTCCAGACGCGGGCCTCTTCGATGCTCATGTCGGTGTGACGCACGATGTCGTCTGCCTTGACCTCGTTGCGCCAGCGCATCTTGAGATCGTGGAACGGGCCGTCGAGCGCGCGGCGCAAACCTTCGCCGGTGGGGGTGATGGTCATGGTGGATGTCACTCCTTTGTGTTCTTTGACTTGGGTGAGTTGGAAGCTTGGCGGCCCTTCGTCGCCACCGGGTGCTCGTTCCTCGCACCTGTGTCGCTCAGGGACCAGTCGAGGGTTGCTGCGTGCTCGTTCCTCGCACCTGTGTC
>JAUNUF010000145.1 GCA_030538315.1 Propionibacteriaceae bacterium
CCGCGTTCCTCGACGCGGCCTCCGCCCAGCCGTGAGGCCCGCGTCGACGGGGCGCCGAATCAGTCGAAGATGGGGCCGACGGTGCGGGTGCGCTTCAGCTCGAAGAACCCGGGGTAGGCGGTCACCTTGACGAAGCCGTCGAACAGGTCGCCGGCCTCCTCGCCCTTGGGCGCGGGGGAGATGACGGGCCCGAAGAGGCTCATGCCGTTGACGCGCACGACGGGGGTGCCCACCTCGTCGCCCACGGGGTCCATGCCCTCGTGATGCGAGCGGCGGAGGTCGTCGTCGATGGCATCCGTCTGGGCGATGTCGATGATGTCGGCGTCAGCGCCCACAGCCTCGAGCGCGGCGGCGATGGTCTCGTTGGAGACGCCCTCCCGGTTGGGGTGGAAGCGGGTGCCGAGCTCGGTGTAGAACTCCGCGAGCTTCTCCGAGCCGTGACGCTGCTCCACCAGCAAGCACGCGCGGGCGGGCACCCAGGCCTTGTCGATGTGGGCGCGGTAGTCAGCAGGGAGGTCGCGGCCCTCGTTGAGGACGGAGAGGCTCATGACGTGGAAGGTGAGATCGATGTCGCGCACCTTCTCCACCTCGAGCATCCAGCGGGAGGTCATCCAGGCCCAGGGGCAGGTGGGGTCGAACCAGAAATCAACGGGAGTGGTCATGGGGCTATCTCACCACAGAGCCAAAACACTGTGCACGCGGTTCGCAAGGAGTGGGGGCGTCGGTTCCTGAAGAGTGTCCCGCGCGGAGTCGCCGAAGGACGCGCGCGGTTCCTGAGCCGGGCGGCTGCGAGGAACGAGCAGCGTGTCCGGTCGAAGGAAGCCCATCCTGCAAGCGGCCCTGGCCCACCCGTCGCTTGGGCGTTGAGAGCCGAGGCCGCTTGTGCTGCCGGTTGTTGGCAGCTACGACGGCAGGTGGGTGCGTGGCTGCGGCTGCGTGGTGGCTGGCAGGTGTGCAGACCTGCAGGGATGACCACGCCGTTTTCCTGTCCGCTGCTGTGGTTGCTGCCTCGCCCAGCTTCAGCATCCAGCACCTCGGCGTTCGGCGGGTGGCCCACGGCGTTCCCTGAGCGGGCCTGCGCGCTTGGCGTCCTTCGTGAGTATCCGGCGACTCCGTCGCGGGACGCTCCTCAGGAACCGCCTCGGGTAGAATCGCCCTCGGCGACCCGCCCCGGACGACGGATCAGTACCCGGTGAAGACAAGACTGGCCCCCTCACAGAGGGCTCACTGACAAGGAGTTGTCTTCATGGATTGGGTCATCCTCATCGGCTCGGGCGTGATGGAGGCCGTCTGGGCCACCGCACTCGGCAGGTCCAACGGCCTTCGGCGCCCCGTTCCCACCGTCGTCTTCGTGGTGGCGTCCATCCTCAGCCTCTGGGGGCTCGGCGTCGCCCTCAACACGCTCCCCACCGGCACCGCCTACGCCATCTGGACCGCCACGGGGGCGTCGCTGACGGTGCTGTGGGCCATGCTCACCGGCGCCGAGCCGGCCAGCGTCAAGAAGGTGTTGCTCCTGGTCGGCATCGTCACGTGCGTGGTCGGCCTGAAGGTGGTGGCGTGATGAGCCTTCCGCGCTCCTGGGCGTGGCCCGTCCTTCTGCTCAGCGCTGTGCTCGAGGCCGTCTGGGCCAACGCACTTTCCGCCAGCCAGAGCTTCAGCGTCCTCGGCCCGACGGTGTTGTTCCTCGTCACTGTCCTCCTATCGACGGTGGGGCTCGGCCTCGCGATGAAGCACATCCCCACCGGCACCGCCTACGCCGTCTGGACCAGCCTCGGTGCCGTGCTGACCGTCACGTACTCCACGCTCACGGGCAACGAGGAGATGTCCTGGCTCAAGGCGCTGTTCCTCGCGGGCATCATCGGCTGTGTCGTGGGCCTCAAGCGGATGGATGCCGCGGACGGGCCGACGACGGAACGGCGGATTGCAGCAGACGCCTAGAGTGGGCTGGCATTCTTGGGGATAACGGTTTGGAGTACCCATGAAGCGTCGCACGTTCCTCGCCGCCACGGTCAGCGTGGCTGCAACGTCGTGCGCGGCCGGGGCCACCGTCGATCCCGCGACGCCAACGGCTACGCCGTCGAACCTTGCTGCTCGGAAGGTCGCGGATCTCGGGCCCATCACCTTGCAGGTGTGGGACCAGGAGGTGCGGGGCGGCCAGAATGAGCAGATCGAGGCGCTGAACGCCCAGTTCCAGACGCAGTATCCGAACATCACGGTCCGTCGCCTGTCTCAGAAGTTCGACGACCTGAGGAAGCAGACCTCTCTCGCGCTGAGCGGCGACGATGTGCCGGATGTGGTGCAGGTCAACAACTCGCGGGCGGACATGGGTGAGCTCGTGGCAGCTGGCCAACTGCTCAGCTTGGAGCCGTACGCGAAGGTGTTCGGCTGGGAGCAGCGCTTCCCGGCGTCGGTCCTCACCCGGATGCGGGTCCAGCCGGATGCGGTGACCTTCGGCGCAGGCGACCTTTTCGGCGTGCCGCAAACCGGCACCGTGGTGGGTTTCTTCTTCCGGCAGCCAGATCTGGACGAGCTGGGCGGCGAGTGGCCCACGTCCTGGGACGGCCTTTTCGAGTTGCTCGCCGCGGCCCGTGGCGCTGGCCTGCAACCCATGGCCCTCGGCAATCTCGAGAAGTGGCCGGCTATGCAAGTCCTCGGGGCGCTCCAACCGGCATTCGTCAGCTCCGAGGAGGCCACGAAGCTGGCTCTCGGGGTGCCAGGCGCGGATTGGGGATCCGAGGGCAACCTTCAGGCGCTGGCCAAGCTGGCCGCGTGGGGCGCTGAGAATTACTTCGGTGATGCCCCCAACAGCACGGATTACGAGGCCGCGCGTCGCCACTTCGCAGACGGCAAGGCCGCGTTCCTGCCGGCCAGCAGCGCGTTGGCTGCAGATCTCGCCGAAGAAGTGGGCGACGGGTTGCGCTTCATGGCGCCACCCCCGGGGATCGACGGCGTGCTCGCCAGCCCGGGCGGCACCGGCGTGCCCTGGTCCATCCCGGCGAAGGCCGCCAACCCCGAGGCGGCCGCTGCTTATCTCGATTTCATCACCAGCCCCAGTGCCATGGAGACCATCGCCGCCAGCGGTGGCGTGCCGGTGCTTCGCACGGCTGAACTCGCGCCCGAAACGGGTGTCATCAGGGACGTTTTTGAGGCCTTCACCGCCGTGTCCACGCAGGGAGTTTTGGTGCCGTCCCTCGACAACGCCACTCCCACCTTCGGCCAGGTTGGCGGCACTGCGGTGCAGGAGTTGATCGCTGGCCAGCGGGATCCGGAGTCGACGGCGGCCGTCCTCCAGGCGGAATACGCCGCGGGCTGAGTCCGACGCCAAGCTTGAAAGAGAGCCCGGCCACCGCACCCATGCGTCAAAGGAGTGGCTGAGGGGAGGGGGATGCACGCCTGGCGGCCCTTCGTCGCCACTGGGCGCTCGTTCCTCGCGCCTGTGACGCT
>JAUNUF010000146.1 GCA_030538315.1 Propionibacteriaceae bacterium
CGCGACGAAGGGCCGCTCAGCCTTCCGCCGTCAGTGAGCGCAGGCCTTCACGGCGAGTTCGCGCAACTGATTGACCATCGCATCCGGATCCTCGGCGTTGTAGACCGCTGAACCAGCGACGAACGTATCGGCCCCTGCTTCAGCACACCGTTCGATGGTCTCGGCGCTGACCCCGCCGTCGACCTGCAGCCAGATGGGCCGATCCCCCAGCAGCTCGCGCGTACGGCGGATCTTCGGCAGCACCAGATCGAGGAACTTCTGGCCACCGAAGCCCGGCTCCACGGTCATGAGGAGCACCATGTCCACCTCGTCGAGCATGTCGGCGTAGGCGTCGATGGGAGTGGCGGGCTTCAGGCCCATGGAAGCGCGCGCACCGAGCCGGCGCAACTCGCGGGCCAGGCGGATGGGCGCCTGGGCAGCCTCGACGTGGAACGTCACGGACTCTGCGCCTGCCTCCGCATAGGCGGGCGCCCAACGATCTGGCGCCTCGATCATGAGGTGGATGTCGAGCATCTTGCTGGTGGTCTTGCGGATGGATTCCACCACGGGCAGCCCGATGCTGAGGTTGGGCACGAAGTGGTTGTCCATCACGTCGACGTGGATGGCATCGGCACTTCCGATGCGGCCGATCTCTGAGGCGAGGTTGGCGAAGTCAGCGTTGAGGATGCTCGGGGTGATACGCATGGGGTCAGCCTACCGAGCCGCAGGTGACTACGTGGATGGGACCTCCCAAGCGTGAAGGAGTGGCCGGGGTCCGGCGCAAGCTCGGATGCGGTCGGCTCAATCAGCGCTACACGCGGAGGAGGGCGAGGTACATCGCGTCGGTGCCGTGGCGCTGCGGCCACAGTTGAACGTCGTCCCCCAATGCAGCGTTGGGCACCCCGGGCAAGGCATCTGCAGCGTGGAGGCGGGTGACATGCGGATGCTCGGCGAGTACGTCGTTGACGACCTCCACGGTCTCGGCGCGATGCGGCGAACACGTCACGTAGGCCACCACTCCCCCAGGCAGGGTCGACGCGATGGCACTCGTCAACAGGCTGCGCTGCAGGCCGCCCAAGGCCGTGATGTCCTCAGGCTTGCGGCGCCACCTTGATTCCGGCCGACGGCGGAGAGCCCCCAAACCGCTGCAGGGCACGTCCACCATCACCTTGGCGAAGGCCCTCCCCCAGGCGGGCCTGGTGCCATCCGCGGCGATCGTCACAGCTCCGTCGGGAAACGCCGACAGCGCGTTGCGCACCAAACCAGCCCGGTGCTCCTGTGCCTCCGAGGCGAGCAACCAGGTGCCCTGCTCCCGGGCCAGACCGGCCAGCAGCGCCGCCTTGCCGCCCGGACCAGCACACATGTCCAGCCACGGGCCATCCGGCGCCTCGGCGCGCGCCAACGCCCATGCAACGAGTTGCGATCCTTCGTCCTGCACGCCAACCCGGCCATCACGCACCGCAGCCTGATCGGCCGGGGCGCCATGTGCGGATGCGCCGAAGGGCGAGAACTGGGTGGGTTCCGCGCCGTCGAGGTCCTCAACCGTGGCGAGCCCGGGACGCACCACGAGCGTTGGTTTCGGCGCCATGTTGTTGGCGGCCAGCGCCTCGGGGATCTCCTCGGGGGGAAGCAGATCTGCGTACGCCTCGACGATCCAGCGCGGATGGTGCCCGGCGATGGCCAGGGCGTCCATGGGATCCGCCTTCTTGGCCAGTACGTCCACCCAGCCGTCGAGATCGTGGGCGGAGATCTTGCGCATGATGGCGTTGACCAGCCCCGTCACGCGCTGCCCGACGGTGGCCCGGGCCAGGTCGACGGTGGACGTGACGGCCGCGTACTTCTTCATCCGCATGCCCAACAGCTGATGCGCCCCCAACCGGAGCAGGTCCACGACGGCGGGCTGCAGCGTGGCGAGAGAGCGCCCAGATGCTGCCTCGATCACTCTGTCATACGTACCCATCAGGCGACACGTGCCCGAGACCAACTCGGTCACCAACCCTGCGTCGCGGGAATCCAGGCCAGCGACGCTCAGTCGCTTGGCCAACGCGAGGTTCGCGTAGGCATCCTCGCCGGTGACCTGCCGCAGCACGTCGAAGGCGACCCGGCGGGGATTCACGCCAGCACCTTGCCGGCCACGCCTGAGCGGGCCCAATCGATGGCTGGCATCCGGCGCTTGCCTGGGGCCTGCACCTCGAACAGTTCCAGGCTGCCCGCCCCTGTTCCCACGAAGACCTGCTTCTTGGTGGCGAACAGTTCACCCGGCGCCAAGCCCTGATCGTCAGGGAGACCTACGCGATAGATCTTGAACCGCTGGCCCTCCAGTTCACACCAGGCGCCCGGATCAGGCGAGGTCCCCATGATGAGGTTGCGCAGTTCCCACGCTGGCCGGGACCAATCGATCCGCGCCTCCTCGACGGTGATCTTCGGCGCCACGGTGATGCCCTCGGCGGGCTGCGGAACGGGCCGCTCTCCTGCCGCGATCAGATCAATCGCACGGACCAACTGCTGCGCGCCAGACTCAGCGAGCTGCGTCAGCAGCTCCCCCGCGGTGGCATCCGGCATGGGTTGGCGCTCCATCAGGTAGACGTCGCCGGCATCCAGTTCACGAACGATCTGGAACACGGCCGTGCCGATCTCCTCATCCCCCGCCATGACGGCACGCTGCACGGGAGCCGCGCCCCGCCAGCGCGGCAGCAGCGAGAAGTGCAGGTTGACCCACCCATGCGCGGGGATGTCCAAGGCAGACTGGGGCAGCAATGCCCCGTACGCCACCACCGGGCACACCTCCGGGGCCAACTGGCGCAGGCGCTCCTGAAACTCTGGCTCCCGTGGATGCCCAGGCTTGAGCACCTCGATGCCGAGTTCCTCCGCGCGTAGCGCAACTGGCGACGGCGTGAGCTTCCGCCCGCGCCCTGCCGGGGCGTCGGGACGCGTCACCACGGCCACCACCTCATGCTCCGACGCGACGAGTGCGTCCAGAGCGGGGACGGCGACCTCCGGGGTGCCGGCGAAGACGAGCCTCATGAGTCCTCCAGGGATTCGGGGTCGATGTGAATGCTGAGTTGGCCGCGTTCCTTGCGGGCAGAGCGGATCGCGGCCGCGCTCTTCACCCGGCGCGTGAGTTCCCGCGCGTTGTCCACCGGCGTTCGGAGTAGTGCCGCCCACCTCTCAGAGCTGACTTCGGTGGGGCCGAGGATTTCCACCCCGGCCCAATCATCATTGTCCAGAAACTCCCGCAGCGCATCCGTGTCTCCGACGATGCGGGCCATCTTCACGGCCGGCGTCAGGCCAGCATCAGCCCGGTCAGCCAACTCCCTCGACGCGAAGCCCTGCACGTCAGCGCGGAGCATGGACTGCACCGTCGGGTGCGTGGCGGAACCGACGAGCAGCACTGAGCCGCCGTCGAGCGGAGGGCGTGCCATCGCCGCTGCGTTCGACCACCGTCGAACGGCTTCCTC
>JAUNUF010000147.1 GCA_030538315.1 Propionibacteriaceae bacterium
TCCGCTCACCAACACACCCCCCCACCGCCGGGGCCGGGTCGCATCACCCCCCCGCCCCGCGCCATACTCACGGCCCACTCAGGGCCCGGCCTCAGCATTCCCCTCGGAGGAAGTCCTTCAATGTCGACCGATGTCAGCAACATTGCGAAATCGCGCCGCAACCGCGCTCGCAGCAACCTCAGTGGTGCTGCTCGGTTCCGACGCTGGTGGGTGCCCTATCTGTGGCTCGTGATCCCCGTCCTGGTGGTCATCACGTTCTACCTCTACCCGTTCTTCAACACGTTCCGGCTCTCGCTGACCGACGCCAAGCCCCTCACCGGCCAGGGCAACTTCGTGGGCTTGAACAACTTCGTCACCATCTTCTCGGATCCGCGTTTCTGGAACGCCACCCTGAACTCGGTGGTCTACGCGCTGATCGTGGTGCCCAGCCTGACCTTGCTGCCGCTGCTGCTCGCCGTCCTGGTGAAGAAGCACGTACCCGGCATCGGGCTGTTCCGCTCCCTGTACTACCTGCCCGCCGTGTCGTCGCTGGTGGTCATCTCGCTGGCCTGGTCCTCGATTCTGCGCGGCAACGGCGTCCTCAACAACTTCCTCGTCAACACCGGCCTCATCGACAACCCGGTGCCCTTCCTGACGGGCCGCTGGTGGCTGATCATCAGCGCCTGCCTCATCACCGTGTGGTCCGGCCTGCCGTACTACATGATCATGTACCTCGCGGCACTGGCCAACGTGGATCGGTCGCTGTACGAGGCCGCCGAGATGGACGGCGCGGGCGCCGTCTCCCAGTTCTTCCACATCACCATCCCCGGGGTTCGGCTCATGATGGCGCTGGTCGCCACGCTGACCACCATCGGCTCCCTGAAGATCTTCACCGAGGTGCACCTGCTCTCCAACGGCACGGGCGGCATCGGCC
Organism: Propionibacteriaceae bacterium; assembly: GCA_030538315.1. GTDB lineage: Bacteria > Actinomycetota > Actinomycetes > Propionibacteriales > Propionibacteriaceae > Arachnia. The sequence goes on from JAUNUF010000147.1 coordinate 914, forward strand.
AGCAATCCGAGACGCTGACCATGTACATCCGCCGCATCGGCATCTCTGATCCGACGTACGGCTCGCTCGGGCTGGGCTCGGCTGCCGCCGTCGCCCTGTTCGTGCTGACGCTCGGCTTCATCATCATCCAGCAGATCATCAACCGGAAGGAGGCCTGAGCCATGAGCACCCGAAACCTCACCGGTTGGCGCCTGGTGCGCCGCTACATCGTGCTGATCGCTGTCCTCGCCCTGATGCTCGGCCCCCTCGTCTTCCCGCTGCTGGGCGCCTTCAAGGGGCCCCAGGAAGCCGTCTACGGCAAGGGCGCGACACTCATCCCGCAGGACTGGTCGCTCAACGCCTTCATCCAGCTCTTCCAGAGCACCAACATCGTGGGCTACGTCAGCAACTCCTTGGTGGTGGCTGGCCTGAACATCGCCTCGCACCTGATCCTGGCCACCGTCGCGGGCTACATGCTCTCCCGCAAGGGGTGGGCGGGCCGCGGGCTGCTCACCATCGTGATCATCTCGGCGATGATCTTCCCCTTCGAATCCATCATGCTCTCGCTGTACTCCCAGGTGCGCGCCATGGGCTTCTTCGACAGCCTCATCGGCGTGTGGCTGCCGAGCATGCTCGGCCCCTTCCACGTGCTGCTGATGCGCGCGGCCTTCATGGGCATCCCAGACGAGGTTGAGGACGCCGCCTACATCGACGGCGCTGGCGAATTCCGCCGCTTCTGGTCGATCTTCGTGCCGCAGGTCAAGGGCGCGCTGGTCGTCGTTGGCCTGACGAGCTTCATCTTCGCGTGGCAGGACTACCTGTGGCCGCTGCTCATCGTCCAGTCCGATGAGAAGTCCACCATGATGATCGGCATCGCGCGCCTCACCGGCTCGTTCGGCACGGACTACCGCGTGGTGCTCGCCGGCGCCATCGTCGCCGTCGTCCCCGTGATCACCCTGTTCTTCATCATGCAGCGCTACTTCTTCCGCGGCATTGAGGAGGGCGGCCTGAAGTTCTGACCCAGTTCAGACCAGCCGCCCCACTAGAGGAGATTTCCCCACCATGACACAGCACGATTTCACCCCAGACGCCCTCGAGGCCGCCGGTGCCGGCGAAGTGCACCACGACCCCGGCTACCAGTGGCCCACCGACCCCGCCGTCGTGGAATCCCTGCACCGCTGGCAGCAACACAAGGTGGGTGTGATCATCCACTGGGGTATCTACACCGCCATCGGCCAAGGCGGCTCCTGGTCGTTACACCGTGAGCACCTGGGCAAGTTCACGGATCCGCCGGCTGATTGGCAGGGCTCCGACGCCGAATACCAGACCTGGTACTACGACCAAGGTCGAACGTTCACGGGGGCGGATCTCGACCCGGCAGACTGGGCGGCCACCTGCCGTGATGCAGGCATGAAGTACCTGGTGTTCACCACCAAGCATCACGACGGCTTCGCGCTGTACGACACCGCCTACTCCAACCTCAAGTCGACGGCGGAGTGGACCGGCCTGCAGCGTGACGTGTTCCGGGATTTCACGGATGCGTTCCGCGCCGAGGGTCTGGAGACCGGCATCTACTTCAGCAAGGCGGATTGGGCGCATCCCTGCTACTGGGATCAGGCCCGGCCCATCAAGGATCGCTGGGTGAACTACGACATCCAGGCCGAGCCGCATCGCTGGGAGCGCTTCAAGCAGTTCACGCACGATCAGATCCGCGAGTTGGTCAACAACTACGGCCCCATGAACGTGCTGTGGCTCGACGCCGGCTGGGTGCGGGCTCCCGAGGAGCCCATCGACATCGATGAGATCGCCCGCATCGCCCGTGAGGCGCAGCCCGGCATCCTCGTGGTCGACCGCGAGGTGCCCGGCCCGCACGAGAACTACCGCACCCCGGAGCAGGGCCTGCCCGAAGGCGGCATGGACTGCCCGTGGGAGGCGTGCATCACCATGACCCGCTCGTGGACCTCGCTCGCGCCGGACGATCCGGCCAAGCCCCTCCACGTCATCCTGGAGACGCTGCTGAAGATCGTCTCCGGTGGCGGCAACTACCTCATCGGCATCGGCCCGGACGCCACCGGCGCCATGCCCCCCGAGGTGCGCCAGCGGCTCGGCGAGTTGGGGGAGTGGCTTCGCATCTGCGGCGAGGGCGTCTACGGCTCGGAGAAGGCGGCTGACGCCCCAGAGCTCCAAGGCGACCTCACCTGGTACACCACCACCCGCGACGGCGTGCTCTACGCCTTCGGCCACTCCGGCGAAGACATCGTGCCCGCCACCACGCTGCGCATCCGCGGTGACGTGGCCTCCGCGCTCCTGCTGGGTGGTGGCGAGCTCACCGTGACCCGGGACGGCGAGTTCGCCGTCGTTGAGGTGCCGGAGTCGCCTACCCGCGCGGCGGTCGGCATCGCTCTGACCATGGCTCAGGGATGATGACGAGACCCAACCTGATCGTCGTCCTCACCGACGATCAGGGCCGCTGGGC
>JAUNUF010000026.1 GCA_030538315.1 Propionibacteriaceae bacterium
GGGGGTGAGGGGTTGGGGTTCGGGCTGGTGCGGCACCGGGGGACCCCCTTTAATGCCCCAACCAGTTGGAGCGGGGCGCCCAACCAGTGAGGTTGGGCGCCGCTACTACTCAGGGGTGGATCACCTGGCCTGAAGTACCGCCTTCGCGGCCGCGAAGCGGGCGATCGGCACGCGGAACGGCGAGCAGCTCACGTAGTCGAGCCCCACGCTGTTGAAGAACGCCACCGAATCCGGGTCACCGCCATGCTCACCGCAGACGCCAACCTTCAGGCCGGGCTTCTCAGCACGGCCCTTCTCCACACCGATCTCCACCAGCGCGCCCACGCCGTCGACGTCGATGCTCTCGAACGGGTTGCGATCCAGCACGTGATCCATCACGTAGTTCGTGAGGAAGCCGTTCTCTGCATCGTCGCGCGAGATGCCGATGGCGGTCTGCGTGAGGTCGTTGGTGCCGAACGAGAAGAAATCTGCGTGCTTGGCAATCCGGTCTGCCACCAGGGCTGCGCGCGGCAGCTCGATCATGGTGCCGACGGTGTAGTCAAGCTGTGCACCAGCCTTGGCCAGTTCGTCGTTGACCGCAGCCACCACGATGCCCCGCTGAGCCTCGATCTCCTGCTCGAGTGCCACGAGCGGGATCATGATCTCGACGCCCACCGTCTCGCCCTCGCGCTCCTTGACGGCGAGTGCGGCGCGGATGATGGCGCGGGCCTGCATGTCCGGGATCTCCGGGTACAGCATGGCGAGGCGCACACCGCGGGTGCCGAGCATGGGGTTGAGCTCGTGGAGCCGCTTGACCTGGGCGAGGGTGTCGCGGGCGGCGCCCAGCTCCTCGTCGTTGCCGCCGGTGAGTTCCAGTTTCTGCACCAGCAGGGACTGGTCCACCAGGCTGGGGAGGAACTCGTGCAGCGGCGGGTCGAGCAGACGCACGGTGACGGGGAGGCCCTTCATGGCGGTGAAGATGCCTTCGAAATCTGCCTGCTGCATGGGCAGGATCTCCTCGAGCGCGGCGGCGCGCTGCTCGGGGGTCTCCGCCAGGATCATCTTGCGCACTGCGGGGAGGCGATCCTGGGCCATGAACATGTGCTCGGTGCGGCAGAGGCCAATGCCTTCGGCGCCCAGCTCGCGGGCCTTTGAGGCGTCCTCGAAGTTGTCCGCGTTGGCGCGCACGCCGAGGCGGCGCACGCCGTCGGCCCACTGCACCACGTTGAGGAAGTCTTCGTTGATCTGCGGCGGGATGAGCTCAAGCGCCTCGCCGTAGACCTTGCCTTCGGAGCCGTCGAGCGTGATGACGTCACCCTCGTGGAACACGCGGTCACCGACGGTGAGGGTCTTGGCCACCGTGTCGATCTTGATGCCCTGGGCGCCAGCCACGCAGGGCTTGCCCATACCGCGCGCCACCACGGCCGCGTGCGAGGTCATGCCGCCATGCGCGGTGAGGATGCCCTGGGCCACGATCACGCCGTGGATGTCATCCGGCGTGGTCTCGTAGCGCACCAGCACCACGGGCTCGCCCTTGCCCCCGAGTTCAGCGGCGGTATCCGCGTCGAAGCACACACCGCCGACGGCGGCGCCCGGCGAGGCGGGCAGGCCGGTGGCGATGACTTCCTTGCCATGTGCCGGCGGGATGGCGGGGTGCAGGAGCTGGTCAAGCTGACCGGGCTCGATGCGCATGAGCGCCTCGTCCTGCGTGATGACCCCTTCGTTGACCAGATCCGAAGCGATCTTCAATGCGGCGGCGGCGGTGCGCTTGCCGTTTCGGGTCTGCAGCATGTAGAGCTTGCCGTCCTCGACAGTGAACTCCATGTCCTGCATGTCCTTGTAGTGCAGCTCCATGGCCTTCATGGTGTCGATGAGCTGCTGGTAGGCCTCCGGGAGGACCTCCTGCATCTCCTCGAGCGGGCGCGGGGTGCGGATGCCGGCGACGACGTCCTCGCCCTGCGCGTTGACCAAGAACTCGCCGTACAGGGCGTTCTCACCGGTGGAGGGGTTGCGGGTGAAGCAGACGCCGGTGGCCGACGTGTCGCCACGGTTGCCGAACACCATCTGCTGGATGTTGACGGCGGTGCCGAGTGAGGCGGGGATGTTGTGGGCGCGGCGGTACACCTCGGCGCGGGGGTTCCCCCACGAACGGAAGACGGCGTTGACGGCGCGGTTGAGCTGCTCGTGCGGATCTGAGGTCCACTCGCCGCCGAGGTGCTCGTTGGAGAGTTCCTTGAAGGTGGCCACGAGGCCCTTGAGGTCTTCCGCGGTGAGATCCGTATCTTCGGTGACGCCGCGCTCGTGCTTGAGTGCGCTGAGGGCATCTTCGTAGAGGTGGGCGGGCACGCCCTCGACGACCTCGCCGTACATCTGGATGAAGCGGCGGTAGGAATCCCATGCGAAGCGCTCGTTGCCGGATTCGTCCGCAAGCGCCTTGACGGATTCGTCGGAGATACCGAGGTTGAGGACGGTGTCCATCATGCCGGGCATGGAGTGGACGGCACCGGAGCGGACGGAGAGCAGGAGCGGCTTGTCAGCGGCGCCGAGCACGCGACCCGTGCGCTCTTCGAGGCGCTTGGTGGCTGCCGCAATGTCGTCAGCCAGGCTTGCCGGCCACTCACCGTTGTTGTTCATGGCCTGGACGCACGCCGTCGTGGTGACGGTGAACAGATCCGGAACAGGGAGGCCGACCTTCGCCATCTCGGCGATGTTGGCACCCTTACCGCCGAGCAGGCCGCGCATGGTTGCGTCGCCTTCGGACAGGTCGTAGATGTAACGATCCTCGCTCATGTGGGGATATCTCCTTTGACAACACCCTGGGAACCCGCGTTGGCTCCCCCGTTGATGGCACCAGCCTAGTGCGCCACCGCAAGCAGATGCGACGGGGGTTGGGGATTAGTAGTGCCAAAGCTTATGCCCTGCGCCACGCATCCGACACAGAGCGACGGCGCCGCTCGCGTCGATCGAAGATGAACCCGCCGCGCGCTGGGCTCGGACGTTGAGACGCTTGGGTGCTGAATGGCTGCGCTGGTCAGCAGCAACGACGGCAGGTGAGCGCCCACCACCCTTGCTTGGTGGCCTGCAGGAGGGGGACGCCAACAAATCTCACAGTCAGTTTCTCCAACCCATCTGAGTGTGAAGTTTGATGCCGTGCTCGCCGCCAAATCTCACACTGAGATGCAGCCCGGAATCTGAGTGTGAAGTTTGATGCTGTTTCGAACCTACCGTTCACAGGAAAGCCACCAAGCAGCCACAATCAAATGCCCACCTGTCGTGTTTGCTGCCTCGCCCACCGTAGGCACAGACCACCTGGGCTGACCGCGCTCAACACAAGCGCACCCAAGCTGACAGCGCCCGACCCAAGCACACCCAAGCCGACGCCGTCGAACATTCAGCCGTTCGCCGGCGGCGGTGCCCAGTTCTGCGCAGGACGCACGACGCCGGGGGGCCGACGGAGGCGCTGGCCGAGCTTCCGAGCCCGGTCATCCACCATCTCGATGATCCGCCCGGCCGCCTCCTCGATCGCGACTCCGGTGGTGTCGATGATGGGGCAACCCAACCGTCGCTGCACCTTCCCAATCTCGTCCAGCTCGTCGTAGATCTTCACCAGATCCGCGTAACCGTCCTTCGTGCCGAAGCCGCCCAAGCCCTTGACCCGCTCGCCGCGGATCTTCAGCAGCCGCTCGGCGTCCATCGTGAGGCCCACAACGCGCCACTTGTCCACCTCCCAGAGCTCCTTGGGCGGGTCGATGCCAGGCACAAGGGGAACGTTGACCGCCTTGTAGCCGAGGTAGCCGAGGTAGATCGACAGCGGCGTCTTGCCAGAGCGCGAGGGGCCGACGAGGCAGATGTCGCACTCGCGAAGCATGGCGGGCAGCGAGCCATCGTCGTTGCGCACCGCGAAGTCGATGGCGGCCATGCGCACGAAGTACTCCGCCTCGACACCGAGCGGCCGCATGGGCACCTCGTCTGCCTCCAGGCCAGTGATCTGCTCGAGGGCATGCATGGCCTGGGTCATGAGATCCGCGTACGGCACCTCGATGTCCTGGCAGAACGCACGCACCAACTCTCCCGATTCCTCGTTGACCAGCGTGTAGAACACCGCGACGGGCCCAACTGCGGCCCTCTCCTTGACGTTCTCAAGCGCCTGCATGAGAGATCTGGTGGTGCTCGCCTTGCGATGCCGGATCAGGCTGAACTGCCTCGTGGGGAACTGCGTGATGGCGGCGCGGGCAATACGGGCGGCGGTCTCACCCGTCGAATCCGCGATGATATGGATTTCCAGCGGCTCTGCTGACATGCCCCCACTCTACGGCCGACGCACGGTTCAGGGTCCGGCGACCCGAACGTGGCGTTCGACGCGAGGGCCCTCCCCTTTCCGCGCTACACCCAAGTGGCGCCACGATAACCTTGTCACATGAGTCAGTGGGGACCGCTTGAGCGTGATACGTGCAGGGACTCGGTGCTCCCTGCCATCAGGCAGGCGGGCTGGCAGTCCGATCAGATTCGCGAGCAGTACCCCGTCACCGGCGCACGAGCCATCGCACTCGGAGGCCGTTCTCGCGCAGTGCGCCAGGGTTTCGTCGACTACGTGCTTGAAGCCGCGCCCGGCGTGGCGGTAGCGGTCGTCGAGGCCAAGCGGGAGTATCGACGAGCCATTGACGGCCTCCAGCAGGCCCTTCGCTACGCCCAACAACTGGACGTGCCTCTTGCCTACGCCACCAACGGGACCGAGATCATCGAGCACAACTTGCGCACCGGCGTCGAGCGCATGGTTTCGGGCTTTGCGGCGCCTGGCACGGCATGGGACGCGTCAATGTCAAGGCCTCTCAAGACGCCCCTTGTTGACCTGGCCCTCTGCTCTGGCAGGGTGGAGAAACGAGACAACCTCTGGGGAGCAATGTGGATGAGTTGGGGCACGGCACCTGGGAGTCGCGAGCCGGCTCACACCCTTCCGTACGAACCGTCTGGCGGGCGGTCGTCGAGGTGGCCGGCAGCTACATGTATCCCGGATCCCAGTACTGGGCCATCTCCTTCGCCAGGCGGCCAGACGGCGTCACGCGGGTGGAGATCGAGGGGCCGAGTCTCGCCGCCCGGACGGTGGAGAGCGTCGAGGGCGAGGAGTACTGGGGCGTTGAGCTCGCCGCCCACGTGATGCTGCGGGGAGCGCCGAAGGACTCTCTACTCGGTGGGGTCGTGACCATCCTCGCGAAGGACGGCGCCGTCGCAGCATTCGGCGGCAGATGGCCGGTGCCTGCCTACGACGCGTTGGAGGAGTGGGTGCAGGACCGCATCGCCGACGGTGCGCTCGTTGTCGATGATGAAACCGCCGCGGCGCTGGCCGGTGATCGTACGGGCGCCACCGCACGGACCTGGCAGCGTCGCTTCCGCCGCACCGTCGGGTTGACCGCGGCCAACGTCGAGCAACTCAAGCGCGCCGAGCACGCCTTCGCCCTTCTGCAGGCCGGTTTCACGCCCCCGGAGGCGGCGGCGACGGCGGGCTTTTCTGACCAGTCGCACCTGACACGCAGCCTGCGCCTCATCCGGGGCCGGACACCCGCCTCGATCCTTTCGGCGGTACGGGCGCGGAGCGAATGAAGTTGTCGTTTTCGTTCTAGAGCCGGCGTGGGCCGCATTGGTGGAATGGAGACCTCAAGAAAGAGGAGGACCCCATGCCCATCCCCACCGGATACGCCAAGATCAATCCGTTCATCATCTGCGACGACGCCGACGGCGCCATGCGCTTCATCTCCGAGGTGTTCGACGCTGTCGAGCATGTCGAGGCACGCACCATGGACCCGGACGGTCTGCTGGTGCACGCCGAGTTGAGGGTCGGCGACGGCAGCATTCTCTTCTGCGACCGCAAGCCGGATTGGCCCTACGTTCCGTCCACGCTGCAAATCTACGTTGACGACGTGGAGGCCACGCTCGCCCGTGCTGAGGCCCGCGGTGGGCGCATCATCACGCCGCCCACCGAGTTCTTCGGCGGCATCTTCTCGCGCATGCTCGACCCGTGGGGCAACGGATGGTGGGTCTACGACATCCCGGAGGACCCGGAGGGCGCGGACGCGTCCTGGCAGGAGGAATACGGCGCGGGCGACGATGACGACCTCGGCTGGGAGCCCACGCCTGAGCTGACGCTCATCAACGAGACGATGCACACGATGTTCCGGTCGTTGGTCGATCCGAGAACGCAGAACTCAGCTGGGTGATACCCCCGCCCATGGCCAGCGTCGGCTCAGCCCTGAGCTGATCTGCGCTGCCCGTGGTTCGTCGCCGACGACGCCACGGGCAGCGCTCACAGCGACCTCTCGAGGCCCGCGACGACGAGCTGGCCGAGGGCTTCGTCGCTGAGTCCGTCCACCGGTGCCCGCCGGGCGCTTTCGTCGACGACGAGACAACCCACCGGTCGCCCGACCAGGTCACCTTGGAAAGTCCGATCGTCATTGCCCGCCCCTTCACCCGCCGATGGTGCCCAGACTACGGCTTGTCCAGTGGCCAGGTGCCGTCCGCACCGCTGCCTGCGTCTGCTGATCAGGGGCGCTCCCCGGGAACCACGCCAGCACTTTTCCACCCCGCCCTCCGGGGCCTTGGAGACAGGGCTAGGCTGGGACACCAGGGCGCCACAGAAGTTGCCCGTAGTACCCAGGAGGTGCATCAGATATGGATGCTGTGATGGAGGAGACGGCGGAAATCAAGAGCGTGAAGGTGACCCGACGGGTCGCCAAACCGCTGGAGAAGGTATGGGCCGCCCTGATGCGGCCTGAAGGCGCCGAACCGTTGTTGGGCAAGGGCGGCCAGCTGGGGCAGAAGGGTGATGACTGGGTGTCCACCGAAGGCCCGTGCGGCGTGACCCGCACCTTCCACCCGATGGAACAGATTCGCTTCTCATGGCACGAGGAAGACGGCGCACCGCGCAGCCTGGTTGACCTCAAGATGCGCGAAGTCGACGGCGAGACCGAGCTTGATCTCACCCACGAACTGCTCGAAGGCGGCTACTCCGAAGACGCGCTCACGCAGCGCTGGGAAGCGGCGCTGCAGCAGCTCGACGATCAGGCCTGAGATACAGATGTGACAGGGCGGTTCCTCACGGGGAACCGCCCTGAATCATTTCTGGCCCGACGGCGGGCTCAGCGGTAGACCTTCACCACCCCGGTGCGGGTCAGAGGGTCGCCCTCGAACGACACGAGGTGGCGCGCGAGCACTGCCACCCCTCCGGAAAACTCCTGCTCCCACAGGGGCTCACCGGAGGAGGGGTCCAGCGCGGTGACCGTGTCAACTGCCGGCTCCGGGGCCTCCCCAGCATCAGGCCACACCCGGCTCACGAGCAGGAGTTGGCCCTCTCCGTTGTAGAGGGTGAGCTCAGCCTCAGGATCCACTTCGCGCGTCATCACGGTGCGGCCGGTGGAGGCGTCAACTCGGATGAGCATGCGCTGGCCGTCGTCGTTGGTGCGGATGAGGAGCGGGTCGCCCTGCCAGAAGCCCTTGTTGGTGTCATCCGTGTAGTGGCCTCCCGGCGACACAGCGGACCCAATCTCGGTGGCCCACCGTTGCCGTCCTGAACGCAGATCGACGCGCTTGAGCTCGCCGCTCGAGGGCGGCACAAGGTAGACCGCCCCACCGTCGGTGTGCGCGTGCCACACGCCAGAATCCGTTGACCACAGCTCCTCGTTGGTGGCCAGGTCGAGGGCATGCACCTGGCCGCCGCGGGTCACCAGCGCCACGTCCTGGACGACAACTGCGCTGTCAGGAGTGCCCCACCATTCGGGCACGCTTCCATCTGCCATGGAAAACACCGCACCAAACTGGCCCGTCGGACGCCCCCAATGGCTTCCCACCAATGGAAAGAACGCCAGCCCTCCCGCTTCCGTCACCGTGGCAGGCGACGGCACCTGCCAGGTCTGTTCCGGAGGGATGGTGGCGCGCCACAGCGGCTCCTCGAACGCGGCGGCCTCGTAGGCGGTGACGGCAGATTCAGTGCCGGTGACGATGATTCCAACGGAATCCTCCGAGCCGTCTGCCTCGGCGATGTGAGTCTCCTCACCAACGAAGATCGTGCCTTGGTGGCTGGACGCCACCCATGCCGACCCCAGAGGGATGTCGAGGGGCTCGCCGTTGAAGGCGACGACGGTGGTGGTGGCGAACTGCGGTAGCGGAACGCTTCCCTCCATGGCACCCGTTTCGCGGTTCAGCAGCACGGCCTCGCCCGGCATCTTCACCGAGAGCCACGGCGTGCCCACCAGGTCGACGATCTCCAGCGTGTATGTTGCCTCACCGGAGACAGTGCTGCTCCACAGGATCTCGCCGGTGGCCATGCTCCGCTTGCGCACCTCCACTTCCTGACCATCGGAGGCCGTCGCGGTGGCGAGCCAATCGTCGCCCTGACGGGAAAAGCCCAGCACCCCGGCATCGGATGCATCCAGACGCCACGCCTCGGTGGCGCCGCCCTGGAGCCCCACCACCTCGGGCACGGGCGGAGTCTTGGGCCAGAAGACGGCGGCCAGCCCTGCCGCCAGTGCCACGACCAGCACGGCAGCCACGACGGCGGTGCGGCCCCGCGACCACGTGGGGAGCCGCCGTCGGCTGGCATCGGGCGGCCGGGGGTCGTTGTCCAGCTCCAGCACGTCGTCGGTCATGAATGCCACCCTATCGAGGCGCACGGCACGCCTCAGGGCCCGCAAAATGAGAGCGCAAACATCGTGGTTGAGCGAACAGGGGGTCCCCCCCTGATTGTCATTACTACCGTCAGTAGTATGAGTGGCGTCGGCACACCGCCGCTGGACCTGTTTCAAGGGAGAAGAAGGTCACCATGACAAGCACACTTTCCCGCAAGGGAATGAGGCGCGCACGCTGGGGCGCGTTGGCAATTGCAGGATTCACGGCGCTGGTTGTGAGCGCCTGTTCTGGCGACGGTGCGCCGCCCGGCGAGCAGGCCCACATCGGTGGCGAAGCCAACATCAACCTCCCGGATCTGGGGCAGGTCAGCTTCTTCGGGCTCCCCGGAGACGTGCTGCTGGGCCTCGGCCTCATCGTGTGTGCGCTTGGCCTGGGCTTCGGCCTCATGACCTACACGCAGCTGAAGAAGATGCCCGCGCACACGGCGATGAAGGAGATCTCCGAGCTCATCTACACCACGTGCAAGGCGTACCTGAAGCAGCAGGGCCGCTTCCTGCTGGTGCTGTGGGCGTTCATCGCGGCCATCATCGTGGCGTATTACCTGTCCATCGGGTTCGGCGTGGCCAAGACAGCCATCGTGATCCTGTTCTCGCTGATCGGCATGGCAGGCAGCTACGGCGTCGCCTGGTACGGCATCCGCGTCAACACCTTCGCCAACTCGCGCACCGCGCACGCAGCCATCGGCGGCAAGCCGTACCCCGCGCACGACATCCCCATGCGCTCCGGCATGAGCGTGGGCATGGTGCTGATCTCCGTCGAGCTGGCCATGATGCTGGTCATCCTGGTGTTCCTGCCCGGCGAGATCGCCGGCGCCTGCTTCATCGGCTTCGCGATCGGTGAATCGCTCGGCGCCTCCGCGCTGCGCATCGCCGGCGGCATCTTCACCAAGATCGCCGACATCGGTGCAGACCTCATGAAGATTGTCTTCCACATCAAGGAAGACGACGCCCGCAACCCCGGCGTGATCGCCGACTGCGTGGGCGACAACGCAGGCGACTCCGTCGGCCCCTCGGCCGATGGCTTCGAGACCTACGGCGTCACCGGCGTCGCGCTCATCGCCTTCATCTACGTGGGCGTCCCGGACGTCACCATGCAGGTCACCCTGCTCGTGTGGCTGTTCGTCATCCGCACCGTCATGGTCATCGCCTCGGGCATCTCCTACTACGTCAACCACGCGCTGACGAAGGCCCGCTACGGCAACGCAGACGAGATGGATTTCGAGGCACCCCTCACCCAGCTCGTCTGGCTCACCTCCGTGGTGTGCATCGTCACCACCTTCATCACCTCCGGCCTGCTGCTCGGCGGCCTCGAGGGCGGCATGTGGTGGAAGCTCTCCCTGATCATCAGCTGCGGCACGCTTGCCGGCGCGCTCATCCCCGAACTGGTCAAGGTGTTCACCTCGACGAAGGCCCGCCACACCCGCGAGGTCGTCGTCTCCTCCAACAAGGGCGGCCCGTCGCTCAACATCCTCTCCGGCCTGGTCGCGGGCAACTTCTCCGCGTACTGGCTGGGCATCGCGATCGCCGGCCTGATGGGTATCGCCTACGGCATCTCGACGATCATGCCCGACGGCGTGATGATCAACCCGATGGTCTACCCCGTCTTCGCCTTCGGCCTCGTGGCCTTCGGCTTCCTCGGCATGGGCCCCGTCACCATCGCCGTCGACTCCTACGGCCCTGTCACCGACAACGCGCAGTCCGTCTTCGAGCTGTCCACCATCGAGGACATGGCCCGCGAGGACCAGCGCATCGCCGACGAGCTGCGCACCGAGTTCGGCCACGATCCCGATTTCGAGAAGGCCAAGTTCCTCCTCGAGGACAACGACGGCGCGGGCAACACGTTCAAGGCCACGGCCAAGCCGGTGCTCATCGGCACCGCCGTCGTGGGCGCCACCACCATGATCTTCTCGATCATGATCGGCCTCACCGAGGGCCTCAAGCCCGAACTCGTCGCCAATCTGTCGCTGCTGCACGCACCGTTCCTGCTGGGCCTCATCGTCGGCGGCGCCGTCATCTACTGGTTCACCGGCGCCTCCACCCAGGCGGTCACCACCGGCGCCTACCGCGCCGTCGAGTTCATCGGTGCCAACATCGACCTCAACAGCGACGCCAAGCGCGCCTCTGACGAAGACTCGTCTCGCGTGGTGCAGATCTGCACTCAGTACGCGCAGAAGGGCATGTTCAACATCTTCCTGGGCGTGTTCTTCGCGACGCTTGCCTTCGCGTTCATCGAGCCGTTCTTCTTCATCGGCTACCTGATCTCGATCGCCCTGTTCGGCCTCTACCAGGCCATCTTCATGGCGAACGCGGGCGGCGCGTGGGACAACGCGAAGAAGCTCGTCGAGGTGGATCTGGACGCCAAGAACACCGCGCTGCACAACGCCACCGTCGTGGGCGACACCGTGGGCGACCCCTTCAAGGACACCTCCTCGGTGGCCCTGAACCCGGTCATCAAGTTCACCACGCTGTTCGGCCTGCTGGCCGTTGAGTTGGCCGTGCTGCTCAACCACACGCAGGGCAGCGTCCTGACGATGACGCTCGCCGCCGCGTTCCTGCTGGCCTCGATGTACTTCGTGTACCGCTCCTTCTATGGCATGCGGATCCAGGAGACCATGGAGGAGATGCAGTTCGAGGCTGCTCCCGAAGAGGTGGAGGGCCAGATGTACGTCGGCGCCCTGCCTGGCCCGGAGGGTCTGCCGCTCGAGGATCGCCGCGCCCAGCGCGGAGAGGGGTATCCCATCGAGCACACCTGATCGCTGGTTGAGCCGGGCTCAGCAGCCCGACCACCCACCGCGCCAACGATCTGATCACCTCGCCAACAAGAACGCTCGGTGCCTGTGAAATTTCACGAGCACCGAGCGTTCTCGTTGGCGCCAGGGGCAGCCGCGCGGCTTCGCCCTGCCACACTTGCAGCGACACTTCACCCCGCTGATCAGCGCGTTGCTGATCGGCGTGCTGTGGTGCTCGTGGCATGTACCGCACTTCTTCAGCGCAACTAGCGCCGGACGCTGCCGAGGAGCAGTTCAGCCCGCCGTCGGAGGCGACTCCACGAACTCGCGGCGAGTGCGCAGCTTGTGCCGTCGAGCGGCGTCCTCGATCTCGGCGAACGGCGCCTTCTCGCGGATGAGACGCAGGATCTGGTCATGCTCGGCCACCGACTTCTCGGAGCGCACCGGCTCGAACGCGAACACGTTGCGGCGGATCACCGCGATCCGGCGCCATTCATCCTGCAGCAGTTCACTCAGATGGTCGTTGGGACAGCCCGCGCAGATGATCTCGTGGAAGCGGTTGTTGAGCATCGTGAACTCGCGGGGGTCGAAGGATTCACCCTGGGCGAGCTGCCGCATCCTGTCGTTGACGGCGGCCGCTTCGTCCAACGATTCCTCGGAGAGATGATCCGCAGCCAGGGCCGTGGCCATGCCCTCGAGCATGGCGAGCACCTCCATGGATTCGGCGTAATCAGACACATCGATGGCGGCCACCTGGGCGCCGACGTTGCGGGTGAAGGTGATCAGCCGCTCGGCCTCCAGCCGACGCAGCGCCTCGCGCACCGGAACGACGGAGACGCCCAGCTCCAGAGCCACCTGGGCCAACACGATGCGATAGCCCGGCACGTACCGGCCGTCCGTGATGCGCTTGCGGAGCTCGCGGTAGACCGTTTCCGACTTCGACAGTGACTCTTCAGACATTCCTACCCCACCTGCAGTCAATAACGCCGTGATCCCATACGTTGCTGCGGGCCCCATCGTATGCCCCGTTGCCGAACCCGGTAAATGTCCAATCGACGGGCCTACCCCCCCTCAAAACAAGGGGGGGTGACCCCATCGAGTGGACATCTACCGGGTCATTTCCAGAAGAAGCTTGGCCTTGCGCTTGGCAGCCGGCGACTTCGACGAGGCCGCGACCTCCGCCAAGCCCGGCCACGCCGCGTCCTCGGGAAGCAGCAGCCCACGGGCGGCGGCCTCCTTCAGCACGGGCGCAAAAGCCGTGGCCACATCGATGATGCGCACCAACCACGCGGGCGGCTTGCCCTCCAGCGTGGCCGCATGCCGGATGGCGCGGGTGAGCACGGGGTACAGCGCCGGAAGCCCCCTGGGCGTCTTCACCAGCTGACGCACCAGCAGGTACGGATCCATCCCCTGCGCCAGCACCTCCTCGACGGCGGCCGCCACCCGCGTGGGGCCCACTGCATCGCCTCCCTGCGCCTCCCCGGTGAAGAGACTGTCCACCTCGATCAGGTAGGTACCGCCGTGCAGCAGTGAGCCGAACAACATCAGGACCATGCTGTGGGAGAGCACCGCGTGCCGCCTGTACGTGCCGCCCTTGAGCTTGACCGTGCCCGAGGCCGCGTCGTAGCCCGCGTGCAAGTGCTTTCGGTTGGCGCCGACAACATCGGCCTGATGGTAATGGACCAGCGGATAGTCACGGCCACCCGAACGCCACTCGGCCCCGTCGCTGGTGGTCAGGTACGTGCTGACAACAGCATCCTTCTCCACCACGAAACGCACCGTGGCGTCGTCTGGCACCACGGCAGGATCCGGCACCACCTTCCACGCCGCCTCGAACTCTTCATCCGTCATGACCTGCGGGGCGGCCTCCGGCGCAACCTCAACGGCGGGTAGCTGCGCCACGAGCGCCCTGGCCACCGTGACCGCGCGCGACGACCCGCCCCGCGCCGCCAACGCCCGCACCCCCTGAAGGGCAAAGACCTCTGGGCCAGCCACCCCATTCTCGACGGCGGCCCGCGCCTCGGGCAGATATTTCGCCTGCCACTCCACCAGCTCCGCGACGCCGGGTGCGACCCGGGCGCCGGAAGAGGAGAAGGCGATCACGTCGTCCACCAGCGGCCACAGCACGCTGAGCAGCCCGGCCTCCGCCAGCTCGGCCCACCCCTCCGCGCGCGCCGCCAAGGACCCAATGACCCCCTGAACCACCAGGCGCCGCGCATCCGCCACGCCGGGCACCAGCATGCCGCCCTGCCAGGCGGCGATGGCATCGTCCAGCGGCGTCGCATCCGGCCCGACGGTGTTGAGCAACTGTGCGGCAGGCACCGGGCCGAGGGGCTCAAGGCTGAACGTGCCGGGCACGAACCGGCCACCCCCCAGCGGCGCATCCACCCAATTGGGGAACAGCGTCTTCGTCGCATAGAAGCTGTAGGACTCCGTGAACCGCTGCGGCAGGTCGATGGTGGCGGCGACGGGGGTGAGCTTCGCTGCCAGAGTCCGGTGCTCGTCGTCGTAGCCGGGGTGCACCATGGGGTCCTTGATCCAGAGCGACAACACGCTGCCCACCACAGCGGCTTCACGGCCGTTCTGCAGCACGATGGGCACCTGGCTGGCGCTCAGCCTCGCCGTGGTGGCCTCATCCAGCAGGCTCAGATCCAAGCGGCCAAGCGCCATCTGGAAATCCGCCTCGGACGCTGCCGCGGAGGCTTCCGCATAGGCGTCCAGCCTGCTGGCCAACTCCGCAGGGGCGATCCGGAAGTCGTCCCACGACGGCGTGGACAGCAACACGGGCACCGATCCCAACCGCTGGAAGACCGCCGCGTCGCGGGCGATGACAGGGGCCTTCAGCGCACCGCCCCTATCCAGCGTCCACCACTGGTCATCCTCCTTCACCCACTCCTCGACCGCGCTCAGCCCGGCGGTCCAGCTGTTGCGCACGCCGCGCAGCGCGGTGCGGGTGGCGGCCACGTCCTCCCGCGCCAAGGCGTTGGCGGTGGCGAGGAACCGCTCCCCGTTCAGGGCCACTTCGTCGCTCTGCACCATCACGAGTTCGGCGGCCAGGGCGGTGAGGTGTTCCGGCGTGACCGGGCCGGCATCGAACCGGGGCGCCTCTGCCAGCGGCGGCGTGGGTTGCCACAAGCCGCGCGCCTCCGCCGGCTCCTCCTCCGGCAACGGCTCGGCCGTCACCTGCCAAGCATCGAGCAGCGCCTTGGCGGCCTTCACCAGCGCCCGGTTCTTGTGGGTGAGCAGCGGCGCCGCGGTCTCGGCGACCACCTGGGCAACCTCCGCCGACGGCGCGGGCACCGCCGCGGCGGCCGTGAGTACCGCAGCCCTCGCCTTGGCGCTCTTGGCGTTGAGGCCGATCAGCAGGGTGTTGAGGATGAGGTCATCGTCGCCCGAGCCCAGCAACACCGGCGTGAACAGCGTGATGATGGGGTCGTCTCCGAACGACATGGTGGCCAACAGCATGCTCGAACGTTCCAGCAGCCAGGCAGGCTCGACGGCGAGCTGGCCCGTGAGGATCCGCGCCCAGGTGACCCGATCGATGGGGCGTTGCGCCTGATCCATGGCCGCGGCCACCGGTTCCCGCAACCCTTCAGCGTCAAGCCAGCCTCGGCGAAGGCCCTCGCCGATGATGACCTCTGGGTTGTGCGGGGCGGCCAGCCCGCCGTCGAGGATGGCCTGCACATGCTTGGCGTAGGAGGCACCCAAAAGCTCGGGAGAGACCTTGTTCTTCTCATCCCAGGACTCATCCGACAGGGAGTTGACCACCTCTGACTGCCAGCTTGTGAGGTAGGTGTCATGCGGGGGCACCTCGGCGTCAGTCAGCGCGATGGCCTCAATGAGCGCGCCCGCGTTGCCCCAGGTGTTGGAAATATAGTCCGTCACGAACTTGGGGCCCCTGCTGGCAATCAGTTGGGCGCGCGCATGGGCGGTCCACCGCTTGTCCAGGTATTCGCTGGGGAACACCTGGGCAGCCCGCCGCGCGGGCACCCCGAGCCGCAGCGCGAAGGCCCCAAGCATGCCGCGGTCCGCATCCACGAGCATGGTCACCTTGCCATCCACCCATTCAAACCACTCCCCCTTGAGGAGGCCGGCCTTCGCCACCTTCTGCTGTTCGGGCGTGCCCAGCGGCAGGCTGGGGGTGTCTGCCGGAGCGGCTTCTCCCCAGCCCAGTTCCTCGAAGATGGCCACGGCAGCGGCAAGGCCCTTGTTCATGGGTCAGTTCTCCTTCGTGAACATGGTGACGGCCAGCGCATGGGAGCACGGCCCCCGGCTGGTGCCGTGACGCAAATACCAGGCGCAGGTGCAACTCCACCCGTCGACGGCGTGGCCCACCCGGTGGGTGCCGTTGCCTCCGTCCACCAACCAGGCGTTCTCGCCCGGCACGGGCTGGATGGCCCCGGGCCGCCCGGTGATGGAGCGGGCCCGCACCAGGCGGGGGTTGTCCTTGTCGATGCGCTCCGGGTCATCTGGCAGCTCCCGGTGGAACCAGGCGCCGTCGGTGAAATCCCAGCCCACGCGCCCGGCCACGGCCAGCACCGCGAGGGCATCGCGGGCGGCCTCGTCGGTGAGCCCGGCGCTGCGGGCGAGGCGGGGCACGTCGAGGACGGGCTCAAAGCTGAGTGCGGCGTTGAGCAGTGCCGCGTCGTCCAGCACGGTGGGCGACGCGAGGGCCTCGAGCAGCGAGCCTTCACCCGAATAGCCGCGCGTGAGGCCCTCCGTGAGGGCGATGACGAGCCGGGCGCCCGGCAGCTCCGCCTGCACCGCAGCCATGCCCTGCCCGCCGTCGGCTGGGCCGTAGAACGTGAGGCTGGTCACCAAAGTGAGGAGCCGCTTGAGGGCGGTGAGGCGGTTGAGGCCGTCCACCCAGACGGCGCCCGCGGCGGGTCGCTGCCCCACGCGAACCCCGGTTGGGGTGGGGATGAGCCAGCCGGATCTGCCGCCGCCGGTGATGGGCGGCAGCGTTGCGATGAACGCGCGGGCCTGCACGGCGGTGAGCGTGAATTGGGGGGTGAGCCCTGTGTGGAGCTCTGCGGCGTTGCCGAGCGCCCGTACCCAGCGGGCCGGCATCTGCACGGGCCGCTCCGTGGCCGTGGCCGCCATGGTGGAGGCCTTCATGCCGTGCACGCCGATGTCCAGATGGAACAGCTCCGTGGAGTTGATCATCGACAGGGCCTGCCGCATGGCCGGCCCAATGTCGACGTTGGTGGTGCCTGCGCCGATCTCCCCGCCGTCGAGCCCTGAGCCCAGCACGTCGAGGCGGGCGTAGACGGAGTTGTCTGCGGAGAACACCTCCGCGCGGAGCCGGTCACCGTGGGCGGTGAGGATGGGATCACGCAGATCCGTGGGCGTGTATTGGAAGTAGCGGGATGCGGTGATGTCTGCGAGCGTCACCAGCCCCTGTGCCAAGGCGCGGGGGTGCGTGGCGAAGCCGTGGAAGAAGCTGGGCTCGGCGTCCTGCCCCAGCGGGGTGAGCGCGGGCGCCAAGGCCAGGCGCGCCCCGTCGTCGGTGGCGATCGATTCGCCGAGCATCAGCCGCATGGAAGCCTCCAAGTGGATCGGTACTGGGCTGGAGCCTAGCCGGGCCTCAGGCCACTACCGATCACGCTTGGAAGGCTTGGTGGCACGTCAGATCAGTTGAGGCCCACGAGGTCGCAGACGAAGATCAGCGTCTCGCCCGGGGCGATCACGCCACCAGCGCCGCGCTCGCCGTAGGCGAGGTGCGAGGGGATGACCAGCTGGCGACGCCCGCCGATCTTCATGCCCTGGATGCCCTTGTCCCAGCCCTGGATGACCTGGCCAACGCCCAGCCGGAAGGAGAGGGGCTCGCCGCGGTTCCAGGAGGAGTCGAATTCCTCGCCGGAGCTGAAGGCCACACCCACGTAGTGCACGTGGGCGACATCGCCGGCGGCGGCTTCCGCGCCGTCGCCCTCCACGATCTCGGTGATCTCCAGATCAGCGGGGGCCTCGCCGCCCGGGAAGTCGATTTCGGGCTTCTCATTCATGTTCGTCATGGGGCGACACTACCCGCGGGGAAGGTCGCGGTGAAATACCGACGGCTTGGGTAGCCTGAGGGGGTGAGCATCGAGTGTCGTCCCATCTCAGCCGAGGAACACCTGGCCTTCATCGCGAAGCGCGGGTCAGCGTCCTTCCTGCAGACCCCCGCGTGGGGGAAGGTGAAGAAGGAATGGCGCTCTGAATCCGTGGGGTTCTTCGCAGGCGGCGAGCTGACGGGCGTCGGGCTGATCCTTTACCGCCAGCTGCCCAAGGTGAAGCGCTACCTCGCCTACCTCCCCGAGGGGCCGGTGCTGGATTGGGCGCGCCCAGATGTGAAGGAACACCTCGACGCCCTGGTGAAACACGCGAAGAAGCGCAAGGCCTTCGCGGTGCGCATTGGGCCGTGGCTGACGCACCGACGGTGGCTCGCCCCCACCATCAAGGATGCGGTGGCAGATGAGAATGTGACGCTGCTCTCGCAGCAGGAACCCGACGAGACGGTGCTGGTGGGCACCCGGGTGCGCAACGCGTTGCTGCACGGCAACTGGGCCACCGACGAGACCGGCGCAGGCTTTGCGGCCGGCCAGCCGAAGTTCAACTTCCAGCTGCCGTTGCGCCACGAAGACGGCACGCAGAAGAGCGACGACGAGCTCCTCAAGGGCATGAACCAGCTGTGGCGCCGCAACATCAAGAAGGCGGCCAAGGAGGGCGTCACCGTGCGCACCGGCACGCGCGAGGATCTGGCAGCCTTCCACCGCATCTACCTGGAGACGGCTGAGCGTGACGGCTTCACCGGCCGCAGCCTGCAGTACTTCGAGGAGATGTGGGACGCGCTGAACGCTGAGGATCCCAACCGCATGAAGGTCTATCTGGCGGAGCATGAAGGCGACCTCGTGGCCTCAACCACCATGGTCACCGTGGGCGAGCACGCGTGGTACTCCTACGGCGCCTCCACCACCGCCAAGCGCGATGTGCGCGGCTCCAACGCCATCCAGTGGCAGATGATCCAGGACGCCAACGCCGCGGGCTGCGCCATCTACGACATGCGCGGCATCGTCGAGGGCGTGGGCGCAGATCACCCGGAGATTGGGCTGATCCAGTTCAAGGTGGGCACCGGCGGCGAGGCTGTCGCCTACCTGGGCGAGTGGGATTACGCCATCAACAAGCCCATTCACTGGGCCTTCAACCAGTACCTGAAGAGGCGCTGATCATGACGCTGACTCTGCAGATTGATGCTCGACGGTGGCGCGCCCACCAAGAGGCGTTCGCCGCGCAGGTCCCCGGCCTGGTGCCCGTGGCCAAGGGCAACGGCTACGGCTTCGGCCTGGGCACGCTGGCGCAGGAGGCCAAGCGGCTGGGCGCCCAGACGCTCGCCGTCGGGATTGTGCAGGAGGTCGACGATGTGCGCGCCGGCGGCTGGGAGGACGACATCGTGGTGCTCAACCCGTGGCGCCCCTCAGATGCGAACGCCACGGCGCTACTGGCAGATCCGCAGGTGATCACCACCATCTCGCGCGTGGAGGACCTGCGTTCCATCGCCGTGTCGCACCCCACCGCGCGGGTGATCGTCGAGATCGAGACGTCCATGCACCGCCACGGGCTGGACCCGCGAGTGCTCACCGCCGCGGATTTCGGCACCCTGTGGTTTGAGGGCTGGGCCATCCACCTGCCCGCCTCCGGGTCGCTGGCCGAGGCAACCGAGTTGGCCCGAGCCGCCGTCGCCACCCGCACCGGACCCCTCTGGGCATCACATCTGAGCGTGGAGGACTACCGCACTTTCTCGGCAGCCGTGGGCGTGCCGACGCATCTGCGCGTGGGCACCCGGCTCTGGCTGGGCGACAAAGATGCATACCGCACCACTGCCACCGTGCTGGACGTGCACTCCATCAAGAAGGGGGCCCCGCTGGGCTACCACGGGGTGCCTGCGCCGAAGGACGGCTTCATCATCGTGGCCTCAGGCGGCACCGCGCACGGGGTCGCCATGGCGGCGCCCGTGCCGCAGCGCTCGTTGAAGCAGCGGGCGGTCACGGTCGCCGAGGGGGTGCTGGACGCCGTCGGGCGCACGCTGTCGCCGTACACCATCGGGGGCAAGAAGCGCGCGTTCGCTGAGCCTCCGCACATGCATTCGTCGATGCTGTTCGTGCCCGGCGCAGATCCTCTGACGAAGGTGGGCGACGAACTGCCGGTGACCACGCGCATGACCACCGTGGTGGCAGACGAGATCCGCTGGGTCTAGCGCATTCGCGCGGTGGGCCGCTCGTAGCCGATGAGCCTGTCGTTGAGCACTCCCCCGATGGGATCTGGCGCATCAGGGGTGCGCAGCATGTCGCGGTACGGCTGGGCGATGTCGATGACCACCTCGATGAGGATCCAGAGCTGCACGGCGGCGTGGAGGATGATCGCCAGCCAGTACAGCAGGTAGGGGCCGTTCTGGGCGCTGGTCAGCGAGCCGCCCAGCCAGCCCCAGATCGCCACGTAGTAGCCCACCTGCGTCAGCGTCAACGCGATGAGCTCCGGCGTGTATGGCCGGGCCAGCACGACGGCCAGCAGCAGCCACAGCGACGTCTGGGGCGTGAAGGCGGGGCCGAGCAGCGTCGTCGCGAGGATGACGGCGGCCACCATGGACCCGATGCGCGGCTTCTTCTGCGTCACGTACAGGTACGCGATGAACACGCCCAACGCGAGCAGCAGGACGGCGAACGCCAGCGAACCGGCCGAGCGCACCGTGTACCCGGTGATGAGTTGCATGAGGTACCAGAGGGAGCCGTAGCCGGTGTCGCGGTTGATCTGCCCGTGGTAGTAGAGGTAGACGTGGTTGAAGTTGGCCAGCAGCAGCGGGAGATGCACGGCCACGAAGGTGACGACGGCGGCTCCGCCAAACACGAGGGCCCGGCGTGCGCCGCCCCGCAGGCCGGTGACCACCAGGACGGCCAGGATCACTCCGATGGGCATGGTGCCGGCAGAGGCCGCGAGGCCCAGCACGATGCCCGCTTCGAGGAGCCTCCCCCGGGCGAACTGCGCCAAGCCCAACGCCGTGAACGCAACCGGGATCAGATCCCAGCTGATGAGGCCCGCGGCCAGCACGATGGGGGAGGCGGCCACCAGCAGGGCATCCCAGGACGTGCGGCCGGGCCGACGGCGCCCCAGCCACGCCATGGACGCCACCCAGATCAGGAGGCAGACGAACAGGCCCAGGGCGGTGATGCCGAAGAAGGTGACGCTGGCGTCGATCTGCTGAGCCAGGGTGGCGCTGCGCCTGATGGGGGCGTCGAACAGCAGGGTGGCCGACTTGCGGGTGAGCAGGATGGCGGCCGCCACCAGCGGGGAGAACAGCATGCTCTCCGCGCCCAGCGGCGAGGCGCCACGCCCGAAGCCCTGGCCCAGGAACATGGTTTGGATGTCTGAATAGCAAAGCTTGAGGTAGACGTCGAGCTCCTGGTTCTCGACCGTCTGCACGCACGGAACGTGCCGCACGAACAGCATCAGGAACAGCACCGTTGCCACCAGGAACGCCCAAGGGAGCGGGTTGAACCACACGCCGCGGGGGCGGGCGTGCCGCCCCATGGGCCCACCGAGGCCCGGCAGCAGCGCGTTCTTCACGCGCTCACTGTATCCCGGTGAATCAGCCCTCGGGTTGGGCGCTCGCATCGCCCTGCGCGCCCGGGGCCGCGTTGAGATCCTCGGTGGGTGTCAGCTCCGGAGTGGGCGTCGGGGTGGGGGTGGGCGTCGGCTCGGGTGTTGGGGTGAGCGTGACACTGGGCGTCGGCGTGGCCGTGGGCTCCGCGCTGGGTGAGGGCGACGGAGATTCAATCGTGGGCGACGGCGAGGGAGACGGGGATTCCGACTCCGCGCTCTGCGTGGCCCTCGGCGTCTCGGCCACCTTTCCGCGCTCGGCCTGGATCTCCTGCGGCTTGTCGAAGTTCAACTCCTCCATGCCCTCGGAGGCGCGCGCCATGAAATCCACCCACGTCATGAGCGGGTAGCTGGAGCCGTAGAACGTCCGGTCTCCGGGGCGCTTGTAGGGCTGGAGATCCTGGTTGCCGTCGTCGCCGGCCACGTACATGACGGCGGTGGAGATCTGCTTGGTGTACCCCACGAACCAGGCCGTGGTGATGGCGTCGTCGACACCATTGGTGCCGGTCTTGCCCGCCACCGGGCGGCCCAGGCTCTGCGCCCGTCGGCCGGTGCCTTCCTGCACCACGGAACGCAGCGAATCCGTCACGTTGGCGGCCACGTTGGGGTCGATGGTCTGCGCGTTGGGGATGACGGCGTCGTAGACCACCTCGCCGTTGCGGTCGATGACCTGCTTGACGATGTGGGTGGGGTTGCGCTTGCCGGAATTGGCCAGGGTGGCGTACGCGTTGGCCATGTTCAGCGGGCTCACCTCGCCGAAGCCCAGCGCGATGCGGTTCCCGGAGGATTCCCAAGCCGGCCCGGTGGGTGCGCCCGCGTCGTTGGCGGCCTTGATGACCTCCTGCTGGCCGTTGGGCATCTGTTCGGTGAGGTCGACGAAGGCGGTGTTGACGGAATCCGCCGTCGCCTTGCGCAGCGTCACGTCGCCGTACTGGTGGTGGAACTCGTTTCGGACGGGCTGGGTGTCGCCGCGGGGGGTGAAGGTGTCACCCTTGAGGACGGACTTCAGGGAGAAGCCGTTGCGCAGGCCCGCGATGGTGGCGAACGTCTTGAAGGTGGACGCCGCCGCGCGCGGCCGAGTGGCCCAGTTGAGCGAGTTCTCGACGTAATCCGGCCCGCCGTAGAGGGCCAGGATGCCGCCGGTTGCGGTGTCGACGGAGCTGATCGCGACGTGCAGCTTCGACGGGTCTGGGGTGCCGCTTGCATCCGCCGCGGCCTGCGCGGTGTACTTCTGCGCCTCCTGGATGGCGGCTTCCTGCATGGGCTTGTGCACCGTCGTGATGACCTTGAGGCCGCCGCCCTGGATTTCGGCCTCGGTGAAGCCCTTGTCCGCCAGCTCGTCCTCCACCATCTTGATGAGGAAGCCCTTCGGGCCGCCGTAGCGGTTGTTGACGGGCACGACGGGGAACTCGGGGAGGGAGGGACGCGCCGCGTCGTATTCAGCCTGCGAGATGGCGCCCATCTCCAGCATGCCGTCGAGCACGTACTGGTAGCGACCCAACAGCCTGTCGAGCTTCTCCTGGCCACCGGAGGGGTTGAACCCGGCCGGGTTGTTGAGGATGGCGGCCAGGGCGGCGGCCTCGCCGACGGTGAGGTCCTTCGAATCCTTGAGGAAGTAGCTCTTCGCGGCGGCCTGGATGCCGTAGGCGCCTCGGCCGAAGTAGATGGTGTTGAGGTAGCCCTCGAGGATCTCCTCCTTGGGCACCTCGCGACCCATCTTGGTGGCGAGGAACAGTTCGCGGACCTTGCGCTGGATGGTGCGCGAGGAATCGAGATAGAAGATCTTGATGTACTGCTGCGTGATGGTGGATCCGCCCTGCACCTCGCCGCCGCGCAGGATGGACCAGGCGCCGCGCAGCATGCCGGTCACGGAGAAGCCCGGATCCTCCCAGAAGGAACGGTTCTCGGCCGCCACCACGGCGTCCTTCATGAGCTGTGGCATCTGCTCGTAGGGGATGGTCACGCGGTTCTGCACTGCGAGCGAGCCCATCTGGTTCCGGCCGTCCTCGTAGTACAGGAACGTGGTGTTGGTGGTGAAATCCTCGTTCGGATTGGGCAGGTGCGTGGTGCTGTAGAGGTACAGGAAACTGCCGAGGCCAGTGATGCCGCCGATGATGAACAGCACCAGCAGGCTGACGCCAATCCGTCCCCAGATCCTGCGGGCGCGCGACTTCTTCGCGCGCCGGGGTGCCCGCCTCGCAGCCTTCTTGGTCGTTGCCATGTGTCGCTCTCCACCTCGTCCTCATGGCGCTCCACGCGTGAGCACCGCCTTCCAGAGTAAACGCCGAGGCAGCGCGAACCGAAATGGAGCGTCAGTGGCCCGACGGCGGATTCAGGCGGGCCTGGAGGATTGGCCCCCGCACCCCCGCCTCCGCGAGAGCCCGTTGCGCCCGCGCCTTCACTGCCCTCATCGGCCCCCACTGCTGGTTGGGCCCAGTCTTGATCAGCACCTGCACCGTCATGGTGCCGCCGTCCATGTTTCCGATGCCCAGCACCGACGGCGCCTCCAGCAACTGCTCAGCGAACTCGGGCTCCTCGTGCATGCTGCCGACGGCGGCGCGCAGCACGTCCTGCACCCGTTCCGGGTCTTCGTCGATGGCGACGGGGATGTCGATCACGGCGGTGGAGAAGCCCTGCGAGACGTTGCCCAGCGTCAGCACCTCGCCGTTGCGCACGTACCAGACGGTGCCGCTGGCATCGCGGAGCTTGGTGACTCGGAGCGTGACCTCCTGGACGGTGCCGCTGAGGTCGCCGATCTTCACCAGATCTCCCACGCCGAACTGATCCTCGGCCAGCATGAAGATGCCGGAGAGGTAGTCCTTGACCAGGGATTGGGCGCCAAAGCCCAGCGCCACGCCGCCCACGCCGGCCGATGCGATCAGCGGGCCCATCGGCACACCGAAGATGGCCAGCACGGTGAGCACCACCACCACCAGCAGCACGATGTCGACCACGTTGCGCAGGAGTGAGCCGAGGGTCTCGACGCGTTGGCGGTGCCGCTCGGCGCTCAACCCGCTGGCGCGGGCGAGGATGCGGCGCGCCCGGGCGCCCAGGTCGTCCGCCTTGTTCTGCTCCCGTGCCAGCAGCGTCCGGACAGTGCGGCGGATGGCGAACACCAGCACGATGCGCAACGCCACCGCCACCACGATCACGATGCCGGCCAACAGCAGCTTCTCCCACAGATCAGGCATGCCCCATATTGTGCCCCGTCACCCACCACGAGTCGGTTCAGCGGCGCCGCTCAGCGTAGGATGGGCTGCCGTGCCCAGTTTGACCACAGCCCAGACCAACGCGATGCAGGAGCTTCTACGCATCGCGCCGGTCATCGACGACCTCGGCCGGCTGTTTCGTCAGGCGGGCCACGAGCTGTACCTCGTCGGCGGTTCCGTCCGGGACGCCCTCCTCGGCAAGCTCGGCCACGATCTCGACTTCACCACCTCCGCCCGCCCAGATCAGACGCACGCGCTCCTGAAGGAGTTCACGCCGTCGACGTGGGACATCGGCAAGGAGTTCGGCACCATCGGCGCCATGAAGAAGGCCGATGGGCAGGAGTGGCTCATCGAGATCACCACGTTCCGCGCTGATCTGTACCGCAGCGAATCCCGCAAGCCCGAAGTGAACTTCGGCGACACCATCGACGGCGACCTCATCCGTCGCGATTTCACCGTCAACGCCATGGCGATCAACGTCACCACCCGGCAGTTCGTGGATCCGTACGGCGGCCTCGAGGATCTGGCCGACGGGTTGATCCGCACGCCGTCGACGCCTGAGCTCAGCTTCTCCGACGACCCGCTGCGCATGATGCGGGCGGCCCGCTTCGCCTCGCGGCTCGGCTTCATGGTGGCGCCTGAGGTGGTCGCGGCCATGAAGGACATGGCGGAGCGCATCTCCATCGTCTCCACAGAGCGCATCCAAGCTGAGCTGACGGGTCTGCTCCTCACGGATGACCCGCGCGAGGGCCTGGATCTGCTGGTGCACACCGGCATCGCGGCGATCATCCTGCCCGAGTTGCCCGCGCTGCAGCTCGAGGTGGACGAGCACGCGCACCACAAGGACGTCTATCAGCACTCGCTGACGGTGCTGGATCAGGCGATCGCGTTGGAGAAGGAGCGCGGCCACGAGCCAGACATCGTCAACCGCCTGGCGGCGCTGCTGCATGACATCGGCAAGCCCGCCACCCGGAGGTTCGAGGGCTCCAAGGTGACGTTCCACCATCACGACGTGGTGGGCGCCAAGATGGCCACCAAGCGCCTGAAGGCCCTCACCTACCCGGGGGCCGTCGTGAAATCGGTGGCCAAGCTCATCGACCTCCACCTGCGCTTCCACGGGTACGCCGACGGCGAGTGGAGCGATTCCGCAGTGCGCCGCTACGTCCGCGACGCGGGCGAGGAGCTTGAGCGCCTGCACATCCTGACGCGTGCAGATTGCACCACCCGCAACGTGCGCAAGGCCACCCGGCTGCGGCGTGCGTATGAGGAGCTCGAGTGGCGCATCGACGAGCTGGCCGCCCAAGAGGAACTCCAGGCGCTGCGCCCGCATCTCGATGGGGAGCAGATCATGGAGGTGCTCGGTCTGAAGCCCAGCCGCGAGGTGGGCGAGGCGTACAAGTTCCTGCTCGAGCACCGCACGGATCACGGCCCCATCCCCCACGACGAGGCGGTCGCACTCCTCAAGGACTGGTGGGCCAAGCGAGCCTGACGCACAGTCAGGTTTCTTCGGGTGCCTCTTTCCTGCAGATGTCGTCCATATGGCGACATCTCCACGAAAAAGGCAGGCCAAGAATCCCAACCCGATACTTCCGAGGCTCATGGACTAATTGCATGGCGTGCGGGATCATGGCGGTAACCGAGCAAAGGGGAATGCCATGGCCACCTACGACATCGTCGACGGCGTACTCACCGGCGAGATCGCCGGCTGGGCGCTGGACAGCGCAACTGACGCGATCATCGTGATCGACGAGGACGGCCTGGTGCGGGCCTGGAACCGGGCCTGCGTGGATCTGTTCGGCTGGTCGCAGGAGTTTGCCATTGGGCGCGACGTCGATTTCATGATCCCACCCAAGCTCCGCGAGGCGCACCACCGCGGGTTCAGCTCGGCGATGGAGCGCGGCGGCCTGGCGTCGGACGGCTCGGCGCGTCGCACGAAGTCGCTGAAGGAGGACGGCGGCAGCATCTACATCGACATGACGTTCGCCGCGCTCCGCAACAACGAGGGCGAGATGATCGGCGCCGTGGCCGTGGCCCGGCCGTCATCGGATCGCGACACCCCCACCCACGGCCGGAAGCGTTACACCGGGCCGCTCGTCGACGTGACGTTCGACTCGGCGCTCTGCAATCACAACGGGCAGTGCGTGCGCAACATGCCGGAGGTGTTCGACACCGGAAAGCGGCCCTGGATCAACCCCTCAAAGGCGGATGACCCCGAGCTGGAGACCCGCCTGCGCACCACCGTCGCGAACTGCCCCACGGGTGCGCTGCAGATCCTCGAGACAGATGAGCCCGACGACGACCCTGCCGCCGGCTGACACCCCGCACCGCGGCCTCGTCCGTGTCGTTGAGATCAAGGGGGCGAGGGTACCCACCAACGGCAGAGGCCCCGCGGACAACCGCGGGGCCTCTGGTGTGTTGGAGCTGATCAGCGCTCGTTGATGGGAACGTAGTCGCGTTCCTTCTCGCCGACGTAGATCTGGCGCGGGCGGCCGATCTTGCGCTTGGGATCTGCGTGCTGCTCGCGCCACTGCGCGATCCAGCCGGGCAGGCGACCCAGAGCGAACAGGGCGGTGAAGTGCGAGGCCGGGAAGCCCATCGCCTCGTAGATCAGGCCGGTGTAGAAGTCGACGTTCGGGTAGAGCTTGCGCTCGATGAAGTACTCATCGTTCAGCGCGGTCTCTTCGAGCTCGAGCGCCATGTCGAGCAGGTGGTTGTTCTTGTCCGAGCTACGCAGCAGGGTATCTGCGTGGCCCTTGATGATCTTGGCGCGCGGGTCATAGTTCTTGTAGACGCGGTGACCGAAGCCCATGAGCTTCACGCCAGACTTCTTGTCCTTGACCTGGCCCACGAAATCCTTGATGTTGAGGCCTTCAGCCTGGATCTCGCGCAGCATCTCCAGCACCGCCTGGTTGGCGCCGCCATGCAGGGGGCCGGAGAGGGCCGCCACACCGGAGCTCATCGAGGCGTAGATGTTGGCATCTGCGGAACCGACGAGGCGCACCGTCGAGGTGGAGGCGTTCTGCTCGTGATCTGCGTGCAGGATGAAGAGGGTCTCGAACGCGCGTACGACGTTCTCGTCGATCTCGTACTCCTCCATGGGGGTACCGAACGAGAGGCGCAGGTAGTTCTCGACGTAGCCCAGCGCCGTCTTCGGGTACAGGAACGGGGCACCGATGGACGACTTGTAGGCGTAGGCGGCCAGCGTGGGCATGGAGCCGAGGAGGCGCAGCGTGGACTCTTCCACGTGGGCGGGATCATGCGGATCCAGGTGCTCACGGTGGAAGGCACCCAACGCGGTGACACCAGCAGCCAGCACCTGCATGGGGTGGGCGCCGCGGGGGAAGCTGCGGTACAGCTCACGCAGACGCTCGTCGAGCATCATGCGGCGCGAGATCTTGCCGTAGAAGTCGTCCAGTTCGGATTGCGTGGGCAGCTCTCCGTAGATCAGCAGGTAAGCCACCTCGATGAAGGTTGCCTTCTCTGCCAGTTGCTCGATGGGGTACCCGCGGTACTGCAGGATGCCCTCGTCGCCGTCGATGAAGGTGATGGCTGAGGTACACGACGCTGTGTTCACAAAGCCCGGATCCAGCGTGGTGACACCGGTGGTGGCCAGCAGCTTGCTGACGTCGAAACCGTTGTTGCCCTGCGTGGCCTCCACGATTGGCAGATCGAGTTCCAGATCCCCGTACTTGAGGACTCCGTTGTCGGTCATGCGTTTGCCTTTCCTTTGCTCCCGGACGGCCTTCATGGGCGCCGGATGTGGGGTTCTTATGGCTGCATCCTCACCTTACAACTTGGACGCACCGCACAAAAATGTAAGTCCAAGTCTAGGGGGTGTAGACCAACGACGGCGGGCCCTCCACGAATGGAGAGCCCGCCGTCGTTGGTGCTTGTGGCAGCCGGTATCAGAGGCCGTCGTGGGACTCGGCGCGGTGCACGGTTTCGCCGGTGTTGGGGTCCTGGACGGTGCGGGATTCCGTGACCCGCGTGCGGTTGGAGGCGAGCAGGGCCCAGATCAGGCCCAGGACGCCGGCGGCGATGAGGATGTAGCCGATCATGTCGAGGCTGACGTACGGCACATCAGCGTCAACGGCCCAGACGAGAATGGCGCCGATGGCCATGAGGACGATGGCAGAACCGATACGCATGGTTCCTCCTTGGATTTCTTTTTGAGGTGTGGGCGGTGGCCCATCGTCTGACATTAATGGGGGGAAGGAGGGGGCCCCCTACCCCCAAAAGGGTGGGATTGCCTCGTTTCTGGCGTCGTCCCCGAAAGTTCACCTTGTGGCGTTATGGTGCGCGGGTGAGTAACTCAGCGGTTCCAGGCGTCACCTCCAGCCCGCAGACGGGCGGCGCGCTGTCGTCGATGAAGGCGTCCAAGGGGAAGGTCATCTCCTGGGCTCTGTGGGATTGGGGCACGCA
The DNA here is from genome assembly GCA_030538315.1 of Propionibacteriaceae bacterium. Taxonomy (GTDB): domain Bacteria; phylum Actinomycetota; class Actinomycetes; order Propionibacteriales; family Propionibacteriaceae; genus Arachnia. The sequence continues at coordinate 28,645 of JAUNUF010000026.1, forward strand.
GCCGTTCGCCACCGTGATCACCACGTTCGTCTTCGCGGTGTACCTCACCAGCTCCGCGTTCGGGCCCAAGGACGAGGTGACGATGAAGCTCGCCTGGGCCACCGGTCTCGCTGGCCTCTTCATCGCGCTGCTGGCGCCCGTGCTGGGGCAGGGCTCTGACCGTTCCGGCAAGCGCATGTTTCACCTCCGGTGGCAGACGTGGCTGCTGGCGGCCATCTGCGCGGCCATGTATTTCGTGGCCCCCTCCCCTGAGTACTTCCTGCTGGGCGCCATCCTCCTGGGCGGCGGCAACGTCGTCTCCGAGATCGCCAACGTGAACTACTACGCGGCCATCGACCAGGTGTCGACGCCGCGCAACGTGGGTCGGGTCTCCGGCCTGGGCTGGGGTCTGGGCTACCTGGGCGGCATCACCATCCTGCTGGTGATCATCGCGCTCATGGGCACGGGCTTCGACGCCAACCAGGTGCGGCTGTCGATGATCCTGTGCGGCATCTGGACGGTGCTGTTCACCATCCCGATCTTCCACATGATCAAGGACAAGCCGGCCACCCATCCTGGCGAGTCGCTGGGCATCATCGGCTCCTACAAGGCACTCTTCGCCTCCATCAAGCGCCTCTGGCGCGCCTCCCCCAACACGCTGTTCTTCCTGATGGCCGCGGCCCTGTTCCGCGACGGCCTGGCCGGTGTGTTCGCCTTCGGTGGAGTGCTGGCGGCTGGCACGTTCGGATTCAGCTTCGGCGAGGTCGTCATCTTCGGCGTGGCCGCCAACGTCGTCGCGGGCGTGGCCACCATCCTGTTCGGGCTGCTCGACGACACGCTCGGCCCCAAGCTGGTGATCATCGTCTCGCTGATCTCGCTTGTGATCCTCGGCCTGGGCGTGTTCGTGTTCCACGCTGGCGGCAAGCCGGTGTTCTGGGCCCTCGGTCTGGCGCTGTGCGTGTTCGTCGGCCCAGCGCAGTCCGCCAGCCGCTCGTTCCTCGCCCGCCTCATCCCCGATGGCATGAGCGGCGAACTCTTCGGCCTCTACGCCACCACCGGCCGCGCCGTGAGCTTCCTTTCCCCGACGCTGTTCGGCGTGGCGATCGCGATCGGCGTCGCCGTCACCGCAGGCAGCGAGGAATCTGCGCAGCACTGGGGCATCCTCGGTGTGGTCGCGGTGCTGTTCCTGGGCCTCATCCTGGCGCTGTTCGTGAAGGAACCGCCGCGGCACAGCCTGCCGCCGCAGGACGAGTACGCGGCGGCACGCATCGGCTGAGCCCGGCCCTTCGTCGGATCACGCTGCTCCTTCGTCGCAGGCGATCCGCTCAGGGACCAGCGGTGCGGCGGCACGCATCGGCTGAGCCCGGCCCTTCGTCGGATCACGCTGCTCCTTCGTCGCAGGCGATCCGCTCAGGGACCAGCGGTG
>JAUNUF010000027.1 GCA_030538315.1 Propionibacteriaceae bacterium
GATCACCGTGCGCCGCTGCCCCATCGAGTTCCTCGAGGTGGAGTTCGCCGTCCTGGACGAGATGGGTCAGGAACTCGTTCTCTCGGATGAATACCGCAGCCACAATGGCAAGACGCGCCTGGTGGACGTCACCGTCGTGCCGTCAGATCTGGTGGCGCCGCTCGACAAAATCCACCCCATGCCGTTCCCCGGCCTGAATATCGACAACCTGCCTTTCTTCGCAGTCATCTGCGCCACCGCAGAGGGGCAGAGCGTCATCTACGACTGGGTCTATGACAACCGGGCCATCCATTTGAAGAAGCTCTCTGAGTTGGGCGCCAACATCCAGCTCATGGACGCTCACCGGCTGCTGATCATCGGCCCCACGAACTGGCGCGGGCGCCGGATCGAATCTCCCCCGGCGCTTCGGCCGGCCGTGTGCCTGCTGCTCGCGGCCCTCGCCGCGCGAGGAACCACCACGTTGATGGACGTCTACGTCATCAACCGCGGCTACGAGGATCTCCCCCAGCGCCTCAACAAGCTGGGGGCCAGTATCAACACCTTCTGGGGCGAGCCCGCAGACGAGAACTAGAGGCGGACAGCCTCGAAGCGGTGGCGCGGCTCGATCAGATCGAGCTGCGCATCCACCAGCCGCAACTCCTTGTGGCCCGCAGTGGTCGTCGCCTCCAGAACGGAGTAGACGATCGATGCGGTCTCACCCAGGGTCTCGCCCAGGTTTCCGGTGCGCAGCCAATGCGCCAGGAACATGGCGGTGGTGAGATCACCTGATCCGGTGAACTTTCGATCGAGCACCGGGGTGGTGACCTCCCACGCCTCGTCCTCCCCGACGGCGATGATCCGCATCACGTCGTCGCTCAGGTCTGCGCCAACAACTGATGTCACGACCACGATCTTGGGCCCCTTGGCCCGCAGCTCCTGAGCGGCGGCCACCACGTCGTCGAGCGACTCTGTGGTGCGTCCAGTGAGGAACTGCAGCTCAAAGAGGTTCGGGGTCATGATGTCAGCCTGGCCCACGACATGATCTCGCCAGAACTCCGGGATGCCTGGCCGCGCATAGAACCCACGGTCGATGTCGCCCATCACCGGATCCGCGCAGAACAGGGCCTCTGCATTGTGCTCCTTGACCAACGCGTAGGAGTCGAGGATGACCTGCCCCACCTCGGGCGTACCGAGGTAGCCGCACAGAAGCGCGTCGACGTCTCCCAGCACTCCCCTGTCGTTCACACCTTGAACCACTTCCCACACGTCCGCGGCAGCGATCAGTGGGCCGCGCCATGAGCCGTAGTCAGTGTTGTTCGAAAAGTTGACGGTGTACACCGGCCACACATCGATGCCGAGCCGTTGCAGTGGAAACATCGCGGCGGAATTTCCGGCATGGCCGTAGGCGACGGCGGACTGAATCGACAGCACAGTGGTCATTTGCACATCCTCCCACTCGATTCAAGGATCACAGTTTCATGACGGTGTAATGGCCGAATCTGTTCTTCAGTGGCGTAATGGCTTCCCACCCCATACGATGATGCTTTATGGCGGAGGTGTATCCCGACTACCTTTCCCCCGAGTTCGTTGCGATGGCGCATCGAGGCGGGTCCTTCATGACTGCCAACTTGGGCATCGAAAACACTGTTGTGGCATTCGCCAACGCGGTGGAGCTCGGATTTCGCTATCTGGAGACAGATGTTCACACCACCCGCGATGGCGTGCTCGTCGCCTTCCACGACGACACGCTTGACCGGGTCACCGACGTGGCCGGTTCGCTGCGCGAACTGACCTTCGAGGAGCTGGGCTCCCTCCGTGTGGGTGGGCGCGAGCCGGTCCCCACCATGGACGAGCTGTTCGAGACGTTCCCGGACATCAACTTCAACATCGACATCAAATCGGTGACCGCCGTGCAGTCGCTGGCAGACTGCATCCGCCGGCACGGCGCTGAGCGCCGCGTGTGCGTTGGCTCCTTCGCCCGCACCCGCATTCGCCGTTTCCGCAGCCTCCTCCCCCAAGTGCCAACGGCAGTATCGACGACAGGCGTTGCCGCCCTGACGATGGGCGCCATTTCCCCCGGCGGCCAGGTGTACCAGGTGCCCATGCAGCATCCCGTGGGGCCTGTCACCGTCGACATCGTGACGCCGAAGAACATCGAGCGCATCCACGCCGCCGGCCGCAAGATCCACGTCTGGACGGTGGACGACCCCACCACCATGCATCGGCTGCTCGACTGGGGCGTTGACGGGATCGTGACAGACAGGCCGGATTCCCTCAAAGAGGTCTTGAGTGCCCGAGGGATGTGGTCTACTCAGTAACGGAACCTTCCAGGTTCGCGATTCGTTGGTTAGGCAGACGAAGGAGGGAAAATGGCTGATCGAGCACTACGTGGCGTCGGGTTGGGTTCGAAGACCTTCGAGGACGAACAGGGCATCGAATTCGCTGAGCGTCAGAACCTCGCGTTTGACTGCCCGAAGGGGCATCATTTCGAGGTGACGTTCGCGGCTGAGGCCGAGCTTCCCACGGAATGGGAATGCAAGCAGTGCGGCCTGATGGCGGTGCGCTCAGATGGCGTGTTGGGTGAAGAGAAGGTGGAAAAGCCGGTTCGCACCCACTGGGACATGCTGCGCGAGCGGCGCTCCATCCCAGAACTGGAAGACATCCTGGAGGAGCAACTCACCAAGCTACGGGAGTCTGACCGGCTCTACTGAGCACTCACGACTCATCGAGGTCGCCGCGGATCACCTGTCCGTCGGCGGCCTCGTTGTTTGTGGCCTGAATGCGCGGAATGAGCGTGTCTGCCTCCGTGGCCTCACCCTTGATGATCGTTGGCCCCGCTGCGCCAGGTGCGCTCTTGACCACCCGGGAAACCCACCACGTCAGCGCCGAGCGGATGAACGGGCGGGTGAAGGGCAGCAGGAGCAACAAGCCGATCACGTCGGTGATCACGCCAGGCACCGTCAGCAAGATGCCGCCCGCGAGGATCAGGGTGGTGTCGGCCATGCGCCCAGTGGGTAGCTGGCCCGCGCGCAGCGCGTCTGACAGTGAGGCCCAGGCCTTCTTCCACTCCCGCTGCATGAGGTAGATGCCCAGCACTGTGGATCCCATCAGAAAAGCGATGGTCCACCAGCCGATGGCGCCGGTCAGCCAGATGATCGCAGCGATCTCCGCCACCACCAGAAGCAGCAGCAGGCCAATGGCTAGGCCAAGCGCCACCGTCGACTTGCGGGCTGCCACTACCGAACCCCGGGACGCGCGCGACCGATGAGACCCCGCACCACGCGGCCGATCTGGCGGAGGCGGTGTTCGATCCCCCACAAAGTGGTGCGGATGAGGGCCTCGATCACGATGTTGCGGTTCATCTTGGAATCCCCAAACTCGCGCTCCACGAACTCGATGGGGACTTCCACCACCTTGAAACCATGCTTGATGGCACGCCACACCAGATCGATCTGGAAGCAGTAGCCCGCAGAGGCAACCTCGTTGAGGTTCATGCCTTGCAGCGTGGTGGCACGATAGGCGTTGAATCCACCGGTGGCGTCCTTGACTGGGATGCCAAGCCAGAGCCGGGTCCAAAGCGAGCCCGCCTTGGAGATCAGCACGCGTGAGGCCGGCCAGTTGACGATGGATCCGCCCTTGACCCAACGGGAGCCCTTCACCATGTCTGCACCGTCGTTGATGGCCTGCAGCAGACGCGGCAGTTCCTCGGGCTGATGCGAACCATCGGCGTCATGAGAAACCAGCACCCCATACCCATGCTGCATGCCCCACTCGAACCCTGCCAGATAGGCCGCTCCGAGGCCCTGCTTCCCAGCGCGATGCATGACGTGGATCTGGGAATCTGCCTCGGCGAGCCTGTCCGCAATGGCCCCAGTGCCATCGGGAGAGTTGTCGTCAGCGATGAGGATGTGCGCGTGGGGCACCGCCTTGCGCAGCCTATTGGCGACACTCTCGATGTTCTGCGACTCGTTGTACGTCGGGATGATCACGAGCACGCGATCGAGCACATCAGTGCTGGTCATGGGCTGTTCCTCGGGGTTGTTCATTGTGTGCCATGCTACCCGTCGCCTCAGAGCGACGGAGCAGCGACCAGCCCAATGCCGCCAACGTGATGACGACGGAGGCCCAAGCCAGCGAGGAGCCCAGGCGAACCGCAAGATTGATGTTGGACCGCAGGGGCACCTCAACGATGCGGCTGGCGGCCTCGAATTCTGCGGTCAGGTCATGGACCCGTCCGCGGGTGTCAACGAGGCCGGTCAGCGAGTTGAGGGTGGCCACCACCACCTCGCGCCCCGTCTCCATGGCACGCACGCGGTTCAATACCAACTGCTGCGGTGGCTGGAAGGTGCCGCCGTAGGTGTTGGTGTTGGATTGCGAGACGATGATCTCTCCCCCACCCAGCACCGTGTCGTAGCTGGTGTCGTCGTAGGCAAGTTCGAAACAGATGATCGTGCCCACCCGGAGATTGGGATTCGCGGCGATGGGGGCATCAACCACACCAGGCCCCTCCCCCGGCACCGACTGTCGCCCGATCTGCTTCAGGATGGGGAGGCGGGGCAGCAGGAACTCCCGATAGGGAATCCACTCGCCGAACGGCACCAAATCCCGCTTGTGATAGATGTCCTGCGGGCCAGCTTCCGGATCCCACCACAGGCTGGAGGTCTGGCGCGTATCCGGCGCCGGGCCATCCATGACCGCGCCCACGAAGATGGGAATCCCGGCTAACTGCACAGATCGCTCAACCATGCGTCGGGTCTCCGCATCGACGATGGGGTCGACGTCCGTGGCGTTCTCCGGCCACACGATGAAATCTGGGTGCGCACCTGATGTACGGGCCTCCGCAAGCGCAAAGATGGTCTCGCTCAACGCGTTGTTGGTCACGGAGCGCGCGTAGGAGGCGGTGCCGTGCTCGTGCCGGTTCACGTTGGGCTGCACGACGGCGATACTCACCCGTTCCTCTGGTTCTGCATGCGGCGTGAGGTTGAGCAGGCCGCCCACCACGAAGATGGCGAGGGCCCCGGCGAGGACACGCACCCGTCGTCCACGATCCGCCACGGCGAAGAGCGCGGAGTTGGCCACCGCCGCCACCAGGTAGGACACCCCTGTTACTCCGACGAAGGCGAGCCAGCCGTTCATGGGCTGATCGATTGTGGTGAAGCCCAGCCTCGTCCAGGAGAAGCCGCCGAAGGGCACCTTGCCGGCCGCGAACTCCATCGCCACCCAGGCAGCTGGGATGAGGAGCGGCCAGAACTTCAACCGAACGAGCCTCGAGATCACCAAGGAGAGCAGCGCCCACCACAGCGAAAGGTAGGCCACGAGGGCGACCCCCACCCAGATTCCGAGCACCGACACCCACGAGACCGTGAGCGTGTTCATCGCCAGGCCAATGAGGTAGCCATAGCCGAATGCCGGGCCTGGGCGCCGATCCGCCATGAACCAGGTCAGCAGTGCAACGCCGGCCATCGTGGCTGGCCAGACGCCCATCGGCGCCTGCCCGGCGCCGATCAGCAGGCCAATGCACACGGCCAGCAGAAGCGAGACGCCAACGGGCAGGCGAGGTCTGGAGATCACGGGCAGAGCCTACCCAACACCTCACAACACTTCGGTATGCCACCATGGCCCGGTGAGCACGCTGATGGTCTTCGACACCTCCTACCTCTACTTCCGCGCCTTCTTCGGCGTGCCGGCCACGTTTCGCGCACCCGATGGCCGGCCGGTCAACGCGGTGCGAGGCACGCTGGACTTCATCGCCCGGCTCGTCAGCCAGTACTCGCCGGACGAGATCGCCTGCGCCTGGGATGACGAATGGCGCCCAGAGTGGCGCGTCAGCCTCATCCCGTCGTACAAGACCCACCGTTTGGTTGTGGTTGACGGCATGGAGATGGAGCAGGTCGACGACGACCTCACCATCCAGGTGCCCCTGATCAGACAGGCGATTGAGGCCGCTGGAATCCCCATCATCGGGGCTGCGGACCACGAAGCTGACGATGTGTTGGCCAGCCTCGCCCGCCGCCACACCGGGCAGAGCCTCGTGGTCACCGGTGATCGGGACCTGTTCCAGCTGGTCGACGACGACACCTCTGTGGTCTACGTGGCCCGAGGCGTCGCGAAGCATGAACTGGTGACCCCAGAGGTCCTGGCCGAGAAGTACGGCCTGGCTGCGGCCCGCTACGTCGACTTCGCCGTCCTCCGAGGCGACCCCTCTGACGGCCTGCCCGGCGTGAAGGGGATCGGCGACAAGAGCGCGGCCTCGCTCGTCAACACGTACCCAAGCCTGGAGGCGATGGTGGAGGCCGCCGTCGATCCTGATTCCGGGATGTCGCCCTCGATGCGCTCCAAGCTTCTGGCGGATGTGGACTACCTTGCGCGGGCGCGCGAGGTCGTCACCGCCGTCGACACCCTTGAGCTCCCGGCGATCGATCGAAAGGCTCCGGACGAGGCACGCGCCCAACTGCTCACGGATGAACTGGGGTTGGGTGGGTCCATGACCCGGCTCGTGTCAGCGCTTCGCGTGCAGTAGATACAGCGACGAGCTGGCCACCAGGTTGGCCGCGACGTTGCCGAACCGGTGGGGATGGCCGTCTGCGTCCAGCGGGATGCGCTTGTCGATCTTCATGCCCAGTTGAGTGAAGAGCGGCTCCAGATCCGGCAGCGATGAGTAGTGCAGGTTGGGCGTGTCGTACCACCGGTACGGGAGGTCCTTCGACATGGGCATCCGGCCACGCAGGAGGCGCAAACGGTTGCGCCAGTGCGCGAAGTTGGGCATCGACACCACCGAGTGGAGTGCGATGCGCCGCATCTCGGTGAGCACGGCGCGAGGGTTGTGCACCGTCTGCAAGGTGCGAGACAACACCACGAAGTCGTAGCTGTCGTCGCCGAACTCCCCCAATTCCGTGTCGAGGTCGAGCTCAATCACGTCCACCCCGCGCCGAAGGCAAGCCAGGACCCTATCCGGGTTCATGTCCACCCCGGTGCCGGTGCAGCCCCGTTCCCTGAGCATCACCATCAGGTCGCCGTTGCCGCAGCCCAGGTCAAGCACGCGACTCCCCTCCGGGATGAGCGACGCAATCACCGCCAGATCTGGGCGGAACAGATCAGCCATCATGCGATCTCCTCCGCAGCCCTGTCCAGGTAGGCCCGCACCGTGGCGTGATAATCCGGCAGGTCGAGCAGGAAGGAATCATGCCCCCAACGGGATTCGATCTCGCGGAACGACGTGGGAATCCGGGCGCCCTCGAGGTGCCGCACGATCCGCCGGCTGTGTTCAGTGGAGAAGCGCCAGTCGCTGGTGAAACTCACGAGCAGGAAGCGCACCGGATCCGCCTTGAGCAGATCCAACGCATCCGTGGCTGCGAACGGATCGAAGTAGTCGAGCACGCGCGTGAGGTAGAGGTAGCTGAGCGCATCGAACCTGCTCAGGAATCGCTCCCCCTGGTACTCGAGGTAGCTCTCGACAGCGAAGTCGATCCCGAAGTTGCCGGACAGCTCACCCTGCTGGGCGTTGCGGCCGAACTTCTCTTGAAAGGCCTCTTCGGAGAGGTAGGTGATGTGTGCCAGCATGCGCGCGACCGACAGGCCCTTGCGCGGGGCCGTGCCACGTGACAGGAACTTGCCCTCGTTGAAGCCCGAATCCCGCATGATGGCCTGGCGCCCGACGGCGGAGAAGGCGATGTTCTGGGCCGTGAGGCGGGAGGAGGCGGCGAAGATCAGTGCGCGGCCCATGTCACGCGGATGATCCATCGCCCACTGCAGCACCTGCATCCCGCCCAGCGACCCACCCACGACGGCGGCGAAGCGCTCGATGCCGAGCTCGGCCGCGAGTCCACGGTGGACGGCAACAAAATCGCGCATGTCCAGCAGCGGGAAGTCCAACCCGTAGGGCTCCCCCGTCTCCGGATTCATCGACGAGGGACCCGTGGTCCCTTGGCAACCGCCCAGGATGTTGGAGGAGACGACGAACCATTGATTCGTGTCGATGGGCTTGCCGGGCCCGATCATGTTCTCCCACCATCCGGGGCGGTCATCGCCTTCGTGGAATCCAGCCGCGTGCGCATCCCCGGTGAGGGCATGGCAGATGTAGATGGCGTTGGAACGGGCTTCATTGAGGGTGCCATACGTCTCGTAGGCGACCTCCACAACCGGCAACACCGTGCCGCTGCGGGTGGTGAGACCGTCATCGAACAGGCGGACGGAGTGCGTCTCGACGACGCCCACACTGCCGGAATCGATGGAACTCACTGGCCCATTGTTGCAGTTTCGCTTGCCCATGGCCGCTAGCCTGTCCACACAAGCAACCCAGGAGGAAGCATGTCAGAAGACTTCGTGCCCGGCCCCCAGGACGAGGCCGTCACCGACGAGGAGCACGCCCACGCCACGGAGGACGCCATCCCCGAGGATGCCATCGAACAGAAGCAGGTCCACGAGGAGACGTCCCCCGGACAGGAGCCGGGCGACGAGCGCTCCCAAGAGGGCTGAATCAGAGCTGATCCAGGCCCTGGCTGAGGTCGGCCAGGATGTCGTCGATGTGCTCGATGCCCACCGACAGCCGCACCATCTCCGCGGGCACGCCGGCTGAGGCCAGTTCGTCGTCGCTCAGCTGCGAGTGCGTCGTCGACGCGTTGTGGATGACCAGGGACTTGGCGTCGCCGATATTGGCGAGGTGGCTGAACAGCTCCAGGGATTCGACGAGCTTCTGGCCCGCCTCACGGCCGCCGCTCACGCCGAACGACACGAGGCCACCGAAGCCGTTCTTCAGGATGCGCTTGGCGATCTCGTGCGTGGGGCTGGATTCCAGGCCTGGATAGTTGACCCACTCGACCTTGGGGTGATCCTCCAGGAACTGGGCCACCTTGAGAGCGTTCTCGCTGTGCCGCTCCATGCGCAGGTGCAGCGTCTCGATGCCCTGCAGGATCAGGAACGAGTTGAAGGGCGAGATGGTGGCCCCGGTGTTGCGGATCAGCACCGTGCGCGCCCGGATGATGTAGGCCAGATTGCCCACGGCCTCCGTCCAGACCACGCCGTGGTAGGCCGCGTCCGGGGTGGTGAGGCCCGGGAAGCGCTCGGAGTGGGCTGCCCAGTCGAAGTTGCCCGAATCGATGATGGCGCCGCCCAGCGAGTTGCCGTGGCCACCGAGGTACTTGGTCAACGAGTGCACCACCACGTCGACGCCGTGGTCGAACGCGCGGGTCAGGTGCGGGGTGGGGACGGTGTTGTCGACGATGAAGGGCAGGCCAAGCTTGTGTGCGGCGGCCGACCACGCGTCGAGATCAACGACGTTGAGGGCAGGGTTGCCCACGGTCTCGCCGAAAACCAACTTGGTCTTCTCGTCGACGTGCTGGGCCAACTCCTCAGGCTTGCTCGGGTCCACGAAGCGGGCCTCGATTCCAAACTGGGCCAAGGCGTGCGCGAAGAGGGCGTAGGTGCCGCCGTAGAGAGTCGAGAGCGCGACGATGTTGTCGCCCGAGTAGGTCAGGTTCAGCACGGCGTAGGTGATGGCCGATGCACCGGAGGCGGTCACGAGGGCCCCAACGCCGCCTTCAAGTGCGGTCAGGCGGGTCTCCAGCACCGACGAGGTGGGGTTCATCAGGCGGGAGTAGATGTTGCCGGGCTTGCGCAAAGCAAACAGGTCTGCGGCGTGCTCTGCGTCGTCGAACACGTAGCTGGTGGTCTGGTAGATGGGGACGGCACGCGAGTTGGTTGCTGGATCTGGAGTTTCCTGACCGGCATGGACGGCGAGGGTTTCTGGGCGGTAGAACATATCTGTTCCTTCGACGGCGGTGGATGGCTTGTGCCAGAACCTAATGCCCCGTTCCCCTCGCTGGAAGGGTTCTCGTTACGCGGTCAGCGGACAGCGTCCAGGATGACGCGGGCCAGATCCTCCGCGCGGCTGACCTGCGGCCAATGGCCGGAGCCCAGATCCACGTAGGACAGGTTCCGGATCAGGCTCAGTTCTGAGACGGGCGGGAAGCCCTGGGCCACCCAGTCCCGCACGTCTGCCTCTGAGTACTCCGGGCACACCATCACCACGGGCACCTCGTAGCGCTCCTCGTTCCGCAGGCGCTGGGTGCCGAGGGCATAATCCGCCGGCGCGGGAGACATGTGACCCTCGAGCCAAGCCTTGTCGGCCTCGCTCAGATCGGCACTGTCTGGCCCGTCGAAGGCTGCCCAGCCCGGGAAGGGCAACGTGCCATCCTCGGTTGCTTCAAAGCCGTCCAGCAGCACGGAGCCGTCCGGGATGGGGAAACCGCCCACGAGTAGCACCCGCTGAACCCGCTCCGGCCGGCGGTCCGCCGCGGCCCACGCCGCCGCGCAGGAGGCGGAGTGACCCACCAGAAGGGCGGGTGCCGCCGAATTGTCGATCTCGGTGACCACCGCAGCCACCAAATCCGCATTGGTGACGGTGGACGGATCCTCGCCGTTGTAGCCCGGCGGGGTGATGGCCATGACGCGGTGGCCTTCGGAGAGGAGATGGGGTACGACGCGGTCCCAGGATTCGCCGTCGAGCCAGAGTCCGGGGATGAGAATGATGTCCACAACACCCTCCAGGTGCTTGCAGTTATCCGCCACCTGAATCCTACGCGGCTGGCAGGCTAGATCCATGGTTCTCGTGAAGACAGGCAGCATCGATGAAGACTGACCTCGAGATCGCCCGCGAGGCGACCCTTCAGCCGATCTACTACATCGGTTCCCAATTGGGGCTGGACGCCACGGATCTTCTGCCATACGGCCACGACAAGGCCAAGATCTCCCATCGAGCGGTGCAGGCGCGGACGGGGAAGGAGCAAGGTCGCCTGGTGCTGGTGACCGCCATCAGCCCCACTCCCCCGGGCGAGGGAAAGACGACCACGACGGTGGGCTTGACGGACGCGCTGAACCAGATTGGGCGCCGAGCGACGGTGTGCATCCGGGAGGCGAGCCTGGGGCCGAATTTCGGCATGAAGGGCGGTGCCGCTGGCGGCGGTTACGCCCAGGTGGTGCCCATGGAGGACATGAACCTGCACTTCACCGGAGACTTCCACGCCGTGACCAGCGCCCACAACCTGTTGGCGGCCATGATCGACAACCACCTCCACTGGGGCAACAAGCTGGGCATCGATCCCCGCCGGGTGTCCTGGCGGCGCGTGCTGGACGTCAATGACCGGGCACTCCGCCAGATCGTGGCAGGTCTTGGCGGCCCGTCGCACGGCACGCCCCGGGAGACCGGCTTCGACATCACTGCGGCCAGCGAGGTGATGGCCGTGCTGTGCCTGGCCGCAGATCTGGCAGATTTGGAGCAGCGCCTGGGCCGCATCGTCGTGGCAGAGACGTTCGACAGGCAGCCGGTGACCGCAGCCCAGTTGGGGGCAGCCGGGGCAATGACGGTGCTGCTCAAGGAGGCGCTCCAGCCCAACCTCGTGCAGACCCTGGAGAACAACCCGGCCTTGGTGCATGGTGGGCCGTTCGCCAACATCGCCCACGGCTGCAACTCGTTGATCGCCACGAAGGCGGCGCTGGGCATGTCGGAATATGTGGTGACGGAGGCGGGCTTCGGCGCAGATCTGGGGGCTGAGAAGTTCTTCGACATCGTGTGCCGGGTCGGCAGCCTGAAGCCTGACGCCGTCGTGCTGGTGGCGACGATCCGCGCGTTGAAGGTCAATGGTGGAGTCCCGCTGGACCGGCTCGGTGAGGAAAACGTTGAGGCGGTCTTGGAGGGCAGCGTCAATCTTGAACGTCATGTCGAAAACCTCAAGCTCTTCGGGTGCCCCTTCGTGGTGGCCATCAACCACTTCGACGGCGATTCGCCCGCCGAGGTGGATGCCGTCCAGTCGCTGTGCATCCGCAACCGCGTGCGCGCGGTGGTCTCGAAGCACTGGGCCGACGGCGGGGCGGGCGCCATCCATCTGGCCGAGGTGGTCGCGGAGCTGGCCGAATCCGGCGCCGCCAAGTTCAAGCCCCTCTACCCGGATGAGATGCCGCTGGCCCAGAAGATCGAGACCGTGGCCAAGCGCATCTACCGCGCCGACAGCGTCCACCTGCCTCAGCGGGTGCAGCGGCGCTTGGCAGCGTGGGAGGCGGCCGGGTATGGGGACCTTCCCGTGTGTTTGGCCAAGACCCAATACTCGTTCACGGCGGATCCCACGTTGCTGGGCGCCCCGGACGGCCATGAGATCCCCATCCGCGAGGTTCGGCTGGCGGCGGGCGCTGGGTTCGTCGTCGCACTCTGTGGAGAGATCATGACCATGCCCGGGCTGCCCAAGAAGCCAGCAGCCGAGGGGATCGGCTTGGAGGACGGGCGGGTTGTCGGCCTGCTCTGATCCGCACAGCTAGGCTGACCGAAACACACAACGAGGGGGTTGGCGATGAGCGCACCGTCGAATTCGGGCCGCACCCGGCTGCCGGGATGGGCCATCGCGCTCATCGTCGTGCTGAGCCTGCTTCTCGTGGTGCCCGCCGTGTGGCCAGCCATCATGAACGCCGTGCGCCCTCCCGTTGCGGAAGTGGAACAGGTGGACCTGAACACTCAGGTGATCCATGCCGTGCGCACCACGGAGGAGATCTCGCTCGTGAGCCTTGGAATCCAAGGCATCGCCGAGCAGACCCAACAGCGCACCATCTTCGGGATGCGGGTGCCTGGTGCGGATCGGGCGCTGTTTCTGCAGTACGACTTCACGGCAAAGCTCGGGCTCGATGGGCGTCAGGTGCGGGTCACCCAAACTGGCGAGAAGGCATTCACCATCTCTGTGCCCGAGTTCATCTTCATCGGTCACGACGATGTGCGTTTCAAGCTCGCGGCAGAGAAGAACGGGGTGCTGAGCTGGGTCACGCCGGAGATCGACACCGTGGAGATGACCAACAGCATCCTGAACGACGAGGCGCAGCAGAAGTATCTGGCTGACAACGACGAACTCCTGCGGGAACAGACCCGAGCCTTCTACGAAGGCATCGTTGCTGCTGTGGACCCAGAGATCCAGTTGGGCTTCGATTACACCTCGGGGCGTTAGCCCTGCGTGATGGCCTTGGGGCCGCCGCCCTGCTCCAACTCTCGCTGGTGCTTGGCCAGGGCCCGCCGGTCCCAGTAGCCGGGGGTGCGGACCTTGACCTGCATCGTGGTGCTGCCCCGCAGGATCAAACGCGGCTTGTCTCCCACCGGGCGGGTGGGCACCAAGGATGAGATGCCACCGGATTGGCCCGATCCGTTGAGCTGCTGCACGTCGACGCCCCAGCCCTCCGGCACGACGATGAGGACCGACGGGTTGCCCGAGATCACCACGTCGATCACCTTGGCGAGGGGGCGCGCCAGCACGCAGTTGAGCTTGATGGATCCCCAGCCGGTGCCCAGCAACTCGATGAAGGGCGGCAGGTCCCAGACGCCAATGCGCTCGTCACCCTTCCAGTCGGCCTTGATGAGGAGCGGGTTCTCCCAGGTCATGCCGGGCCCTTCGCCCAGCGGGACCCCCTCCGCGACCACCTTGGGCAGCTCGGCTGCCGGCACCAGATCGTCAAGGACTCGGTAGAGGTCCTCGCGACTGTGCGCATTCAGGGCGCCAGGTAGCCGAGAGTTCAGTTCCTCCACGTCGAGTCGACCGTCGACGACGGCCTCACGGAGGATGGCAGCGGCATGGTCGCGCTGCTGGGCGGTCACCCGCAGGCGGGCATCGGGGTAATCGCGGATTTCCACCAGAGGAGTATTGCGCAGAACCCAGGTCAGCGGTGGTAGAGCACTTCGAAGCGCTCCAGAACCACTGGCATGGCGGGATCGAAGGGGTGCTGGCCGTCGTCTGCCCGCCGGGCGAAGGACTCATGCTCGCGGCGCCACTCATCCAGCGACACAGCCTCACCGAGAGCGTGCTCGTCATCGACCTCAGCAAACGGCACCACACGCACGTCGGTGGTGAGGATCAGGGCGCGGGGCTCATCCTTTCCGTCCAGGACGATGCCCAACTCACCCCGTTCGGGCAGGTCTGCCTCCTCCGCCTCATATTCCCAGAGGAGGCTGGTGGTCGTCGTCTTGGCACCGCTGGCCACCTGCTGAGCCAACGCGTCGGCCAGTTCCGGCGAATCGCCGAACGCCCATGCCGGTGGCGGAACCGTGCCCCAGACCCTCTCCCCCACCCAGACATGCAGCGGGTTGAGATCAGCGGCGTTGCGGGCAAGTTCCCAGAACTCGTTGACGTCCATGTCTCCACCTCGAAATCGTCGAGAAACAACAAAGGCCTTGTCTCCCGAATATCGGTTTGACAAGGCCTTTTGTGAGTCGGGCTGACAGGATTTGAACCTGCGACCCCTACACCCCCAGTGTAGTGCGCTACCAAGCTGCGCCACAGCCCGATGTTGCTCTGCGGCAACTCGGATAGCTTAGCGCCTCTTCGACAAGTTGGCACATCGGGCCACGCTCGCCTCCATGAAATCCATTCCACCAGTTTCCTACAACAAGTAGTAACGGGTACGGGTAGGGGTATAAACTGGGCACACCAACTCACACCTTGGAGGTCTCAATGAGGAGGCTCCTCATCCTCGGTGGCGGCACGGCCGGCACCATGGTCGCCAACAAGCTCCGGGCGGCGCACCCTGCCAGCGAGCTGTCCATCACCGTGGTGGACCGCGACAACGAACATCACTACCAACCCGGCTACCTCTTCCTGCCCTTCGGCACGTACGACACCGGGAAGATCACGAAGCCCCGCCGCAAGTACCTCCCAAACGACGTGGATCTCGTGCTGGGAGAAATCGACCGGATCAATGTCGGCGACAAGACAGTCGCGCTGTTGGACGGCCGAACCCTGTCTTGGGACACGCTCATCGTGGCCACCGGCGTCGAGCCACGCCCTGATCTCACGCCGGGCGCGGACAGCGAGGACGTGCACCACTTCTACGATCTGCCCGGGGCTGTTGCGCTGCGTGAGGCGATTCGCGAATTCCGTGGCGGCCGGCTGGTGGTCCACCTGACGGATCTGCCCATCAAGTGCCCCGTGGCGCCACTGGAGTTCATCTTCCTGGCCGACGGCTTCTTCCGTGAACGAGGCAGCCGCCACAAGGTGGAACTTGTCTACGTCACCCCGCTCGACGCCGCCTTCACCAAGCCTGTCGCCTCGCGCGAACTGGGCTCCATGTTCACGGACCGCGAGATCGCGCTGGAGGCGGATTTCGCCGTCGAGCGCGTGGACACTGAGTCGAAGGAACTGGTGAGCTATGACGACAGACGCGTCCCCTACGACTTGCTGGTATCGATTCCGTTGAACCTCGGAGCAGAGTACGTGGCTCGCTCCGGCCTCGGGGATGAACTCAATCTCGTCCCCTGCGACAAGCACACAATGCAGGCAGATGCCCACTCGGACATCTTCATGCTGGGCGACGGCGGCACGTTGCCCACCTCGAAGGCCGGCTCCGTGGCGCACTTCTCCGTGGACATCTTCATGGAGAACTGGCCGCACTACCTCACGGGCGAGCCGCTCCCCCACTCCTTCGACGGGCACGCCAACTGCTTCATCGAGACGGGCCTGGGCAAGGGCATGCTGCTCGACTTCAACTACGGGACAGAGCCATACACCGGCAAGTTCCCGCTCCCCGTGGTGGGGCCCATGACCCTGCTGGGGGAATCCCGGGCCAACCACCTCGCGAAGTTGGCCTTCCGCTGGGTCTACTGGGAGTTTCTCCTCAAGGGACGGCCCTTGCCGTTCACCACGGACATGATGTTGCTCGGCAAGCGCGTCGAGGGCGACGCCTCCGGGTTGACCGTCACGGACTGGGCACGCCGCAAGCTGCCCGTCGGCACCAAGAACTGAAGGAGACAACAGTGCCACGCACCAGAATCGAGGGCGGCCGCGTCATCGACGTCAACGATGAAGGCTTCCTCACCGAATACGAGCAGTGGGACGAAGACCTCGCCCGCACCCTGGCCGGCTACGCCGGCATCGACGAATTGACCGACGAGCATTGGAAGGTGCTGCACTTCCTGCGCGGCGACTTCCCGGAGCGCAAGGAGACGGCGACGCTTCGCCGCGCCTCAGTGGTCGGCGGGTTCCCCATGAAGGAGTTGTTCCGACTCTTCCCCGGCAAGCCCGCCAAGAAGATGTCCTACATTGCCGGGCTGCCCAAGCCCAAGGGCTGCGTCTAGGAGCGCGACATGACTGAGATTCTCGATCACCCGATCATCCCCGACTTCGGAGACGCCAAGGCCCCTGCCGCGGCACCGACGCCGTCTGAGGGCAAGACACGCCTGAAGCCGTCCGATTTCGCCTCGCCCACCGTCGCCACCCACGGAGCAGCTCCCAGCGGATTCAGCGGTCCGCGCAAGATGTGTTTCA
This sequence comes from Propionibacteriaceae bacterium, assembly GCA_030538315.1. Lineage (GTDB taxonomy): Bacteria > Actinomycetota > Actinomycetes > Propionibacteriales > Propionibacteriaceae > Arachnia. Next base: position 16,263 of record JAUNUF010000027.1, read on the forward strand.
TCGCTTCCAAAGGCAACCTCGACATGGCCTACCCGGCCCTGATCATGGCCAACGCCGCGTTGGGCGAAGGCATCGAGACCCACATCTTCTTCACGTTCTGGGGTTTCGACCTGGTGACTGAGCGCACCATGGACGACATCAAGTTCACGATGCTGGGCAACACCGCCATGCACCTTCCCATGGCACCCAAGATGCCCATCTGGGCGGGAATGGGAGCCATTCCGGGCATGACGAAGATGGCCACGAAGATGATGAACCAGCAACTGGATGATCTGGAGATCCCCAGCATCCGCGAGATGCTCGACATCATCGTCGCCTCCGGGGGCCACCTTTGGGGCTGCAAGCTGAGCTTCGACATGAACGGCCTGGTAATGTCGGACCTCTACGAAGGCGTGGAGGACGTGATCTCCGCGGCGGACTTCATCGAGTTGAGCGAAGGCGCCCAGATCGTCTTCGTGTGAGTCAGACCTTGCCGGTGCGCAGTTCGTGGTCGATCCACGTGAGCGCCTCGGAGAGTTCGCGCACGTGGTGGCGTTCGTCCGTTGCTCCCATGAGCACCGACGTGCGCCGCTGCGAGGCGTTCATGCCCTGGATGACGTAGAAGATCTTCCGACGGCGCAGCCGCCTCAGCGCGGTGTCCAGCGCCACGGCACCCGAGGCATCCAGGATGCGCATCTGATGGCACCTGATGATCACGGCCGCCGTGTCGTGGTCGAGGTCATTGACCTCCTCGATGAAGCGCTGCGCATTGCCGTAGAACAGTGCCCCATCCACGCGGAAGACCGCCACCGAATCCCGCAGATGCTCCTGCTCGATCGACCAATCCACGACGCCCTCGGTGGTGCTCGTGGGTAGCTGCTGGCGGGCGACCACCGAGTACGTGGCCATGTGGCGCAAGCTCATGACGCCCGCCATCAGGAGACCGAGCAGAACTGCGGCCACCAGGTCCAACAGGACCGTGGCGCCGAAGGTGAGCAGGAACGTGTTGCGGTCCGCGCGCGTGACGGTCATCATCGTGCGGCTCAACCGGAGGTTGATCATCCGGGCCGCCGTGACCAGCAGGACGCCGCCCAGCGCGGCCATCGGCACCGTCGCCACGATGGGCGCCAAGAGGAGCATCACGGCGAGCAGCACCAGCGCGTGGGTCACCGACGACAGCCGGGTGCGGGCGCCGGAACGCACGTTGACTGCCGTCCGGGCGATAGCGCCGGTGGCGGGGAGGCCGCCAAAGAGGCCCGAGGCGATGTTGGCCAAGCCCTGCCCCATGAGCTCGCGATCAGGGTGGGTGTCGGTGAGATCTGGCCGCATGCCGTCCGCTACGCGGGCAGAGAGCAGCGACTCGAGCGCCGCGAGTGCCGCGACAGCCAGCGCCGGGCCGGCGAGATCCTGGATCAAGCCGAACGACATGTGAGGGATGCTTGGCGCCGGCAACCCGGTGGGAAGCGCACCAATCGCGCCGACGGTGATGGGCAGAACGGCGACGGCGATGGTGGCGAGGAAGATGCTGATCAGCGCCCAGGGCCACTTGGGGCGCAACTTCAGGCCGACGATGTGCAGGGCGATCACGCCAGCCGCGACGAGCAGCGGCTGCCAGGCGTGGCCCCAATCGGCCTGTCGGAAGCTCTGCCAGGCTGCCACCAGAGTTGATTCCGAGGTGCCGCGGGGGGCGTCCAGGATGAGCGGCACCTGTTGCAGGGCGATGATCACGCCGATGCCCATGGTGAAGCCCTCGACCACCGGGAACGGAATGAACTCCACACCGCGCCCCATGCCTGTGACTGCCATCGCAACCACCAGGACGCCACCGAGGATGGCCAGTAGCGGCACCACGTCCAGACCGTACTTCGCGATCACGGGCAGCAGCACCACGGTCATGGCGCCGGTTGGCCCGGAGACCTGGAGGTGGGATCCGCCGAAGACGGCTGCCACGATGCCGGCCACGACGGCGGTGACGAGACCAGCCGCCGCCCCAGCGCCCGACGCAACGCCGAAGCCCAGCGCGAGCGGCAGGGCCACCACGCCCACGGTGATACCGGCCACCAGATCCTTCGCCCAGGCTGTCTTCAGCCCTGCGTAGTCTGACGGCACCGGCCACAGGTGGCGCAGGTTGATCACATGCTCGCCAGCCAGCGTCCGGTACCGACGGATCTGCTCGCGCGGGGTCAGACGCTGGGGCTCGACGCGGAAATCACGGTTTCCCATCAGTGGATTCGTCCTTCTCAGCGTGCGCTGGCAACGTCGGTGTGGGTGAAGTCCTCACCAGTGAAGAGGAGGGGTTCCCCTTCGGTGACGGCCAGGGCGTAGGCAAAGCAGTCCCCGAAATTCAACCTCGCTGGAGAGCCGGAACCGCGCCCGAACCGCCGGTAGGCCAGACGCGCCACTTCCGCCTGCCTCTCAGTGACCTCCATAAGTTCGATTTCGAGGGCCTCGATGATCTGATTCAGGCGTTCTCCGTGGGTGTGGGACCTGGCATCGGCAACGATGCCCACCTCCACCCATGTGGCGACCGACATACGACATGGACCTTGGGCAGCCAACCGCAGAAGAGCCTCACCATCGGGTTCGCGGTTCACGATGGCCATCAAGGCTGATGAATCCACAATCATCGGGGCATGCCCGCTTCGTCAAAGAGATCCTCAACCGCAGCGATCTCCGGGTTGGAAACTCCTGGATCATCCGCATAGGCGACCACGAGCTTGTGCACAAGATCCATGCGCGCAGCCACCTGCAGCTCTGCCCCGTCCTGTCCGTAATCTCGCAGCAGCCGTTCGAGGGCCTCCTCAATGGCGCCTGTCATCGACATGCCTGTGATTTCCGCAGCACGCTTGGCCAGGTGATGCACGCGGGCATTCTTGATATTGAGGCTCATGAAGGTAGATTCTACCATTCACGGCTTCTACCATCTACCGCCTACGCCCGGTCCTTGCGCTTTTCGCGGGCACGCACCGACACATGGACCGGCGAGCCCTCGAAGCCGAAGTCCTCGCGGAGCCGGCGTTCGACGAAGCGGACGTAGGTGTCGTCCAGCTTGCCGCTGGTGAACAGGATGAACGTGGGCGGGCAGTTCTGCGCCTGCGTGCCGAACAGAATGCGGGGCTGCTTGCCGCTGCGCACCGGGTGCGGGTGAGCAGCCGCGAGCCGCCCCAGGAAGGCGTTGAGTTTGCCGGTGGACACGCGCGTCTCCCAGCCGGCCGCCGCCGTCTCGATGGCCTTGCTGAGCTTGTCGACATTGCGGCCGGTGAGCGCCGAGATGTTGACGCTGGGCGCCCACTTCCAGGCCTGCAGGTCGCGGTCGATCTCGCGGTCAAGGTAGTAGCGGCGCTCCTCGTCCGTCAGATCCCACTTGTTGTAGGCGATGACGAGAGCACGCCCCGACTCCTCGATGTTACTCAGGATTCGAAGGTCCTGATCCGAGACGGGCTCGGCCGCGTCGATCACCATGACGCACACCTCGGCGCGCTCGATGGCGGCCTGGGTGCGCAGCGAGGCGTAGTACTCGTGCCCGGAGGCTTCCTTGACGCGCTTGCGGATGCCGGCGGTGTCGATGAGGCGGTAGACCTGACCACCCACCTCGACGATTTCGTCGACCGGATCCACCGTGGTGCCGGAGATGTCCGAGACCACCACGCGGTTCTCCCCCGCCAGCTTGTTCAGCAGCGAGGACTTGCCGACGTTAGGCTTACCGACGATGGCGACCCGACGCGGGCCGCCCACAGGCTCGTACGTTTCGCGCGGCGCCTCGGGCATCGCGTCGAGGATGGCATCCAGGAGGTCGCCGGAGCCGCGGCCGTGAAGCGCGGAGACCGGGTATGGCTCGCCGAGCCCCAGGTTCCACATGCTGGCGGCCATGACCTCATGGCGCTGGTCGTCGACCTTGTTGGCGGCCAGCACCACCGGCTTCTTCGAGCGGCGCAGGACGCGCACGACCGCCTCGTCCTCATCCGTGGTGCCGACGGTCGCATCGACGACGAACAGCACGGCATCTGCCAGCGAGATGGCCATCTCGGCCTGCTCCGCGATGGCGGCGGCCATGCCGGTGGCATCCGACATCCAGCCGCCGGTGTCCACCAGGACGAACTCGCGGCCGTTCCAGTTGGCGTCGTAGGAGACTCTGTCTCGGGTCACGCCGGGCGTGTCCTGGACGACGGCTTCACGGCGCCCCAGAATGCGGTTGACGAGGGTCGACTTGCCGACGTTGGGCCGGCCGACGACGGCCACCACGGGCTTGATGGTCTCGGACACGGGGGCCTCCTGCGAATTGATGACAGCGCCCCAGCCTACCGAATCAGCGGGAAGGCGTGAGCGCGATGATGGCGTCGACGACCTCATCGGGGCTGAGGAACGTCGAATCGATCACGGTGACGCCCTCCGCGGCGTCCGTGAAATTGGACACGGTCGAATCGTCGCGGTCGCGACGCAGCACCTGATCCGTGACCTCGGCTGCGGTGGCCCGACCCTCTACCTCGGCGGCTCGGCGGGCCACGCGGGCGTCGGGATCGGCGATGAGCAGGACGCGGACGTCGGCATCGGGAGCAACGACGGTTGTGATGTCACGGCCCTCGACCACGATGTCGCGCTCGTGCTGGGCGATGATGTCGCGCATCATGGCCGTCAGCAGGCGCCGCACCTCGAGGTTGGTGGCGAGGATGGACACCGAGGCGGACACGCGGGGCTCGCGGATCTCCTCGGTGACGTCATGACCGTTGATGCTGAAGCAAGGCGCATCGGGCGTGGTGTCGCAGACGAGCTCGGCTTCCTCCACCAGGGTGGCCACGTCGTCGGCGGATGCTCCCTCCGGGTATCTGCGCAGGTACTCGGTGGTGGCGGCGCGGTACATGGCGCCTGTGTCGAGATAGCCCAGCCCGAGCCTGCGGGCCAGCAGCTTGGCGGTGGTCGACTTTCCCGAGCCGCTCGGGCCGTCGATGGCGATCAACATTCCTATGCACTCCCTCGATGCGAGGACCATACACTCCAGCCGCGCTCCACGAGGGTTGCTCGCAGTTGCTCGGCCACCTCCATCTCGAACGCGATCTGCAGGTAACCCACCTCGCGCACCGGATCGTGCGTGAGCTCGAAATCCTCCACGTTGAACCCGGCGTCGCCGATGTCGGTGAACAGGCGGCCGAGCGCACGCGGCTCATCCGGGATCTCGACGGTGACCTGAATCTGGTCGATGGGCTCCTGGCCATGCTTGCCCAGGAGCGAGTGTGCGCCCGTGCGGCCGATGGCGAGGAAGCGCTCCAACTCCTCAGGTGAATCCAGCACGCTGATGAGGTGCGCCAGATCGGTGGCCACCTCCTCGAGCTCGTGCCGGACGGCGTCTGCATTGGAGACGATGATCTGGCGCCAGAGCCCCGGATCTGAGCCTGCAATGCGAGTGACGTCGCGGATGCCCTGGCCGGCCAGCCGGAGGTTGCCGGTGGGCACCTCGCGGAGGTGGCTGGCGGTCAGGATGCTCATCAGGTGGGGAACGTGGCTGACCTGAGCCACGGCCTCGTCATGAAGATCCACGGGCATGGTGACCACTTGGGCGCCCACGTCGAGGGCGAGCTGTTCGATGCGGGCCACGTCTTCTGGGCGGTTGTCGCTCTGGGGGGTGACCACCCACGTGCGATCGCGGAACAGATCGCCTGATGCGGTGAGGGGGCCGGTGAACTGGGAGCCGGCCATGGGATGGGATCCGACATAGCGCCGGTGCTCAGGGGCCAGATTGACCACGGCCTCCAGGATTGGCGCCTTGACCGAGCCGACGTCGGTGATGACGGCGTGCGGGAACTTCTCGAGCGTCTCTGCGACGAGCGCAGGGATCGCCTCCGGGGGTGTGGCCACCACGACGATGTCCGGGTTGTCGGTCGCCTCATCGGAGATCCGGCCGGCGCCCAGCCCGGCCGCCACGAGGGAATGAGCCGCGACGATGTCCCACAGGATGACGTCGTATCCGGCCCGTGTCAGCGCCAGCCCAAGGGAGGAACCCACCAAGCCGGCACCGAGGATGAGGACGGATTCGGTGCGCTCAGCCACGGGCCACCTCCTCAGGGCTCACTCGGCGGAAGGTGCGGCGCCGTGCGGTGCCACGTTCCAGCACCGCGACCTCAAGGTGTTCGGCATGCAACGCCGTACGGGCCAGCTCGACGGCGTCGCTCAGCGAAGCATCGGGAGTGAAGCCAGCACGAACCACGTCGGCGACCTTCTCAGCGTCACCACCGATCACCACGAGGTCTTGCTCATCGGTGATCACGCCGTCGTAGCTGATGCGGTAGAGCACATCCTCGGACGGCTCCTCGCCCAGCTCAGCGACGATCAACTCCACCTCGAACGGCTTTTCACCGGACGACGCGAACGCGCCGCCCAATAACTGGGAGTAGGCGCCAGCCAGGCTGCGGCCGGTGACGTCGCGCCGGTCGTACGAGTAGCCGCGCAGGTCCGCGTGGCGGATCCCAGCAATCCGGAGCGTCTCGAACTCGTTGTACCGCCCCACAGCTGCGAAGGCGATCCGGTCGTAGATCTCGGCGACCTTGTTGAGCGTGGTCGAGCGATTGTCCGCCGCCAGCACGATGCCGCCGCCATACCGCAACACGACGACGGCGCGGCCCCGCGCGATGCCCTTGCGCGCGAACTCCGCGCGATCCTGCATGGCCTGTTCAGGGCTGACATAGAACTGCATGCTCACAGCGCGTACCCCCTCGGGCCGTCAGGACGGGACGCTCGAGCCGCGACGATGGTTTCAGCCAGTTCGCGAACGCCGTCCTCGGACCACCGGGCCACGCCAGCGGCCGAGGCACGCATCACCAGCGGGAAGATTCCCCGCGTGACATCGAGGCCGGAGGTGGCGGAATCATCATCAGCGGCGTCGTAGAGCGACTGCAGGAGAGCCGCGACGGCGGAGCGCTCGTCGGCCTCGGGGTCGTGCAGCTTCTTCAACGCGCCGCGCGCAAAGGCCGCTCCGGAGCCGACGGAACAGAAGGCGTGCTCCTCGTAGCGACCACCGGTGGCGTCATAGGAGAACATGCGGCCCTGCTGTGCCCGTTCGTCCCAGCCGACGAACAGCGGCAGCACCACGAGACCCTTCATGGCCTGGGAGAGGTTGGAGCGCAGCATGGCGCTCAGCCGGTTGGCCTTGCCGTCGAAGCTCAACGCCGAGCCCTCGATCTTCTCGAAGTGCTCGAGCTCCACCTGGAACAGGCGCACGAGTTCGATGGCGATCCCTGCCACACCGGCCACACCCACGATGGAGCGATCATCGGCGCCGAACACCTTCTCGATGTCGCGCATGGCAATCGCGGTGCCCATGGTGGCCCGCCGATCCCCCGCCATCACCACGCCGTCGCGGTACTTGGCAGCGACGATCGTGGTGCCGTGCACCACCTGCCCGGTGTCGCTGCCTGCCGCGGGCAGCGTCTCGGGCGCCACCTGCCTTAGGTACTCCAGGAAGGAACTGTCCATCATCACCCTCCTATAGTGGCGCTCATGAAGCGAGCTGTGCCAATCATCGTCGATCTGGTCTGCGTGGTGATCTTCGCGATCATCGGACGCGCCTCCCACGGGCTGGATCCCGCAGGCGTGTTGTCGACGGCGTGGCCGTTCCTCGTGGCGTGCGTGGTCGCCTGGGTGGCCATCGTCCTGGTGAAGCTGGAGGGCTTCGGATGGCGGGAGGCGCTGATCGTGTGGCTCGTCACGGTGATCGGTGGCATGGCGCTGCGGCTCCTCTCAGGCGACACCGCTGCGTGGGCCTTCGTCATCGTGGCGACCCTAACGCTCGCTCTGGCCTTCTTCGGCTGGCGCATCATCTACTGCCTTGCGGTCAAACGTCGCGCCCGCGCCGCCTAGGTCCGCAGGGATGTTCGCTGGGCGGGGGCCGGTGTAATCAGGCCCGTAGGCGCCCGGCGCGGGGCGTCGGCTGCGCATGGGAGCGCGCTGGCCCGGAGCCAGCCGTCGGGTGATGGCGAGAAAACCAGTGTGGCTCGACGTGCCGTGGCCCGGGCGGATCGCAAGACCCTCGGCGTGCCAGTCGCGCTGCGTGGTTTCGGTCAGCGACGGCTCGGTGAAGCCACCATGAGCCCTGATGGTGTCCGCCACGCGACCCAACTGGGTTGCGGTGGCCACGTAACACACCAGCACGCCGCCGGGGATGAGCCGCTCCCCCACGGCGTCGATGCACTCCCAGGGCGCCAACATGTCAAGGATGGCGCGGTCGATGGGCTCGTCCGTGATGACCTCCACGAGGTCGCCGACGGTGACCGTCCAGGCCGGATGATCCCCACCCACGAACTCGCGCACGTTGCGCTGCGCCACCTCGGCGAACTGCTCGCGGCGCTCGTACGAGTGGAGCGTGCCCTCGGGGCCAATCGCGCGCAACAACGCCAGCGACAGCGCGCCAGAGCCGACACCAGCCTCGAGCACGCGCGCGCCCGGGAAGATGTCGCCCCACATCACGATCTGCGCGGCCTCCTTTGGGTAGATGACCGCAGCATCGCGGGGCATCGCCACCATGTAGTCGTGCAGCAGCGGCCGCAGCACCAGATACTCCTGGCCGCCGGCGGACTTGATGGTCACGCCGTCGGGGCCGCCAATCAGCTCGTCGTGGTTCACCGCCCCCTTCGTGGTGTGCCAGACACCGCCCTCCTTGAGCAGGATGGACTTGCGGCGCCCCTTGTTGTCGGTCAGCGTCACGCGCTGCCCGGCCTGCAGGGGGCCCTGGCGCACTCCGGAGAGGTTCATTCAGGCGTCCTTTCGCTCTCGCCACACGTTGGCGAGGTGTTCCCACGTGATGCCGTCCAGCCCCTCACCCACGTGCATGCGGGGATGCGGCTCGAGCGGCACGGAAGGTACAGCGTAGACGACGGCGCCCGCAGCGAGTGCGGAGGTGCTGCCGGGCACCGAATCCTCGAGCACGATCACCTCGCTGGACGCCAGGCCCAGCCGATCCATGGCGATGAGGTAGGCCTCAGGATGCGGCTTGGTCTCCACCACATCATCGGAGGTGATGATGAACTGCACGTTGCCGGGGAGCCGCTCCTTTGCGGCCTCCAGGACGAAGCCGCTGCTGGCCGTCACGATGGCGCAGGGCACGCCCCGCTCCTCCAGTTCGGCCAGGAGTTCCCGGGAGCCAGGCAGGTAGGGCAGGTCGTTGGCCCGGATGTGGGCCACCACCCGCGACTGGAGGTCGTCCAGCGTGGCGTCCACATCGTCGCGGCCCGTGGCCTCCGCGATTGCGGCGGCCGACAGCCGGGCATCCTGGCCGGTCATCGATTCCCACTGCTCATCGGTGAAGGTCACACCATGCTCGGCCAGCATGGCTGCCTCCGTGGCCTGCCAGACGGGTTCGGTGTCGACGAGCGTGCCGTCGAAGTCCCAGAGAACTGCCTTGGGGTACTGCTGGTCAGCCTGCATTGAAGTACTTCGCCTCCGGGTGGTGAACGACGATGGCGTCGGTGGACTGCTCGGGATGCAGCTGGAGTTCTTCGCTCAGCTCCACACCGATGCGGTGCGGCTCCAGCAGCTCCACCAGCTTGATCCGATCCTCCAGATCCGGGCAGGCCGGGTAACCGAAGGAATAGCGCGAGCCTCGGTAGGCCTGCTTGCGGATGGCCTCCTCGATATCCGGCACCGGCCCGAAGCCGAGGTCCTGCCGGATGCGGTCATGCCACGCCTCCGCCAGGGCCTCCGTCAACTGGACGGAGAGACCGTGGAGTTCCATGTAGTCGCGGTAGGCGTTGGCTTCGAACAGCTTCTGCGTGCCCTTCGCCACCGCCGTGCCCATGGTGACAAGCTGCATGGCCAACACGTCGGGGCCAAGCTCGGCCGCCTCGTCGGCATCGCGGAAGTAATCCGCCAAGCAGAGCTTGCGGTCGCGGCGCTGACGCGGGAACGTGAAGCGCGTGAGCTCCTTCGACGGGTCCTCAGGGCTTCCGACGATCAGCGTCTCGCCCTCGGAATGCACCGGGAAGTAGCCGTAGACCACACCGAAGTTGGCCAGGTTCTCCGTCTTGATGCGGTCCATCCACATCCGCAGGCGGGGCATGGCTTCGGTCTCGACGATCTCCTCGAACGTGGGGCCGCCGCGGGAGCCCTTGAGGCCCCACTGGCCCATGAAGGTGGCGCGGTGATCCAGCCACGCTGCCACGTCTGCCAGCGCGATGCCCTTGACCACACGAGTGCCCCAGAACGGTGGCGTGGGAACGTCGATGCCTCGAGCGACGTCGGAGCGGGTGCCCGGCTCGATGGGCTCCTCCTCCACCTCCACCTTGGCGTAGCGGCGCTTGCGGGGCTCCGGCAACGCTGCACCCGGCACGCCCTGCTTGACGGCCATGACGGCGTCCATCAGCGCCAGGCCCTCGAAGGCGTCCTTGGCGTAGCGCACCTGGCCTTCGAAGATGTCGCCCAAATCATGCTCCACGAACGTGCGCGTGAGCGCTGCGCCGCCCAGCAGGACGGGGTACTTGTCTGCCAGACCGGTGCGGTTGAGCTCGACGAGGTTGTCCTTCATCACGAGGGTGGACTTCACCAGGAGGCCGGACATGCCAATGGCGTCAGCGCCGTGCTGCTCGGCCGCCTCAATGATGGCCTGGATGGGCTGCTTGATGCCGATGTTGATCACCGTGTAGCCGTTGTTGCTCACGATGATGTCGACGAGGTTCTTGCCGATGTCGTGCACGTCGCCGCGGACGGTGGCCAGCACGAGGGTGCCCTTTCCGGCGGCGTCCTCGGCCTTCTCCATGTGCGGCTCGAGGTAGGCCACGGCCTGCTTCATGGTCTCGGCGGACTGCAGAACGAAGGGCAACTGCATCTGGCCGGAGCCGAAGAGTTCGCCCACCGTCTTCATGCCGGCGAGGAGATCCTCGTTGATGATCTCGAGGGCTGGCTTGGTCTGGAGTGCCTCGTCGAGGTCGTCCGTGAGGCCCTTGGCCTCGCCGTCGATGATGCGACGACCGAGCCGCTCAGCCAGTGGCAGTGCGGCGAGTTCGGCGGCGCGGGAGGCGCGCACCGAGGCGGCGGTGACGCCCTCGAAGAGCTCAAGGAACTTCGACAGGGGGTCGTATCCCTCGGAGCGGCGGTCGTAGACCATGTCGAGCGCCACCTGGCGCTGCTCCTCGGGGATGCGGTCCATCGGCACGATCTTGGCGCTGTGCACGATGGCCGAATCCAGCCCTGCCTCCACGCACTCGTGCAGGAAGACGGAGTTGAGCACCATGCGGGCGGCCGGGTTGAGACCGAAGGAGACATTGGACACACCCAGCGTGGTACGCACGCCCGGGTAGCGGCGCTTCAGCTCGCGGATGGCCTCGATGGTCTCGATGCCATCGCGGCGGGTTTCCTCCTGGCCTGTGGCGATGGGGAACGTGAGGCAGTCCACCAGGATGTCCCCCACGTCCATCCCCCAGTTCTGGGTGAGGTCGTCGATGAGGCGCGAGGCGACGCGCACCTTCCATTCGGCGGTGCGGGCCTGCCCCTCTTCGTCGATGGTGAGGGCCACGACGGCGGCGCCGTGCTCCTTGACCAGGGGCATGATCCGGCCGAAGCGCGACGTGGGCCCGTCTCCGTCCTCATAGTTGACCGAGTTGATGATGGCGCGGCCCGCGAGGTGTTCGAGGCCGGCCTGCAGCACCTCCGGCTCGGTGGAGTCGAGCACGATGGGAAGCGTGACCGCCGTGGAGAGGCGGGAAGCGAGTTCCCTCATGTCGGCCACGCCGTCGCGGCCCACGTAATCGACGCAGAGATCGAGGACGTGGGCGCCGTCGCGGGCCTGGGCCTTGGCAATCTCGATGCACTCGTCCCAGTTCTCCGCCAGCATGGCCTCGCGGAAGGCCTTGGAGCCGTTGGCGTTGGTGCGCTCGCCGATGTTGAGGTAGCTGGCGTCCTGCTCGAACGGCACCTGGATGTAGAGGGAACTGGAGGAGTTCTCCGGCTCCGGCTCGCGCGCGACCACCTCGCGGCCGCTGAACCGGTCTGCCAGCAGCTTGATGTGCTCAGGCGTGGTGCCACAACAGCCGCCGATGACGGCCAAGCCGAACTCGTCGAGGTACTGCCCCAACGCATCCGCCAGACCGTCTGGCCCCAGCGGGTAGCGGGCGCCATCCGCCGTCAGTTCGGGCAGACCAGCGTTGGGCATGGTGCCGACGGCGATCTTGGCGTTGCGGGCCAGGTGGCGCAGGTGCTCGCTCATCTCGGCGGGGCCGGTGGCGCAGTTGAGGCCGATGGAGTCGATGCCGAGCGCCTCCAGGGAGGTGAGCGCCGCGCCGATCTCGGAGCCCAGCAGCATCGTGCCAGTGGTCTCGACGGTGACGTTGACGAGGATGGGCAGGTCGACCCCTGCCTCTTCCGCCGCGCGCTGCGCTCCGATGACCGCTGCCTTCGCCTGCAGCAGATCCTGCGAGGTCTCGATCTGCACGGCGTCGATCCCGCCGCGGATCATGGCCGCGACCTGGCGCTGGTAGGCGTCCCGGACAGCCGTGAACTGCACGTGCCCGAGCGTGGGCAGCTTGGTGCCGGGGCCGACTGAGCCCAGCACGAAGCGCGGCTTGTCGGTGTACTCATCCGCCACGCCGCGCGCGATCCGCGCAGCGGCCTCTGCGAGTTCCTCCAGCCGGTCGACGATGTCGTACTCGGCAAGCGCCGCCAGGTTGGTGCCGAAGGAGTTCGTCTCGACCGCATCGGCGCCCGCGTCGAAGTACGCACGGTGGACGGAAGCCACGATCTCGGGACGGGTCACGTTGAGGATCTCGTTGCAGCCCTCGAGGCCTTGGAAGTCCTCCTCGACGCTCAGGTCATCGAAGGACTGAAGCATCGTTCCCATGGCCCCATCGGCAACCAGGACGCGCTTATTCAACAGACTTCTCAGGGAAACAGACACCCCGCAAGGCTAGCCCTCCCGGGTAGGGTGGACGAATGGGTTTCACGGACGGTCTGCGCAATCCCGCGGTGGTGATCGCTTTCAGCGGATGGAATGACGCCGGAAATGCTGCCAGCGACCTGCTGCAGCACCTCATGAACGCCTATCCGGGCACTGATGCAGGCATCATCGACGACGAGCGCTACTGGGATTACCAACAGACCCGCCCCATGCTGCACCGCACCGCGGACGGCGCATGGGTCGAGTGGCCCGCGCTGAGGCTGCGCGCCGTGCACCACCCGGATCGCGACATCATCGTGGTGTTGGGCCCAGAGCCCAACCTGTTGTGGCGGCAGTTCTCCATGGAACTGGTGGGCAAGATCAAGAAGATCGAGCCCGAGATCGTCATCTTCGTGGGCGCCATGCTGAGCGACACCCCGCATACCCGCCCGCTGCCCGTCGGCGTGTACACCAACGATCCGGCGGTGGAGAAGAAGTTCGCGATGGACGCCAACGATTACACCGGGCCCACGGGCATGATCGGTGTCGCCAGCCAGCTGATGCTGCACGAGCGGGTGCCGGCCGCCTCGCTGTGGGTGTCCGTACCCCACTACGTGTCGGCGCCTCCCAATCCCAAGGCGCAGAACGCTCTGCTGACGGAGTTGGAGGGGGTGCTGGGCCTGCAGCTCAACCGGGCCGAGCTGGCCTCGGAGGCTGAGCAGTGGACCATCGCGGTCGATCAGCTCAGCCAGCAGGATCCGGACATCGCCGAATACATCGGGCAGTTGGAGGAGGCCCGGGATTCTGAGGAGGTCGAGGGCGCCACGGGCGACACGATCGCCGCTGAACTGGAGAAGTTCCTCCGCCGTCAGGGCGAAGACTCTGGTCCCTGAGCGTGCCGGTACTGGCCCCT
>JAUNUF010000028.1 GCA_030538315.1 Propionibacteriaceae bacterium
TTCTCTCGAGCTGCCTTCTCTGCAGCAGCCTTCTGGGCGGCGATCCTCTCCTGGATGCGCTTCTCGACGGCGGCGCTCTCGTTCTGCAGAGCGACCTGGCGCAGTTCCTCCTGGGCGACCTGATCGTTGGCGCGGAGTTCAGCTCGGTCACGAGTCGCGACGAGGTTGGCCACCTCCGCACGAAGCCCTTCAGCACGAGCCTGCACCCGCTGCTTCTGGGCCAATTGATCAGCGGCCGCCTGACGCATGGCCTCGGCCTCCTGATGCGCGGCGTCTGCCGCTTGCTGGGCGAGATCCGCGGCCTGCTGCGCTGCGTCGGCCGCCTGCTGAGCCTCATCTGCGCGAGCCTCAGCGTCCTCCAGCATGAGCCTGCGCATCTCCAACTCATCGAGCTGGGCTGCAGAGGAACTCATGAGCGTCTGGGCCAGTTGGGCCCGCTGATTGAGATTCGACGCGTCCACGCCGGTGAAGATCAGGGCGAGGTTGGCCAAACCAGCCTGGCTCTGCGTGGTGACCAGGATCTCCTCATTGAGACGGCGGTTCACGGAATCCAAGGCGGCCTTGGCTGCTGCCACCTCGGCGCGTGCCAGCGACAGCGCGGCATTGGCCTCCTCCAGCGCGGTATTGGCAGCGTCAAGGGCAGCGTTGGCGGCGTCGAGCGCGTCCTCGGCCTCAGCCAGTTCCGCGGCACGCTGCCGGTCGACATCTTCGGCCACCTGCACGTCTGCCTCAGCGTAGGCGAGGCGGATCTCAGCATCAGCCAATTGAGTCCTGGCCTCACGAGCGGCGGCGGCTGCGGAATCCCGCTGCGCCTGGGCACCCTTGATGGCGGTTGATTGCTGGGCAATCTGGGTTTGGAGCTCGCGCTTGCGGTCATCCAGTTCATCGGCCTTGGCCGGGTTGAGGCCCGAGAACCCCAGAAGCAGGATGAGGGCCGCGGCGACACTGCCGCGGACATATCGGGTTATCGTCGTGCGTCGGGTGTGGGGAAGCTCCCGTTTCACGATCGTCTCCTTAGGTCAGATACGCAGATATCTTCTGGTGGCCAGCAGGGTGGGGATGACGGCAAGGGCAACGCCCACCACTGCAATGGACACAATTGCAGCAGCAAGGTCACCCCACCCAATCCAGGGTAAAGCCGTGATTGAGGTTCGGGCGTTCTGATCGATGACAAACCAGTAGCCCAGAGTCAGCGTTCCGGCAGCCAACACCACGCCAATTACAGCGGCGACGAGAGCTTCCAAAAGGAACGGGAGAAGGATGTAGATGTTGGAGGCGCCCACCAGCCGCATGATGCCCATCTCGCGCCTGCGGGAGAAGGCCGCCATGCGGATGGTGTTGACGATCTGCAGAGCGGCAGCCAGAAGCAGCAGCACGCTCATGGTGATCGTGGCCCATTGGAGGGCACCGAACCACTTGAAGATGGGTTCGAGGATGGAGTTCTGGTCTTGTACCGCCTGCACGCCCTGCAACCCGCGAGCTTCGCTGGACACGCCAGCGTAGTTCTCCGGGTTGTGCAGCTTCACGCGGAAGGAATCCTGCATGTCGTCGACGGTGCGGGAGTGCACCGCGGGCGAATCCGCAAAGACACGTTGGAACTCCTTGAGCGCCACGTCCTTCGACTCGTAGACGACCTCGGAGACCTCCGGATTGGCGCTCAGGGTGCGTTCGATCGCCTCGCGCTGCGCCGGCGTCGTGCCCTTTCCAGGTTCGCAGCGCCCGCCGTCGGTGTGTTCCGTGCAGAGGAACACCTGCACGGTGATCTTGTCGTACAGAGTGCGCTTGGTGAGGTCAACTTCCATGGACGTCAGCAACCCTGCGCCCAGCAGGGAAAGGGACACGGCCATGGTCACGACGACGGCGATGGTCATGGCGATGTTGCGCTTGAGACCGGACCAGGTCTCCCGGAGTGAATGACGCATGTGAGCTGCTCCCCTACGCCGAACCGTAGATGCCGCGGGCCTGGTCTCGGACGAGTTCGCCTTCGCGCAGTTCGAGAACCCGGCGTCGCATCTGGTCGACGATGGATGAATCGTGGGTGGCCATGATCACGGTGGTGTCGACCCGGTTGATGCGGTCGAGCAGCTTCATGATGCCGACGGAGGTTTCAGGATCGAGGTTGCCTGTGGGCTCGTCCGCGATGAGGATCTTGGGCCGGTTCACGAACGCCCGAGCGATCGCGACGCGCTGCTGCTCACCGCCGGAGAGTTCCTCACAGGGCCGGTCTTCCTTCCCCGAGAGACCCACCATCTCGAGCGTGTCTGGCACCACCCGACGGATCTCCTTGCCTGGACGGCCGATCACCTGCAGCGCGAAGGCCACGTTCTCGTAGACCGTCTTGCCCGGGAGCAATCGAAAGTCTTGGAAGACGGTGCCGATCTGACGACGCAGCCCGGGCACCTTCCACTGAGGCAGCGTGCCCAAGTTCTTGCCGGCCACGTAGAGCGTGCCCTTCGTGGGGCGATACTCGCGCAGGATCAGGCGGAGAAAGGTGGATTTGCCAGAGCCGGACTGGCCCACGAGGAAGACGAACTCCCCCTTGCCGATCTCGAGGTTGATGTTCCGCAGGGCAGCTCTTTGCTGGCCTGGATAGAACTTCGTGACGTCCTCGAACGTGATCACAGGGCTACTCCGGGGTTGGGGAAGTTGCTGAGAGACTCTCAGCGATTTGGAGTCTAAGCGAGCGTGCTAGCCACGACGCAGCGACACGCCGCGGCTCAGGCGTCAGCGTCGGCCTTCTTGCGCCAGCGGATGCCGGCATCGATGAAGCCGTCAATGTCGCCGTCGAATACCGCTTCGGGGTTGCCGACCTCGTGCTCAGTACGCAGGTCCTTCACCATCTGATACGGATTCATGACGTACGAGCGCATCTGGGCACCCCAGGAGTTGCCGCCGTCGCCCTTGAGCGCGTTCATCTCCTTCTCGCGCTCCTGACGTGCGTTCTCGAGCAGCCTGGACTGGAGGACGCGCAGGGCGGCCGCCTTGTTCTGGAGCTGGGACTTCTCGTTCTGACAGCTCACCACGATCCCGGTGGGCAGGTGCGTGATCCGGACGGCGGAGTCAGTGGTGTTGACCGACTGGCCGCCGGGGCCAGAGGAGCGGAACACGTCGATGCGGATGTCGGACTCCGGAATGTCGATGGAATCCGTCTCCTCCGTCACCGGAAGCACCTCGACACCAGCGAACGACGTCTGGCGGCGGCCCTGATTGTCGAAGGGAGAGATCCGCACAAGGCGGTGAGTGCCCTGTTCAACGGAGAGCGTGCCGTAGGCGAAGGGTGCCTTGATGGCGAAGGTGGCGGACTTCAGGCCCGCCTCTTCGGCGTAGGAGGTGTCATAGACCTCCGTGGGATAGCCATGGCGATCCGCCCACCGGAGGTACATGCGCATCAGCATCTCCGCGAAATCCGCCGCGTCGACGCCGCCAGCCTCAGCACGAATCGTGATCAGGGCGTCGCGGGGGTCGTACTCGCCGGACAGGAGGGTGCGCACCTCGAGCGCTTCGACATCCTTGCCGAGCTTCTCCAACTCGCGGGCCACCTCTGCTGTGGTGTCTGCGTCGTTCTCCTCGACGGCGAGCTCAAGCATGAGCTCTGCCTCTTCCAGGCGCGAGCGCAGGCCAGTGATCCGATCCACTTCGCCCTGCTTGGCAGAGAGTTGGCTTGTCACGCGTTGGGCATTCTCCTGGTCGTCCCACAGATCAGGTGCCGCAACCTGCTGCTCGAGATCCGCGATCTCGGCGCGCAGCTTGTCGAGGTCGGCAACGGCCTCGATCGAGTCGAGGGAACGGCCGAGGTCCGTCAGGCGGGTGGAGAGATCATCGTTAGCCACAATCGACCACTCTACCTCCCCGGCGCCATTTCAAACCTCACGCGACACTCGACGTGGTGTTTGGCCGTGCTCTGGCCAGCCGATAGTGTGCAGGAACTGGCCCTTCCCCTGCCTACCGTGAATGAGGAATTTTCTGATGAAGCGATTCGGCACAGTCCTCGCGGCCGTTCTGACGGCGGCTCTGGGCACCGTTGCCCTGCCACCGCCCGAGGCCGCCGCCACGCCAAATCCTTACGTCGAGCCTGGGCTCCACGTCGTCAACGGTCGAGAGTGGCGCACCGAGTGTGAGGAATACTCCTCGACGGTGACCCGCTGCCGCGCCGAGATCAAGGCGACCCAGGTCCAGCGGGTGGGCGGCAAGTACGTCGAAGTCACGGATTGGGTGTTCAACAACCTCACCTATCTGCCCAGCGCCCGTGAGCAGTGGCGAACCAACCCGCTGGCGGCCTACGGCAAAGTGGGTGGCACCCTCGAATGGCCTGCCGCTGATGGTCGCTTGTGGCGCACCGAGTGCGATACCGCCACCACGGGCCGCAACGGCTGCCGCGCCTACACCATGAGCAAGGTGATCGCGGTCAAGACGCTCACCCCCCGCACCTATGAGCAGCGTGAACAATGGGTCTTCAACAACGTGGTGCAGTTCACGGCGCCGCAGGGCAAGCCGTCACCAGCATCAACGTTCTGCAACGGGACAGCGCTCCCGCCGGGGTTCGCTCTGACGAACGAGGGGCGACCCCACGCGGTCAAGACTCCCTACTCCCCCAACACGTTGTACAACCCCACCTCCATCACCAACTTCATCAACACCACCGTCGGTCTCTACCAAGGGCAATCAGACAAGGGATCCCAGCGGGCAAAGGATTTGAAGTGCCTCGCTGAGCTGGGTGCCAAGCACCTGATGCAGGGCTCCGAGACCACGCAGGACGCCAATGGCGACGTGGTGCGCTGGTTCCCCTACATGTTCCAGTTCAGCGCGAACCCCACCATGGCTGATCTCACGGGCCCGTGGCATTCGGGCCTTGCCCAGGGTGGTGCCCTGCGCACCTTCATCGGGCTGGCCGACATCACCGGCGACAACTCCTGGCTCCAGCGGGGCGCGGAGACGTTCCGCAGCTTCACCGTTCCCATCTCGCAGCCGGGCGGCATCGTCCACCGCAACAGCCAGAAGGGTTTCCTCTGGTTTGAGGAGTACCCCACCAAACCGCTCCCCACCACGGTTCTAAACGGCCATCTCGAAGCCGTCCTCAGCCTCGACGTCTGGCATCGCCGCATGATTGCCGACGGTGATCAGGCAGTCACTCCGCCGCATCTGGTCAAGGCACTCGTCGACGAGGCGCTGGCAGGGCTGGAGCCCATGTTGAAGCTTCACGAGGTGCCCCACGACGGTGGCCTCCTCACCAGCTACGACCTGCTCCGTGGATACCCAGCCGCGCCGCTGCGCATCCTCGGCAACGGCGTCAACGTCTCAGCAACGCTGAACAACCAGCCCGTAGCTCTTCCCGCCGTCGCAGACAACTGGCAACCATCCACCCTCGTCCCCAACGGCACCTTCGCCACGCTGAGTGCCACAGATCCGAGCCTCCCTGAGGGGTGGGCCCGTTTCGGCAGCGCCACCTACTCGCAGGTCGTGTCCCAACTGGTCAACGGCGCGCTGCAGGGAGACTACGTTCGGATCGTTTCGGGGGGCAACGCTTGGCAGGGTATGCAGCACCTGACGCTGGCAGAGGATCTGGCCCCCGTGGCCGGTCAGCAGCTCAGCATGACGGTACGGGCGGCCGTGAAATATCCGGCCAACGCGCCCGGTGCCTCAGGCCGGGTTGCCGTGTACAGCGACTGCGCAGCGGGCCGAACCCTCCAGTTCGAACATGTGCTACGCGGTACTGGAGCATGGAACAACTACACCTTCGGCTTCCAGGCTCCCCCTGCGGGCTGTGGCCTCCTCGTGCAGATCATGATCGCCCCCTACTCCACCGCTGGCACTGAAGTCTGGTTCGACGACCTCACCGTCAGCGCGGCCCAGCCAGTGGGCACCGCGCACGCCCCCAAGTACGACCTGCGCGTCTACAACACCCCTGTCAACACCCTGCGGCTGACGGGCAGCGGATCCGGGATCCTTCAGGCGCACCAGGACGGTCGTTGGCAGAACATCTCGCGGGTCTCGCTCAGCGGCCAGCCACACAATGTTGTGATCCCGGAGCGTTTCACCGGTCGTAACATCCACTTTGGCTACCACGAAATGCACGTCAGCG
Source organism: Propionibacteriaceae bacterium (assembly GCA_030538315.1). Classification (GTDB taxonomy): domain Bacteria; phylum Actinomycetota; class Actinomycetes; order Propionibacteriales; family Propionibacteriaceae; genus Arachnia. The sequence continues at coordinate 6,080 of JAUNUF010000028.1, forward strand.
AACTGTTGAGCTTGTTCGCCAGACACCCAGAGCAGAAGTTCCTCCGGGATTACGCGGCGCGTTGGGCACCCATGGCACCTGCACTCCACCACCGGGCACCCCGTGCGGGCCAAACCCTGTCCGCGCGCAGCGTGAGCCCCGCGGGCGACGCAACGAGCCAGGTGCTCGGCACCTCCAGCAGCTACGAACTGCTGTTGCCACCCATCGTCGACCAGTTCACCGGTCTTTCCTACGAGGAGCTAGCAATGTTGGACGAACTCCAGAAGCCAGCGAGCTGACATGCGTCGCCTCGCCATCGTCGTGGCCAGCGCCGTGATCGCCTTGGCCGGCGTCCTTGTGCCCACACCTGCCTCCGCCCAGGTGGACGTCTACACCACCCCCGGCGAACACAAGGTCAACGGGCGGCAGTGGAAGACCACGTGCCAGCCCTATTCGTCCACCGTGGAGCGGTGCCGCACCGAGATCATGGCGGTGACCGTCGTGCAACAGGGCGGACGCTACGTGGAGAAGCGCATGTGGACGTTCAACAACCTGACCTACAAGCCCAGCCCCCGCTCCACCTGGGCGTTCATGAACCCCCTCGTCACCCCCGGTGACCACATCATCGACGGCCGCAAGTGGCGCACCGAATGCGACACCGACTGGACCGGCCGCGGCGGCTGCCGTTCCCAGATCATGGCCACCGTGATCGAGAAGAACCCCAAGGGCGGCTACCAGAGCGTGGACAAGTATGTTTTCAACAACATCGTTCACGTGACTCCCGTGCCGTGCCCTGTCTCGCAGGATCAGATGCGTCGCGACACGAAGATCCCCACCACGGTCACTGCTGGATGCACCCGTTCGGCCAGCAACGACACCTGGGCGGCACTCGACCTGCCGGTGGTGCTGCCGGACGGCTATCGCTTCATGTCGACGGCGTTCTACCGGTTGTCGGGCAGCACCTGGCAGTACCGGGGTCGCAGCGGCCCGAACTGGCAGATCTGTGCTTGGGCCCGCGACAACAGCGTTCCCCAGGATCTCATCAAGCAGCACCTGTCGTTCTGCAGCCGGTGAGCCCAGTGTGCGTCGGAGGCGTTCGCCTGCCAGAATGGGGTTTCGCCTCCGACGAATGGGGCGCATAGCTCAGTTGGTTAGAGCACTTGCCTTACAAGCAAGGAGTCGGCAGTTCGAGTCTGCCTGCGCCCACCACCTCGATGCGTCGGAAGGAGGCACCCCGTGACCGCTCAGTTCGGACGTCGGGGCCTGCCTGCAGACGAGGAATCCGGCTCCGTTGAGCAAGAGCTCAAGGTCGCCCGTCGCGCCGTGCCCGACGTCGACGTGCCAGCCGTGGATCGGCCACGCCGCTCCGCAGAGCCTGAACCCGACGTACCTCGCCGCGGCTTCGTGGAGGAGCCCGCCGCTGAGATTCCGGAAGAGGAATCTGAAACCCGCAGGGGTTGGCTCGGCGTCATCGCCCTTGGGATCGCCGTCGCCATCGCTGTCGGCGCCCTCTGGTTGGTCTTCGGCTCCCGCAACAACCCGGTCACCGCCACACCCCCGGCTCCCCCAGTCAGCCCAACCCAAGGCCCTGGCGACACCACCACACCGAGCACCACTGCCACCACCGCCACGCACCCGGCGCCCGGAGAGGGATCGCCCACGATCGTCCCGGGGTCACCCACCGGCCCAGATGACCCTGAGTTGGGCCCCTCCCCATCAGGCACCATCACCGAATCCACCGAGCCCACCCCGCCAGGCCCCGTGCCGGTTGAACTGAACGACGGCGCCACACTCATGATGCCGCCCGGCTGGGAATTGTACGCAGACGAACTGGTGCAGGATTCACGGCGCCTCGTACGAATGAGCGAGCACGCGACGGATGTCCGCATCCAGGCCGTGACGCTCACCTCGGTGACCAGCCCACTGCACGACGCCTGCCTCGAGCTTGTGGCCGATCACCGCCAGTCCTACAACAACGTCGCCGAGGGGCTGCCCGTGGCCGTCGCGATCTCCGGGGAGGGCAGCGGCGTGTCCTGCAACTTCACCGGTACCCGTACCAGCGACAACGTGCCCACCAGCGTCGAGTTCACCCTGCTCCAGCGCGGCGACATCACGCTGGTGTTCCGCGACACCATTCCCAGCGCTGTGCCGGACGACTCACCGGCGCTCGCGCAACTGGTGGAGATGGAGTGCCGAGCCGCTGAGGGCTTCGGCGTCACCGTCGATCAGTGCGCACTCACTCCTGGCCAGGCCGGCGGCTGAGTTGATCGAAGACAGCGCGGAGCGTGAGCCACCACTGTTCGCGCGGCCGCTGCAGTTCCCAATCCATCTCTGCGGTCACCTGGCGCAGCGGAGCCATCAGGCCGAGTTCGGTGCTGGAGGCCGCCACGTAATCCGCAGCCCCCCTCTGCAGCTGCTCATCCAGGTTGGCAACGGCCTTGTAGGCGAGCCGAGTGGCGTTGATCCGGTCGAACGGCGTGGGGGTGCCGCCCTGCTGCACGTGCCCGATCACGGCCTGCCGCACCGAGTACAACCCCTTGCCCTCGGCCTCGTACAGCTTGGCCACCACATCCGTGGTGTAGTGCTCACTGGCGTCCTCCCCCATGACGGCGAGGTAGAACGAGCGGCCAGATTCGAAGGCATCGACGAGGGCCTCGATGTCGGTGGACAGTTCGTCGAGGGTGAGCCCCGTCTCCGGCAGGTAGGCCTTCTCGGCACCACCGGCGATCCCGCCCATGAGCGGCAGGAAGCCGCAGCCCCGCCCCATCGTCTCCACGACGAAGGCGCGCTTGCTGGCGGATGCCGACATGCGCACCATGTCGATGGATTCGACAACGGTGTTCAGCGCGGTATCCGCACCCACGGCCATGGGCCAGGCCGGGAGGTTGTTGTCGATACTGGCTGGGAGAAGCGCGATGGGGATGTTGAACGCCGGGTAGCGCCTGCGCTCGCGCTCCATCATGTCGACGGTGGCGTAGGCATGGAATCCGCCCATCACCAACAGCGCGTCGATCTTGTGCTCCTCCAGCGTGCGGGCCATCGCGTAGAGATCTGATTCCGTGGGCACGTAGCGGCGCGTGCCGAACGCGGCGCCACCCGTGTTCGCCATGCCCTCCACATCGCCCCAGTGCACCTCGCGCAGATCTCCGCCAACCAGGCCAGGCACCCCGCCCTGAACGGCGATCATGTGATAGCCACGGTCCAGCCCCGAACGCACGGCAACGCGCGCCAGCTGGTTCATACCCGGCGCCAACGCCCCGGCATGCATGACGGCGATCCGCTTGGCATCGGGCGCCATCTCGACGGTGGGCCGAGCCTCGGTGAGAACGCGGTAGATCTCGATCATCGAGGTGAAACCGGCGCCGCGGCAGCGGACTGCCGATTCGTAATCCCCCGCCTCGATGAAATCACCAATCCGGTGGGTGTCCTCCACCGCACGCAGCAGCGGCACGCCCACCACCTTGTCGCGGTGCACCCCCACCAACACCGGCTCCGAGTCCTGGGCGGCGCTCAGCACCTGCCGCACGGCCTCCACACCGCAAGCGGTGGCCATCCACCTGTCGTAGGCCGACGGCGCGCCCCCGCGCTGCACGTGGCCGAGGATGGTGATCCGGGCGTCCTCGCCGGTACGATCCCGCAGCACGGCCTGGATGCGCTCCGCGGTGATGGGTTCACCAGAGCGATCAGCAGCGCCTTCAGCCACCACGATGATGGAATCGCGCCGGCCAGCCTCGCGGCCGCGGCCCAACACCTCCACCATCCGGTCCTCCCAACCAGGGCGGGGCGGCGACTCAGGGAGGAACGTGTAATCAGCACCGCCGGCGATGGCGGTCATGAGGGCGAGGTAGCCGCAGCGGCGTCCCATCACCTCGACGATGAACGTGCGGCGGTGGGACTCCGCCGTCGAGCTGATGGCATCGATTGCTTCGGTGATGCGGTGCATCGCCGAATCCGTGCCGATGGTCATGTCGGTGCCGACCATGTCGTTGTCGATGGAGCCCACCAGCCCAGCGATCCTGAGCTGGGCATGGGCTTCGGCCTGCTCGGCCGTGATGCGCCCCTCGTCGCGGAGCTCAGCAACGAACTGGGGCCACGCCAGGGTCAGGGCACGGCCTCCGGTGAGCGACCCATCGCCGCCGATGAGGATGAGCCTGTCGATGCCCCGCTCGATGAGGTTCTGCACCGCCGTCTTCTGGCCCTCGGCAGTCTTGAACTCCATGGAACGGGCGGTACCGATGACGGTACCGCCCTTGGGGAGGATGCCGGAGACATCGCTCCAGCCCATCTGCGTGATGTTGTCACCGCCCGCGATGGCGCCCTGCCATCCTTCGCGGACGGCGAAGACCTCTGCACCCTCATGGATGCCAGCCCTCACGATCGCCCGCACCGCGGCGTTCATGCCTTGCGCATCGCCGCCAGACGTCATGACGCCGATGCGTGCGGTCATCTCCGTCCGCCCTTGGGGCGCACTACCTTGGTGGCCTGCCAATCCGGGGCGACGTTCGCCGTCGAGGTGAGCGAGAGACCGGCGATGGTCACCCCTTCGGCCACGCTTGCCGCGTCGATGAAGCCGGGGCGGCCAACCTTCGGGGTGAGCAGCCAGATGTAGCCGTCATCACCCAGATCTGTCATGGCGTCGACGAGACCGTCTGCCACATCTCCATCCTCATCGCGCCACCACAGGATGGTGACGTCCACCGCTTCCAGCGGATCCTCGATCATCTCAGCATCGATGATGTCCATGATGTCGTCGCGCAGATCGGCGTCGACATCCTCGTCCCAACCGAGCTCTTGAACAACCAACCCGGGAGCCAACCCGAGCAGATCGGCCTTCTCTAGTCCGTAATCCACACCCCAAGTCTTCCAGACTCCGCGCCCGTTTACACGGTGGGGGCTGCCACAACCCGACGGCGGGGTCGGTCCAGGGGACCGACCCCGCCGTCTTGGGCCTCATGGAAGAGGATCAGGCGTCGCCTCCAGCGTTGCCGGACGTGCCCGCGCTGACGTCGTCGAGGCGGTACTTGGCGTAGGCCTCGGTGGCCCATTCCTGCGGAATCTCACCACGACGGGCAAGCTGCTGCAGCACTGCCACGGCGACGGACGGGCCGTCGATGTGGAAGAAACGACGGGCGGCCGCGCGGGTGTCGGAGAAGCCGAAGCCATCGGCACCCAGCGTGGTGTAGTCGTTTCCGGGCACCCACTGGCGGATCTGATCCGGCACGGCGCGCATGTAGTCGCTGACCGCGACGACGGGGCCGGGGCGATCAGCCAGCTTCTGCTCCACCCAGATGGGCTCGTGCTCGCCGAATGGATCCGAGAACTTCTGTTCGTCGGCTTCCAGGCCTTCGCGACGCAGTTCGCCCCACGAGGTGACGGACCAGACATCGGCCACCACGCCGTAATCCTTCTTCAGCAGTTCCTGCGCCTCAAGAGCCCACGGAACGCCGACGCCGGAGGCGAGGATCTGGGCGCGGCGCGCGTCCTGGCCCACGCCCTCGAAGCTGCCCTCGTTGAGGAGGTACATGCCACGCAGGATGCCCTCGATCTCCACGCCCTCCGGCTCCTTCGGCTGCACGAGCGGCTCGTTGTAGACCGTGAGGTAGTAGATGAGGTGCTCGGGATCTTCCCCGTACATGCGGCGCAGGCCGTCCTTGACGATGTGGGCGATCTCGTAGCCGTAGGCCGGGTCGTAGCTCACGATGCCGGTGTTGGTGGAAGCCAGGAGCGGCGAATGGCCGTCCATGTGCTGCGTGCCCTCACCGGTCAGCGTGGTGCGGCCCGCCGTCGCACCGATCATGAAGCCGCGTGCCAGCTGGTCAGCGGCGGCCCAGATGCCGTCGCCGGTGCGCTGGAAGCCGAACATCGAGTAGAACACGTAGATCGGCACCATGGGCTCGCCGTGCGTCGCGTACGACGTGCCGGCGGCCGAGAATGCCGCCACCGAGCCGGCCTCGTTGATGCCCGTGTGCAGGATCTGGCCATTCTTGGACTCGCGGTAGCTGAGGAACAGCTCGTTGTCCACGGGCGTGTAGTTCTGGCCGTGCGGGTTGTAGATCTTGATGGTCGGGAAGAAGGCGTCCATACCGAAGGTGCGGGCCTCATCCGGGATGATCGGCACGACGCGCGGAGCGAACTCCTTGTCGCGCATGAGGTCCTTCAAGAGGCGCACGAACGCCATCGTGGTGGCCACCTGCTGGTTGCCGGAACCCTTGCGAGCCGATTCGTAGCTCTTGTCTGGCGGCAGCGAGATGAACTTGCGATCCCCGCGGCGCTCCGGCAGGTAGCCGCCGAGTTCGCGACGGCGGGCCTGGAGGTACTGGATGCGCGGGTCGTCCTGACCGGGGTGCAGGTACGGCGGCTTGTAGGGATCCTCTTCGAGCTGGGCGTCGGTGAACGGCGCGTCCACGCGGTCGCGGAAGCCCTTGAGATCGTCCAGCGCCAGCTTCTTCATCTGGTGCGTGGCGTTGCGGCCCGCGAAGTGCTTGCCCAGGAAGTAGCCCTTGATGGTGTGGGCCAGGATCACGGTGGGAGCACCGGTGAACTCGGTGGCGGCCTTGTAGGCGGCGTAGACCTTCTGGTAGTCGTGACCACCGCGGGACAGGCGCCAGATCTCGTCGTCGGACCAGTCCTTGACCATGGCGGCCGTGCGCGGATCGCGCTCGAAGAAGTGCTTGCGCACGTAGGCGCCGTCGTTGGCCTTATACGTCTGGAAGTCGCCGTCCGTGGTGGCGTTCATCAGGTTGACGAGCGCACCCTCGGAGTCGTTGGCCAGCAGCGGATCCCAGCCTCGGCCCCAGACGATCTTGATGACGTTCCAGCCGGCGCCGCGGAAGAACGCCTCGAGCTCCTGCATGATCTTGCCGTTGCCACGCACGGGGCCGTCGAGGCGCTGCAGGTTGCAGTTGACCACGAAGGTGAGGTTGTCGAGCTCATCGTTGGCAGCCAGCTGCAGGGCGCCACGCGATTCGGGCTCGTCCATCTCGCCGTCGCCCAGGAACGCCCAGACGCGCTGATCCGAGGTGTCCTTGATGCCGCGGTTGTGCAGGTAACGGTTGAACTGCGCCTGATAGATGGCGTTCAGCGGGCCGAGGCCCATCGACACCGTGGGGAACTCCCAGAAATCAGGCAGCTGGTGCGGGTGCGGGTAGCTGGGCAGGGCGCGGAGGTCGCCGTCGACGAAGTGGCTCTTCTCTTGGCGGAAGCCATCGAGGTCGTTCTCATCGAGGCGACCCTCAAGGAACGCGCGGGCGTACATGCCGGGCGAGGCGTGACCCTGGAAGAAGATCTGGTCTCCGCCGCCGGGGTGGTCCTTGCCGCGGAAGAAGTGGTTGAAGCCCACTTCGTAGAGCGTGGCGGAGGAGGCGTAGGAGGCGATGTGGCCGCCGACACCGACACCCGGGCGCTGGGCGCGATGCACCATGATGGCGGCGTTCCAGCGGAGTAGACGGCGGATGCCGCGCTCCAACGTCTCGTCGCCGGGGAACGCGGGTTCGCGGCTGGCGGGGATTGTGTTGACGTAATCCGTGCCGGTCAGCGAGGGGACGCCGATGTGGCGGTCACGCGCGCGCTCCAACAGTTTGAGCATCACGTAGCGGGCGCGGTTGCGCCCGCCGGCGTCGATCACTCCGTCGAGGGACTCCAGCCATTCGGCGGTTTCCGCGGGGTCGATATCGGGCAGGTTGGTGGGCAGCCCATTCAGGATGGGTCCGGCCTCGTTCTGACTCACGAAGTAATCCTCTCGATTCGGCAGGTGCAAGGGCGCTCAGCGCGCAATAGGTCAACCCTAGCGCGCACTGGCGAAACGGTGCGCGTGCCGCAGGAGTTGCTCCATGGGCCACGTGTTGATGATCCGGTCGGGGTGGATGCCAGCCTCCATGGCGCGAGCCACTCCGAGCGGCTGGTATCCGAGCTGTTCGGGCGAGTGCGCGTCGGTATTGATGGCGAACAGGCACCCAATGTCGTTGGCCAGGTCGAGCAACTCCAACCGCGGATCTGCCCGGTCCGGCCGCGAGTTGATCTCCACGGCAACGCCGAACATCTCGCAGGCCGCGAACACCATCTCAGCGTCGAAGCGGCTCTCGGGGCGCCACGTCTTGTCTGGCCTGCGCTTGCGGCCGGTGCAGTGCCCCAGCACCGTGGTGTGGGGGTTCGCGACGGCGGCCACCATGCGTCGGGTCATGGTTGCGGGGTCGTCATCCAACCCCGAATGGACAGAGGCCACCACGATGTCGAGGCGTGCCAACACATCGGTGCCCTGATCCAATGCACCGTCCGAGAGGATGTCCACCTCGATGCCCTTGAGAAGGCGTACCTGAAGCTCCTGCTGCACAGCGTCGATCTCGTCCCACTGCGCGATGAGCCGCTCCCGGGTGAGCCCGCGTGCCACCTTCAGCCGTGGCGAGTGATCCGTCACGGCCAGGTATTCGTGCCCGAGTGCCTCCGCGGCCAAGGCCATCTCTGCGACGGTGGCCCCGCCGTCGGACCATGTGGTGTGCGAGTGAAGATCTCCCAGGGGGAGGATCTGCGTCACGACACTCCGATGCCGAGGCCCGCCACGGCACCGATCACCGCGACCGCCGGCGGCTGCACATCCTGATCGACGGCGAGCTGGGCGATGTCTGCCATCGTGCCTCGCAGCACCCTGGTGGTGGGGAGCGCGGCGTCCGCGATGACCGCAGCCGGGGTGTCGGCCGCCAAACCATGGCCGCGAAGGGCCTCCGTGATCTCGGGCAGGTTCTTCACGCCCATGAGGATGACGATGGTGTTGCCGGCGGTGGCGAGCTTGTCCCAGGCCACGTCGTTGCGTTCGTCGCTGGGGCCCACATGGCCGGAGACCACCGTGAAGCCGGTGGACACTCCCCGGTGCGTCACTGGGATGCCGGCCAGCTCGGCCGCCGCGATGGACGACGAGATGCCGGGGATGATGCTCACCGGGATACCGACGGCCTGCAGGGCGAGCCATTCCTCTCCCCCGCGGCCGAACACGAACGAGTCTCCGCCCTTGAACCGCACGACGTCCTTGCCGGCGGAGGCTTGTTCGATGAGGATCTCATTGATGCGCTCCTGAGGCGTGAAGGGGCCGCGCGGCACCTTGCCCACCTCGATGAGCTCCGCACCGGGCTTCGCCTCCTCGAGGAGTGGCAACGGCACGAGCCGGTCGTAGACGATGACGTCCGCGCGTTGGAGCGCCTTGAGCCCCGCCACGGTGATGAGGTCAGGATCGCCTGGGCCGCCGCCCAGCAGTGTCACGCGGCCTGCGCCGGCAGATGAGTTCATGGTCACAGAGCCTAGTGGTGGTGAGCTTCAGCAGCTCACCCAGCAGCCCGTTTCGCGACTGAAGCGTCAAACTTGTCGCGCAGGATCACAGCCCGCTTGTGGGAGCCGCCCCCGATGGGCCCGGCGTCATCCACGAGATCAACGCGGAACGTCAGGAACCGACCGTCCACCTCCAGCAGTTCTGCCGTGGCGATCACGGTCATCCCGACGGCGGTTGCCGCAGTGTGCGCGATGTCCACGTGCACGCCGACTGAGCTCTCGCCTTCTTCGAGGTGTTCAGCGATCACAGCCATGGCCGCACATTCGGCGAAGGCCACCATGTATCCGGTGGCGAACACGCTGGGCATCTCAGCGAAACCGGGGTATTTGTCGCTCACGTGCGGCACGGTGAGGGAGTCGTCGACGACCACCTCGACGCTCGCGGTCAAACCGGGGATGAGGCTCTGCTTCATGCCCCAAGACTAGAGGGCGGGCTGGCGCAGGAGGTAGATGTCGTGGACCCAACCGTGATGCTCTTCAAGCTGTGCACGCAGGCGCGTGATCTCATCGATCACCTTGGCCAACGGGCCGTTGGCCAACACCTCTTCGTCCGAGCCCAGGTAGGCACCCCAGTAGATCTCCAGATCCGGGAACTCCATGCTGAGCCCGCGGCATGCCAACTCCGGATCCTCGAAGACCACCACGTCGCCCAGATCAGGCCGGTATTCCCCCAGCAGGCGAGCACCCGTGGTCAGGTGAACGGGTGCGCCCTGCAGAGCCAGTTGGTGGGCGGCAGCCAGCACCTGGAGAGAACTGACGCCCGGAATCACCTTGACCCGAAGCGGCAGGGTGGCCTTCAAAGCATCGATGACCCGCAGCACGGAGTCATAGAGTGCCGGGTCTCCCCATGCGAGGAATCCGATCACGGAGCCCTGCGGCAAGCCAGAAATGATCTGGCGGTACGTGGCAAGCCGTGCCGCATCGAGCACCGAAGGATCCGTCTCGTGGGCAGGATCCAGCACCGTCACGATCCGGTGGGCGCGCTTCACGTGCCGCCGGATGAACTCGCTACGCCGCCACACCAGATCCGAACGATCCTCGTTGGTATCCGCCACCAGAAACACGTCGACGCGATTCATGGCGGCAACGGCGTCCAGCGTCAACTGGCCAAACCCGCCAGGACCCATCCCGATGACCAACACCTCGCGACTCACGCTCCCACCCTACCGAGCGGCACTAGGCTGTCGGAATGGATCCCCGCCCAGGCACCGCCCCCGCGCTCATCTCCTCCTCGCGCGCCCGCGCCGGACTCCTGAAGCGGCTCACGGCCGCCACCTCCGAGATGAACACCGCCACCCTTACGGCCATGGTGGCTCGGCACGAGTGGTTTGGGCAGTTGGACGCCGAATCGCGCTCGTGGATCGGTATCCTCGCCCGCTCCGGGATCGATGGCTTCGTGACATGGTTCTCAGGCGAGCCCTTTGTCCCGGAATCCATTTTCGACGCGGCGCCGCGCGTGATGGCCCGGCGCATCACGCTGCAGCAGACGGTTGATCTGGTGCGCACCACCACCGAAGTGGTGGAGGAACAGATCCAGCACCTGCTCCCCCGCGGCGACCGTCAGCCACTGCAGCTGGGCATCGTGCACTACTCCCGCGAGATCGCTTTCGCGGCCGCCGCCATCTACGCCCGGGCGGCTGAGGCACGCGGGGCGTGGGACTCCCGGATCGAGGCCACCATCGTCGACGCGGTGGTGCGGGCAGAGACCGACGAATCCGTGATGTCGCGCGCCTCCACCCTGGGATGGGACCCTGATTCCAAGGTGGTGGTGGCCATCGGTGGTGCCCCAGACGCGGACGTGCTCGAGACGCTGCGGCGCGCCGCCGCCAAGCTCAACTTGGAGATGCTCGCCGCACCGCAAGGCGATCGTCTGGTGTGCATCTTCGGCGGCGACGGCGTGGGCGACCCCGTGGACACCTGCGAGCGCATCAGCCAATTGCACGACCACTTCGCGCCGGGCCCCGTCGTGGTTGGCCCGACGGCGGACAACCTCGCAGGCGCGCCCCGCTCCGCGCGGGCTGCGGCATCCGGCTATAGAGCAGCCCGAGCCTGGCCAGAGGGCCCCTCCACTCTCCTGTCTGCCGACCTGTTGCCGGAGCGCGCGTTGGCCGGCGACGGGCACGCTCGCCGAGCCCTCTCCGGGGAGATCTACCCCTCGCTGGCTGCGTCGAAGGAACTGCTTGAGACCTGCGTTGGGTTCTTGGATTGCGGTTCCTCGATGGAGGCCACGGCCCGTGCGCTGTTCGTGCACCCCAACACCGTTCGCTACCGCCTGAAGCGCATTCAGGACGTGACCGGCTACAACCCGGCAGATGCCCGCGAGGCCTACGTGCTGCGCATGGCGATCACCTTGGGGCGCTTGAACTCGTAGCTGTGAGGACCAAACAGGGCGGCGGCACTGCAAGCTCCGCGCCTTCCCACCAGCTCTTGTGGGGAAGTGACAACGACACCCGTGACATTTTCGTGACATTCGATCCCGTGCCCGGCCGGTTCACCGGGCAAGGTTGATACGTGCTCGTGATTGCTGCGCCCGGACAAGGCGCCCAGACCCCAGGTTTCCTCGCGCCGTGGATCGCTGATCCGGCCCTCGCGGCCCAGTTGGCGCGGCTGTCGGAGGTGAGCGGCATCGACCTCGCCCACTTCGGAACCGAGGCTGACGCAGACACCATCCGCGACACCGCCATCGCGCAGCCCCTCCTCGTCGCCTCCGCGTTGCTGACTGGCCGCGCGCTGCTGGGCGACGACGTGGCCAAGGTGGGCGCGCTGGCCGGGCACTCCGTCGGTGAACTTGCGGCCATGGCCCTCGCGGGCGCCATCTCCGACGACGACGCGCTGATCCTCGTGCGTGAGCGTGGCAAGGCGATGGCCGAGGCCTCCGCCGTGCGCCCCACCTCCATGACCGCCGTCATCGGTGGTGACCGCGACGAGGTGCTCGCCGCCATCGAGGCCGCCGGGCTCACCCCCGCCAACAACAACGGCTCCGGTCAGATCGTGGCCGCGGGCACCGTCGAACAGTTGGAGGAGTTGGCAGCCAACGCGCCACGTCGCGCTCGCCTGTTTCCGCTGAGCGTCGCGGGCGCCTTCCACACCGTGCACATGGAGCCCGCCGTCGCACACCTCCAGCAGGTGGCCGACGGCGTCACCCCGGGTGAGCCTGTCGTCGCCCTGCTGTCCAACCGCGACGGCGCCGTTGTCGAATCCGGCGCTGATGCGCTCAGCCGCATGGTCAACCAGGTGGCCAACCCGGTGCGCTGGGACCTGTGCATGGAGACCATGGCGGAGCGCGGCGTGACGGGCCTGCTCGAACTGACCCCCGCTGGCACCCTCACGGGCATCGCCAAGCGCAACCTCAAAGGTGTTGAGTTGTTCAACCTCAACACGCCAGATCAACTCGACGAGGCCCGTGCCTTCGTCGCCAACCACACCGAATCGAAGTGAGCACCGTGGCACTGAAGACCGCAACCGGCGCACAGTATGCGCGCATCCTCTCCGTGGGTGGGGCCCGCGGTAGCCGCGTCGTGACCAACGAAGAGATGTGCACGATGATCGACTCCACGCCGGAGTGGATCCAACAGCGCACCGGCATGACGGAACGCCGTTGGGCCGCTGAGGGCGAAGACGCCGAGACCCTCGGTGTCGAGGCCGCCTCCAAGGCCATCGAGCGGGCTGGCCTACAGCCCACCGACATCGACGCGATCATCGTGTCCACCGTTTCCCACTTCATGCAGACTCCGTCGCTGGCCGTCATCCTGGCCGACAAGCTCGGCATGGAATCACCTGCCGCGTTCGACATCTCCGCCGCCTGCGCCGGCTTCTCCTACGGCGTCGGAGTCGCTGAGGGCCTGGTGCGCGCCGGCTCCGCCAAGCACGTGCTCGTCCTCGGCGTCGAGGTGCTCTCTCGCTTCACCGACATCAATGACCGCTCCACTGCGTTCCTCTTCGCCGACGGCGCGGGCGCCGTCGTCATCGGCCCCTCGGACGAGCCGGCGATCGGCCCCACCGTCTGGGGCTCCAAGCCGGATGCGCATGAGGTCATCGAGATCGACGACTGGCGCACCCTGGAGGACGGGCAAGACCCCTACATCCACATGGATGGCCAGCAGGTCTTCAAGTGGGCCACCGGCTCCATCGTCGAGAAGGCCGTCGAAACCTTGGAAGCATCCGGCCTCACCCCTGAGGAACTGGATTGCTTCATCCCCCACCAGGCCAACAACCGGATCACGGATTCGATGTTGCGCCACCTCAAGCTGCCCGAGGACGTCGTGGTTGGACGCGACATCATCCGCATGGGCAATTCGTCTGCGGCCTCAGTACCGCTGGCGATGGAGGCCCTGCTCGAATCCGGGCAGGCCAAGAGCGGCGACAGTGCCCTGATCATCGGTTTCGGCGCGGGCCTCGTGTTCGCCGGCCAGACCGTGATCCTGCCCTGATCACCACCACACCCTCACCCACCCACAGGAAAGAAGGAGCCATCATGGCCAGCACCGAAGAGATCCGCGCAGGCATCGCCGAGGTCGTCAACGACATCAACGGCAACGCTGTTGAGGACGTCACCATGGACAAGTCGTTCGTCGACGACCTGGGTGTCGACTCGCTGTCGATGCTCGAGATCATCAACGACCTCCAGGACAAGTTCGACATGGAGATCCCCGACGAGGACGCCAAGAACCTTAAGACCGTGGGCGACGCCGTCGCCTACATCGAGCGCGCAGCGAACTGACGCCGGTCCCTGAGCCGGGTGCCTGCGAGGTACGAGCAGCGCACCCGGTCGAAGGGCCCCAAGCTTTCCACCAAACCTGATCTCTTCGAGGAGAACCATGTCCGACACCATCGTGATCACCGGCATCGGCGCCACCACGCCGTTGGGCGGCGACATCAGCAGCACCTGGCAGGCCATGCTTGCCGGCCGCTCGGGCGTGGTTGCCCTCGAGGAGGAGTGGGCTCAAGACCTCCCGGTCCAGATCGCGGCCAAAGCCGCCGTCGACCCCGGCGAGGTACTCCCCCGCGTCGAGGCCCGCAAGCTGGACCGCTCGACGCAGCTCGTCATGGTCGCGGGCCTTGAGGCCTGGGCCGACGCCGGGTTCGGCCTCGGCGAGGACAACCCCGTGGACCGCGACCGGCTGGGCGTGGTGTGTGCCACGGGCATCGGCGGCCTTCACTCCCTGCTCGGGCAATGGGACAACATGAACGACAAGGGCCTTCGCGGCGTCTCCCCGTTCACCATCCCCATGCTCATGGCCAACGCGCCTGCCGCGAACCTTGGCCTGAAGATCGGCGCCCGCGCCGGCATCCATACCCCCGTCTCCGCGTGCGCCTCCTCGAACGAGGCCATCGCGTGGGGCCTAGACATGCTCCGCCTGGGCCGCGCCGACGTCGTCGTGGTGGGAGGCGGCGAGGCCGTCATCCACCCCCTGCCCATTGGGGCGTTCGCCAAGATGCAGGCGCTCTCGCGTCGCAATGACGAGCCCACCCGCGCGTCGCGTCCGTGGGACGTGGACCGCGACGGCTTCGTGCTGGGCGAGGGCGCAGCGATGATGGTGCTCGAGCGCCTCGATTCCGCCAAGGCTCGCGGCGCCAAGATCTACGGCACGCTCCGCGGCGCCGGCATCTCCGCCGACGGCCACGATCTGGTGCAGCCTGATCCCGAGGGCTACGGCCAGTCGTTGGCCATGACCCGCGGCCTGCAGGAGGCAGGGCTCACCCCCGCCGAGATCGTGCACGTCAACGCTCACGGCACCTCCACCCCCCAGGGCGACGTCACCGAGGCCGGCTCCATCCGCAACGCTCTTGGCGAGCACGCCGATCACGTCGTCGTCAACTCCACCAAGTCGATGACCGGCCACCTCCTCGGCGGCGCCGGCGCGCTCGAGACCCTGGCCACCGTGCTGGCGCTGAAGAACCGCGAGGTGCCCGGCACCATCAACGTCGACAACATCGAGCCTGACCTGGGCATCGATGTGGCCACGGAGAACCGCACGCTGCCCGACGGCGACCTCGCCGCGGTCAACAACTCGTTTGGTTTCGGCGGCCACAACGTCGCCGTCGTGGTCACCAACGAGAACGTCACCGACTGAGCTAGATGATGTCCCGGCGGCGGTAGCCGGCGAAGGCGATGAGCAGGAACACGCCGATGGGCAGGGCGACTGCCACCAACAACCGCGTGTGTCGGCCCATGACGCCTGACGCCAGGAGCTCCGCCTGTCCCGAATCCTCCTGCGCGCGGCTGTTGCGCACGACGATGAAGATGCTCATGAGGGTCGAGGGTGCCCAGAATGTCTGTCAGCCAGCGGCGGGCCCGCTCGGGCCACCGACTGCTTCGGTGCCTCTTGGATGATTTCGTTGACGATCTGACGGGAACGGGGACGTTCTCGCGGAGGATCCTCTGGTCGTACACACCTGCGGTCATGGTTGTTGCCTCTCTTGTTCTTGGTGTGGATCAGCGGCCGCGGATGATGTCATCCATGGAACGGCCGACGGGTGCCGCCGGCGGCCGCGTCGCGGGCTCCGGGTTGGCGTTGCTGCTGCGGGGCGGCAGCGAATCGAGGGTTGGCGGTCACGAACTGCTCGATGGCTGCCGTGATCTGGGCAGAGTGGTGGGGGTTTCGTCAGCCATCTCGGCGTCTCCCTTGTGGGCCGGTCCCATCTCGGGACGTGGGTGGTAAACTTGGCCTCGACGAGGTTGCGCCTCCGCTCCGCGGGGGGACGGCAACCTCGTTCTCTTCACTGCAGATGGATGCGCTCGAGGCGTCGACCATCGGCCGACATGATCCACAGTTCCCGAATCTGGTATCGCTGGCGATCCTGGTTGTATCGGGCCAACTGGCTGCGCAGCGCCGGCAGGAGTTTCTCGTCGCCGAGGTCAATGAGAAAGACGTCCTTGGTGATGCCGTGCTGTTTGGCGCTCTTGACGGCGTCGTGGATCCTGCCCCGGATGGATTCGTACCTGTAGGAGCGAGGGGTCTTCATCTCAGTGCGCGCCGAGCCATGATTCACCCACAGGAAGTCATGAGTGGGGCGACTCGGGTCCTTCGGGATCCAGACAAGGCTCTCGCTCCGGCCGAGGAGTCGCTCCACGCCTTGACGAGCTTTCCGGTCTCGGGGTCAGGTTCCCAGTGTTCGACGCGCTGCCACCAGTCGCGCATGGGGTAGGCGCCGGCCTTGTACGCCTCGAAGCGGGACTTGCCGAGGATCTCGCGCTGCAGATGGTCAGGAAGTGCCTCGAGTTTCTCGCGGGACGCCTCTTCGTCGGCGTCGTGGGTCGAGCTGGCCGAAGGGGCCGGGGCCGTCGTGGGTGAAGATCCGCTGCTTGTTGGGGTCGAAGCGTCGCGCAGCCGCTTCGTTGAGGGCGGTTTCGGTGCTGGCTTGCAGCTGTCCGAGGAGCTTCTGGTATTCGGCGGCGGCGGCCAGCGGGTTGGTGGGGTTGGTCGGTTTGAAGTTCAGCAGGTACCAGAACGGCTTGGCTTGTGCTTCGCCGGGCCCAGTCGCGACTGGTCACACGACTTGGTGCAGCCACCGCACCGGCGCGTCTTCGGCCGCAAAGCGGAAGACGTCGAGCTCCTCGTCCCATGGCACGCCGAGCAGACGCTCGAGCGCGAGCTGGAGCGGTTCACTACCCAGCGCGTCGTTGGCGACGGCGTGCTTGAGCCTATCCTCCGGCACGAGGATGTCGCCGTGGATGCCAGTGATGGCGGTGAAGGCGCCCAAGGAGGGTGTGAAGCAGTAGCGCTGGCCGTCGGAGCCACCCGACGGCTCCTCGGTGATTTCGAAGCGCAGCTTCCCGATCTGCGCCAAAGCCGACGCGAGCACGGCACCAGTGCCGACGGATCCAGTCCAAGAGGACTCACTGCGGCGCGCCCCAACCTCTGCCGGCTGCCCGGTCCATTCAAGTTCAATGCGGCGGCCCAGCGCCGAGCCGAGTGCCCATTCGATGTGAGGGCACAGCGCTGCCGACGCCGAGTGGATGAGGATCATCCCCTGGGTCTGGCTATTCGTCTGCTGAGCAAACATGAGTTGTACCTCCTGGTTGGGCTGGATTGCCTTCCCCTGCGATCAAGCCCAGCCAGTCGGTGTGGCCCCATTGTGCCCAGGTTTGCATCCGACACGCAATGGCAGGGGGCGCGGCTACGCTGGTGATCATGCGCGCAAGCCTCGAATCAGTGCTCAACTACCCGGACGCCATCTCCCAGGTGCAGGCCACCAGGAACGGGGTGCTTTGGCTGGCGACCATCGCGGCCGAGGACGGCCGGGTCACGGTCCGGTTCCGAAACCACGACGGCGTGGTGACTGACCTGACGCCCGAGGCGAATGTGCGCGCCCGCACCATGGAGTACGGCGGCGGTGCCTACTCCGCGAACCGAGAGCTGCTGGCCTACTGCGACGACCGCACCCGCCAGGTGTGGCTGCTGGACGAATCCGGCGAGCGCCGCGCCCTGACACCCCCTGATTCGGAGTTTGTGTACGGCGGCCTCCACCTGAGCGTTGCCAACAACTTCCTGCTGGCCGTCCGCGAGGATCACTCCGCAGAGCCCGAGCCGCGCACGGAGATCGTCACGATTCCCCTCAGCTCCACCAAGCCTGAGGCGGGGCGCGTCATCGCCACTGGCGCAGATTTCTACGCCGGCCCCACCGTGATGGGCAGGTTCGTGGCGTGGTACCAGTGGAACCACCCCGACATGAGCTGGGACACCGCGGAGGTATGGAAGGCGCCCATCGGCGACTTCTGGGACGCCTACCCCGCCTACTCCAAGGAGGGCGTCTCTGCGCAGTACCCGTTGGGCGTGCGTGACTTGGAGGCTTGCGCCTACGTCACCGACGAATCCGGATTCTGGAACTGGCGCGTCGAGGGCGGCAACGAGTGGCGCGTCGATCACGACTGCGCCGGGCCTACCTGGGTGCTGAACCGCCCCGTCGCCGCCGTGGTGGGCGAACGCCTCATCGCCAGCGTGGAGTACGTCGACGGCAAGGGCGTGCTGGCGCTGTGGAACGTGGATAACAATCAGGTCTCCTATCCACTGGCCGGCACCACAGACATCGAATCGCTCGCGGGCTACCGCGATTGCGTCTACGTGGTGGCCGAGTGGGCGGACCGCCCGTCCACCCTCATCGAGATCCGCGCCAACGGTGACCGCCAGATTCTTGCCGGGCCCACCCGCGCGGCCGAGGAGTTCGTGGCGGCTCCCACCGCCGTCTGGGCGGAAGGACCGGCCGGCCCCGTGCACTCGTGGCTCTACGTGCCTGAGGTGGAGAATCCACCGATGATCGTGCTCACGCACGGCGGCCCGACGGCGATGGCCAACGCCTCCTTCAATGCGGCCACGCAATTCTGGGTGTCGCGCGGCTTCGCGGTGCTGGACGTCAACTACTCGGGCTCCACCGGCTTCGGCCGCGAGTACCGCGAGCGCCTGAAAGGCCGCTGGGGCGAGCTCGACGTTGAGGATGTAGCCGCAGCTGTGCGCGCAGTCACGGGCCAAGGGTTGGCAGATCCGAAGCGGGTCGCCATCACGGGCGGCAGCGCGGGCGGCTTCACCACCCTGCGCTCACTCACCACCACCGACGTCTACGCCGCTGGCGTGAGCCGCTACGGCATCGGCTACCTGCCCACGCTGGCAACCGACACGCACAAGGCCGAATCCCGCTACCTCGACGGGCTCATCGCGCCGTGGCCCGAGGGCCGCCGCGTCTATGAGGAGCGCTCCCCCATCAACCACCTCGAAAACTTGACCACGCCCATGTTGATCCTGCAGGGCCGCGACGACAAGGTGGTCCCGCCCAACCAGGCAGAAGAGATGGCGGCCGCGGTGCGCGCCAAGGGGCTTCCGCTGGCGCTGGTGATGTTCGACGGCGAAGGCCACGGCTTCCGCGGCATGGCCGCGCGGCGTCAGGCGCTGGAGGCGCAGGTCTCGTTCCTCGAGCAGGTGTTCGGGATGGAGCAGAGCGACGACGTCCCCGTCTTGGAGATCGAGAACCTCGGTTCCTGAGCCGATCGCCTGCGAGGAACGAGCAGCGCGATGGGTCGAAGGACCCTCAACCCGCAGTGATACCTGGCCAGTAGGCGTTGGGGTCCAGGCGGTCGCCGAAGATCGCCTGGCCCACGCGCACCGTCGTGGCGCCGTGGGCGATCGCCAGTTCGAAGTCGCCCGACATGCCCATCGACAGGTCGCTCCAGTCGGAGAGGTCGCCCACCTCAGTGCGGAGCCGCTCCTGCACAACGAGCATGCGCCGGAAGCAAGCGCCGACAGCCTCATGGTCATCCGAGAACAACGCCAAGGTCATCAGCCCGCGCACGCGCAACGCGTCGAAGGGCTTGAGCTCTCGTGCCAGCGCCACCGCCTCGTCGGGGTCGACGCCGAACTTCTGCGGCTCGCCTGAGGAGTTGACCTGGATCAACACGTCGAGCTGACGCCCCTCGGCCTGGAGGCGCTTGTCCAGCTCCGCCGCCACCCGCACAGACGCCAGAGCCTGGAACTCGGAAGCGAACCGGGCCACGACCCTGGCCTTGTTCGTCTGCAGGTGCCCGATGACCGCCCACTGGATCTCCGGGTGCTGCTCGTGCAGCACCTCCCACTTCCCGTAAGCCTCCTGCACCTTGTTCTCACCGAACAGGCGGTAACCCAGCCCTGCCAACTCGACGACCGCCTCCGGCGGCTTCGTCTTCGACACCGGCAGCAGGCGCACCTCCGACGGGTCGCGCCCCACAGCGCGGCACGCGTCCACGATGCGTCGTTCAACACCTGCGATGTTCTCGGCGATGCTCACGGCCACCTCGCTCCCAGCGAGATGACGCCCATCGCGGCCAGTACCGCGAAGATGATGGCCAGGCCAGCGTAGCGATCGGTGACCTCCGCAGGCACGCGCTCAGAACCCACCGATTGGCGAATGGCCTCATAGACCTCGTTGAGCTGGCCGGCGGATTCAGCGGCGTACTTCTTGCCGCCGGAGAGCCGGGCGATCTCGCTGAGCTCCCAGTGGTCGACGGCGACCCGCTGCCGCTGACCGTCCTGCTCCACGTAACCGTTGTCGGTGCCGAAGGCGATCGTGTAGACCGGCACGTTCTGTTCCTTGGCCTTCTCCGCCGCTCCGCCGGAACTTCGGCCGATGTTGGTGGCGCCGTCGGAGAGCAACACGATGGCGGCTGGCGCCACATCATCTGGGTTGTCAGGATCCGGAGGCACCAGTTTCAACGCGTCAAGGCTTCGGTACACGCCCTCGCCCACGGCAGTCGACGGAGCCAACAACAGCGAATCGATGGCGCGATGCACCACGCCGCGGTCGATGGTGGGTGGCACCACGAGATCTGCCGTGCCCGCAAAGGAGACGAGCGCCACATTGAACCGGGGCGGCAGGGAATCGACGAACGCCTTGGCGGAGTTCTGGGCCGCCACCAAGCGATCCGGCTCCACGTCCTTTGCCTCCATGGACCACGACACGTCGATGGAGACCACGACGGTGGCCCGGTCCCGAGGTTGGTCCACGTAGTCCTTGGGAATGGCCCAGGCGATGATCAGCGCGGCCAGCGAGAGGAGCGCCAGCAGCACCGCCCCGTGGCGCTTCCACGCGGCGTCCTTCGGCACCACCAGCCGCAGCCTCGAACTCATCGGCCGTGGCCGCGAGGTGCGGAACGCGAGCACCACGTACAGCACGGCGATGATCGGGATGATCGCCAGGCCCCACAGGCGGTGCGGGGCCATGAACTCCATCATCAGCGGCATCATCGGGGCCACCTCGCCGCCATGAAAACTGCGCCCAGCGCGGCAACGACGGCGAACCCGAGCGCCACGAACGCGTAGGTGGCAGTGATGGGCTTGGCCACGTCCTCGTAGCCGATCACCGATCCAATGTCGCGGTAGGCGTTGGCCAGCGCTGCCCGGTTGTCTGCATCCACGGCGCGCCCGTCGGTCAGTTCTGCCAGTTCCTTGAGGGTGGCCGTGTCCGGCGCCACGTTCTCCCGCTGCCCGTCGATGTCGACGAATCCGTTCTGGGTGCCGTAGGCGATCGTGAAGATGGGGATCTCCTGCGCCTTCGCCTGCGCGGCGGGCTCCTGTGGCTCTGGCCCTTCGGTGTTCGTGCCGTCCGAGAGCATCACGATCATGGCGGGGGCGTCGTCCGCGCCGTCCTCGCCGGGCGGGGCCATCTCCACAGCCTTGAGGGCCGAGGTGATCGCATCACCAATGGCGGTGCCGTCCTCCAGTTCCAACGCCCCGATTGCACGTTCCGTGGCGCCCCGATCCGTCGTCGGTGGGATGGCGACGGTGGGTCGGCCCGACATGGCCACCACGGCCACGTTGAACGAATCCGGCAGTTCCTGGACGAATTCGACGGCGGCCTGCTTGGCCGCGTCGAGCCTGTTCGGTGACACATCTTCGGCCGACATCGAACGAGACACGTCGACGACCATCACGATGGTGGCCCGCTCGCGCGGCATCTTCTCCGTGCCCAGCGGATTGGCGTAGGCCAGGCCCAGCGCCACCAGCGAACACAGCGACATGGCCACGAACACGTGCCGGGTCCAGCGCTTCTGCGTGCCGACAACGCGGCCGAGCATGCCAGTGTTGGTGAAGCGCAGCGCCACTCGGCCCTTCAACCGAAGCAGGATGAGGTAGGCGATGATGAGCACCGGAAGAAGCGCCAGCGTCCATAGCCGCTCGGGGTTGTCGAACTCGGGAATCCAGCTCCACATCACTTGCTCACCCCTTGCGGGGGTTGGTGCAGCATGCCCGCCACCTTGCGGTAGTGCAGCACGAAGCGCGCGATGTCGGTGACCCAGTCGCGGTCCGTGCGCAGCTGGATGTGGCCGGCACCGGCGCGTCGAAGCGCCACCTTGATCCGCTCCCGCTGGGCACGCGAGGCGGCGTCCATCCGGCGCCGGGCCGCGTCGTCGGAGGTGTTGACGTAACGGGCGAAGGAGGTTTCCGGGTCTCGGATCAGCATCTCCCCTACGTCTGGGAACTCGAGTTCGTGGCGGTCGATGACCTCGATGCAGAGCACCTGGTTGCGCACGGCGAGGCGCCGAATGGCCCGCTCCCAGGGCGGGGCCACCGTCGGATCCAGTTCGGAATCCCCGGGGGTGAGGAAATCCGACACCACCACGCGCATGCCGCGGCGACGCTGCGAGCGGGTGAGCTGCTCGATGCCGTCTTCCAGTTCGAGGGTGCCGGGGGTGTTGTCTGGCACGATCGGTTCGGTCAGCATCTTGCGCAGCAGCCCGTAGAGGGCGGTGCGGCCAGAGCGGGCCGGAAGCCTCTTGACCTCACCGGGCAGCATCATCATGCCGCCGAAGCGATCCCCCATCTTCTGGGAGAGAAATCCGATGGTGGCGATGGCCGCAATCCCGAGATCTCGCTTGGTGATGCCTTCCGTGCCCCAGTTCATCGACGGCGTCACGTCGAGCAGTGCCCAGACCTCGAGCTCGCGGTCCGCCATGGTGTCGCGGACGTGGGGCACGGTGGTGCGGGCGGTGACGGCCCAATCCATCTTGCGCACGTCGTCTTGGCCAGGGTGGTAGATGCGGGCGTCGTTGGTATCCGTGCCGGGGCCGGGCAGCAAGCCCAGATGGTCGCCTTGGAGGAAGCCCTCGAGCCGTCGAACCACGGTCAACTCCAGGCGGCGCAAGGCCGCTTCCGGTGCCAGCTTGTTGAGCGGGACGGTGGGGCCGGTGGGTGGGCGCAGCACCGAATATTCGGCGCCTTCGCGGCTGGGCACGGCCAACGGCGGCCCCGTGGGGGGGCCGTCGTAGGTGAAGCCCGGCTGTGCCAAGGATCAGCTCCGGCCGGGCTGGTGCGCGTGCGCCTGATGGCTGGCCTGGCGCTGCTGCTCGTTCCACACGGGCGTGGGTGCCGGCACCATGGCGATGATCCGTTCCACCACGTCTGCGGGGTTGATGTTGTCTGCCACGGCGTCGAAGCCCAGCACGATGCGGTGCGCCATCACGTCCTTGGCCACGGCCTGGACATCGGTGGGCAGCACGTAGTCGCGGCCGTTGATGAGCGCAAGCGCGCGGGCTGCGGCGACGAGGCCCAGCGTGGCGCGAGGCGAGCAGCCAATCTGGATGACGCCTTCGAGATCTGGCATGTTGAAATCCGACGGCGTGCGCGAGGCGAGCACGAGGCGCACGATGTATTCGGCCACCAGATTGTGGACGAACACGTTCGAAGCCATGTCCTGCAGGTGGCGCACGAGTTCCGGGTTGAGCACGCGCTCAGCAACCGGTGGGGTGACCGACATGCGGCGCAGGATCTCAAGTTCCTCGTTGCCGCGCGGATAGGGCACGTCCACCTTGACGAGGAAGCGGTCGCGCTGGGCCTCGGGCAGCGGGTAGACGCC
This sequence comes from Propionibacteriaceae bacterium, assembly GCA_030538315.1. Classification (GTDB taxonomy): domain Bacteria; phylum Actinomycetota; class Actinomycetes; order Propionibacteriales; family Propionibacteriaceae; genus Arachnia. The sequence goes on from JAUNUF010000028.1 coordinate 29,693, forward strand.
TTCGGATTCGATGGGGTTCTGGGTGGCGATCACGATGAACGGCTTGGGCGCCGGGTAGGTGACGCCGCCGATGGAGACCTGCTTCTCTGCCATCAGCTCGAGCATTGCCGACTGCACCTTGGCGGGCGCGCGGTTGATTTCGT
>JAUNUF010000029.1 GCA_030538315.1 Propionibacteriaceae bacterium
AGAGGGACGCGTTCTGGCTGAGGAGCCACCAGGCAAACCCCGCGGCCACCAGCAGCGCCACGGCCACCATGCCGATCAGCAGGCGGGTGCGACGGCCCTCGGCCTCCTCCATCTGGAAGGGCTCCTCGGCATCGGCGGGGTCTGCGGGGGTGGCAGCCCGCGCCGGCATCACCGTCGTGTCGTCGTTGGCCCCGGGCACGGGGAGGTAGGCGGCCGCCTCCTCAGGGGTCTGGGCCCGGATGGCGCGCGCCACCGCATCCGCGCTCTGGGGCCTGTCGTTGGGATCCTTCTGGAGCATCGCCTGGATCACGACGGCGAACCCCTCGGGCAGGTCTGGCCTCGCCCCCAACACCCTCGGCGCGGGCTCGGTGGCATGCATCATCATCGTGGTCACCGCGGTGGCGCCGCGGAACGGCGGCTGGCCGGTGAGCAGGGCATAGAGCACGCAGCCCAGCGAATACAGATCCGCCCGGCCGTCCACCCGCTCACCGCGGGCCTGCTCGGGCGCGAGGAAGGCGGCGGTGCCGATCACCGCGCCGGTAGCCGTCAGCGGGTGGCTGGCGTGCGCGGCGCCCTCGTCGATGATGTGGGTGATGCCGAAATCCAACACCTTGGCCGCTCCCCCGGCGGTGCGGGCGATGTTGCCGGGCTTGATGTCGCGGTGCACGAGGCCTGCGGCGTGCGCGGCACTCAGCGCTCCGGCCACCTGCACGGCAATCTCCCGCACCTCCTCGACGGGCAGCGCGCCGCGGGCACGCACCTCGTCGGCCAGGGTGTGCCCGGGCAGGAGTTCCATGACGAGGAACGCGCGGCCGTCGTCGACGCCGGCGTCGAAGACGGTGACGATGTTGGGGTGGTTGAGCGCGGCGGTGGCGCGCGCCTCTCGACGGAAGCGCTCAGCGGTGACCTCGGCGTCCTCCATCTCGGCCACGATCTTGACGGCGACATCGCGATCCAACACCTGGTCTCTGGCGCGCCAGACGGTGGACATGCCGCCACGCCCCAGCCTCTGCTGGAGCAAGTAGCGCCCGGCAACCACACGGCCGGGGCCCGGTGGCGGGTTGTCCGTCATGGAAAAAGCCTAGCCGGGATCTCGAGCCCACGCCCCGCACCCGAAATGGGGGCCGTTCAGCCCAGCGCGTCCTTCATGGCTTCCGGCCCCCAGGTCATCATCTGGGCGTTGGGCACGGCGTCGAGCAGCACGGCGTTGCCGTGGCCCACCAGCACGAACTTCGACTCCGTGATCTCCTTGTACATCTCGTAGCCGGCAGTTTCGGCGCTGGCCCGCACCTCGTCAATGACGTGCTGCGGATCCTCGTCGATGATCATGAGGTGGAAATCCTGGCTCTCCGTGACGATGGAATCATCCGGCAGCTTGATGCCCACGGGGACGGTCACGTCCATGGGGCCCACCTTGATGCTCTCGGTTTGAGGGTCGCCCGTGAAGCCCTCATCCGGCGCATCCGTGCTCGTCACAGGCGCATCCGGGGCGGGGGGTTCCGCGTCGTCAGAACAGGCCGCCAGCGACAGGGCGGCGGCAAGGGCGACGGCGGCAGCGGCGAACTTCGAAAGCATGGCCCCCATATTAGGCGGGGTCCGGATCCAGCCCCTCGAACAGGCATGTCGCGGGGCCGTCCCCAGCGGGGAACGGCTTGCCCGCGCCCAACAGGTAGGCCTCAGCCGCGTCGGGAAGTTCCTGCATGATGGAGAAGAACTGCCAGAAGGGCGCCGTCGGATCCACCTGCGAACGGTGCACCAGGAGGGCGCGGCGGCACACGTCGAGGTAAGGCTGGAGCTCGATGGCGGCCACGATCTGATCCGGATCAGGCCCGAAGCGGCGCTCGACCTGCTCGTCCGTCGGCTCATGATCTCCGGAATCCCAGAGCTGGATGCCGCGCTCGCGGGCAATGGCGTAGGCCTCGGCCCAGCGCGACGTGTTGTGGGTGTTCCACAGCACGCGCTGCACCTGCCACGGCGCGCCGAGATCTGGGCGATGGGAGGGGCTGGCGGCCAGCTGCACCGCGTACATCAGGGCGCGGTGGGCCTTGATGTGATCCGGGTGGCCGTAGTTGCCGTGCGGGTCATACGTGACGGCCACCTGCGGCTTGCGGCTGCGGATGATCTCAACGAGGTAGTCCGAAGCCTCGAGGAGATCCGAGAGCCAGAACGCATTGTCGGGCATGTCGTCGGGGATGCCGGCGCGGCCGGTCTCCGTGTTCACCATCCCGGAATCGTGGTAGCGGCCTGGGCCGCCCAGGAAGAGGTGATCCGTGACGCCCACCACCTGCATGGCTTCGGCAATCTCCGCCATGCGGTGCTCGCCCAGCTCCTTCGGGGTGAAGTGCTGCCATTCGGGCACCAGGATCTCGCCCAGCTCGCCCAGCGTGCAGGTCACCAGGGTGACAGCGGCGCCCTCGTCGAGGTAGCGGGCCATGGTGGCGGCCGATTGGCTGGATTCGTCGTCGGGATGCGCGTGGACGAGGAGGAGGCGGCGGTCAGGAAGCACGTCGCTCAGCATAGGCGCTTCAGTTCCCCAGCAGGGTGGCAAAGTCGACGAACTCGTCGGCTGCAGCCTTGCGCTCGGAGCCCACGAGGGCGTTGGCGAATTCCTCCGCGCCAGCCTTGACGCGGCGGCCCAGCGAGCCGACGCCGGGGCCGCCGAAATCAGCGGTCGCGGCGAAGATTGCGGTGCGCACGGGCAGCGCGCCGAGGTAGGAGAACAGCGGGCGCATCGCGAACTCGAGCATCAGCGAGTGGCGCTCAGTGCCGCCGGTGGCGGCCATCAGGATGTGCTTGCCCTTGAGGGTGTCCATCTCGAGGATGTCGAAGAAGCTCTTCACCAGGCCGGAGATGGAGGCGGAGAACGTGGGGCTGACAACGATGAGGCCGTCAGCCTCCGTCACCGCGTCGACGATGCGCGCGAGCTCGCCGGTGGGGAACCCGGTGAGCATGGCGTCGACGATGGGGTGGGCCAGCTCGCGAAGCTCCGCGATGGTCACCTCGAGCTCCTCACCCTTGCTGGCCAGGGACTCGCGAAGCCGGGCGACGATGTCGTCGCTGAGCACGCGGGTGGACGACGGCGACCCGAGGCCGCCCGAGATCACGACGATCTTCTTCATGCTTCTCTCCTGTGGAGCTGGTGGAGGCGGTCCCTGAGCCGGTCGCTCCGAGGAACGAGGACGCGACCGGTCGAAGGGCGCCAAACGTGTGTGGCTAGGTCTGGATGGGCCCCAAATCTAGATTCAGTGCGGTCTGAGACCCCGAATCTAGATTTGGGGCGTCTTGCTCGTCAGAGCTTGTTGCCGTCTTCGGCGCGGGTGCCGGTCCAGCGGTCGGTCTGCGGGGCGACCGGGCCCTCGTCGACGACGGGGCCACGCTCGGCCAGCATGCTCGCGTGGGTGGGGGCGTCCGGCACGTGTGCGGGCTTCAGCGCGGCGAACTCCTTGCGGAGCACCTGCACAACCTCACCCAGGAGGTCGAGCTGCTCAAGGACAACCTTCTGCGGCAGGCCGGCGTGGTCCATGAGGAACAGCTGGCGCTGGTAGTCGCCGGCGTACTCGCGGAAGCTCAGCACGCGCTCGATGACCTGCTCGGGCGAGCCGACGGTCAGCGGGGTCTCGCGCATGAAGTCCTCCAGCGACGGGCCGCCACCGTAGACCGGGGCGTTGTCGAAGTAGGGGCGGAACTCCTTGACGGCGTCCTGCGAGTTCTTCCGCATGAACACCTGGCCGCCGAGGCCGACGATCGCCTGATCGTACTTGCCGTGGCCGTAGTGCTCGTAGCGCTTGCGGTACAGGTCAACCATGCGTCGGGTGTGCGATGAGGGCCAGAAGATGTTGTTGTGGAAGAAGCCGTCACCGTAGTAGGCGGCCTGCTCTGCGATCTCAGGCGAGCGGATGGAACCGTGCCAGACGAAGGGCGGGATGCCGTCGAGCGGGCGCGGCGTCGAGGTGAAGCCGTGCAGCGGGGTGCGGTACTTGCCCTCGAAGTTGACCACTTCCTCGCGCCACAGGGCGTGGAGCAGGGAGTAGTTCTCGACGGCGAGGCCGATGCCCTCGCGGATGTCCTTGCCGAACCAGGGGTAGACGGGGCCGGTGTTGCCGCGGCCCATCATGAGGTCGATGCGGCCGTCGGAGAGGTGCTGCGCGTAGGCGTAGTCCTCGGCGAGGCGAACCGGGTCGTTGGTGGTGATGAGAGTCGTCGCGGTGGAGAGGAGGATCTTCTCCGTCTTCGCGGCCAGGTGCGCCATCAGGATGGGCGGGTTGGCCGGCGCGATGAACGGGGGGTTGTGGTGCTCACCGGTGGCGAACACGTCAAGCCCAACCTCTTCGGCCTTCATCGCCAGTTCGACGGTGGCCTTGATGCGGGCGTTTTCACTGGGCGTCTTGCCCGTGAGGGGATCCGTGGTGACGTCTCCGATGGTGAAGATGCCGAACTGCATGATGTGCCTTTCTCAAGCTGTTGAGATCACTCTACACGATAGTTGAGGTTTCAACTAATCGGGTTGCAACATGTTGCCCCAGCACCCTTCGGGCAGCTCTCACCCGTTCCCCCGCGGCCACACAACGTCGCAGGGCTCGACCCTTCGTCGCAGCCCTTCCCACCGTCGGTCAACAACGTCGCAGCCCTTGGCTCATCCTCGCAGGCCTTCCGGCGCCCGGAAGCCCTGCGAGGACGCATGAAGCCCTGCGACGTGCAACAGGCAGACGATGGCTCAATGCGGGAAGGAGAGTTCACCGGCCACGAGTTAGACGGCGAACAACGCGGGCAGATGCGAGTTGTGCAGCGGAGTTGGTGCACAGGTTCGCTCTGCCTAGGCGGGAGAGCCGGGCGGGAGGCCGCGTCGTCGAATGCGCAGCGCCAGCACCGGCAGCACAGAAAGGGCCACGACGGCGGCCCCCACCAGGTAGATCAGCCCAGGCGGCTGGTGCCCGGCCTGCCCGTCGACGACGGCGGGCTCACCGAACGCTCGGATCAGCGCGGAGCCGATCTGGGGCCCAATCACCATCGGCAGCAGCACCATGAAGATCAGCCGGATGCCCTGGAACACACCTCGGGCATCGGGCGGGAGAAGGTGCCGATGCCAGGCCATCAGCACGATCATCATCAGGAACCCGACGGATTTCACCAGCGCCATGACGGTCAACCCAACAACCGAACTGGCCATGGAGAACAACGCCGTGCCCGCCGCTGCCACCAGGAATCCGGTGAGCAGGACGGCGTAGCCGCGGCCGCGGTCCGTCAACGCCCCGATGGGCCAGGCGAACAGCACCAGAACGGGCGCCACCATCGCCGTGATGACCCCGACGGTGCCCTTGTCGATGCCCAGCGTGTGGTTGAGGTAGATCACCTCGTAGGGAAACGTGATCTGCACACCCGTGCTGAAGATCAGCATCGCGGTGAAGACGAGGAACAGGTCCGCGTTGGCGCGAATCTGCGCTGGCGAAAACTCATACACGATCAGCTGCCGGACCCCGACGGCGGGCCGGGCAGGTGCGACTTGTACAGCGGAGTCCCTGCACAACTTCCCTTTGCCCCTGGAGTTGGGTGCGACGGCGGGCCGGGCAGGTGCGACTTGTGCAGCGGAGTCGGTGCACAACTTGCCATCGCCCAGGTGGGAGGGGATGCCCACGCCAGGGTCGGAACTGACGCGGCTGCCTGGGTGGGAGGGGACGTCCGGGTGGGCGGGGTCGAGCGCGGACCCGACGGGTGGGTGGTCGCGCAGCAGCAGGCCACCCACGACACCCATCACCAGGACGACGCCGCCCAGCGTGAGGAAGAACGGCGTGTAACCGAACGCGTCGATGAGGAACCCCGAGGCGCCCATCCCAATCATGGTGGCGAGCACGGGCATCACCTGAAGCACGCCGTCGACCCTCCCCCGGTTGTGCTCGTCAGTGGCATCCGTGACCCAGGCGTTGAACGCGGCATCGTTCGCCGTCGACCCGAAGAACGTCATCACCGCATCCAGCAGGATCACCAAGATGACGGCCAGGGTCACGGCGCGTGCCTCCGCTGCGGCCGGGTAGACGGCGACGGACAGGCCCCAGAGCAGGTACCCGATCACGATGAACGGCTTGCGGCGCCGAAGGCGGTCGGACCAAGCCCCCATGACCAGCGTGGTGACCGTGGCCACGATCGCGGACACGGCGACCATCGCGGCGATCGGCCGCGGGTCAGGCGTGATTTCGTCGTAGACGAACGTGTTGAACCAGCTGTTCTCCACATTCCACGCGATCTGCCCGGAGAGCCCGAGCAGCACGATCACCAGCCAGGTGCGCCGGTCGAGCTTCATCGCCCCATCATGTCAGCGCAACGCCCCTGAAACCCGCCACACCACAATCCGGCTCTGCGCGAAGGCGCCTGCCTTAAGTGGCGTCGCCTGCCCTATAGCGCAGGCGACGACGAAGAAGGCAGGCGCCATTCCCAGCAAGGCAGGCAGCAAGACGCAAGGCAGGCCACCACACTTGAGGCAGGCGCGTGGGCCTCAACCCGCAACAGCAGGCGGCTCAACCAGCAAAGGCTGCGTAGAGCTCGGCGTTGAGTTGGCGCATCAGCGCCGCGTCGACCTTCAGCACCTTCCGGTCGTACGTCATCAACCCGTTCGTCTCGATCTCCACATCACTGACCTGCGTGTACACGCACGCCCGCAACCCCCGCGACACCAGGGGAATCAGCTGGTCTCGCCACAGCTTCGTCAACCCGACGGCGAGCCCAGCCTCGTCGTCGAAGTGCCGGTATCCGAACCTCTCCGTCTCGCTCCACAGGTGACCAGGCACGGCGAGGTTGTATCCGCCGAACTCTGAGAGGTAGAACGGGCGGGCATCCCGGCGCGGCGGCGGCTTCAGCTTCAGAACATAGCGGTGCCGCGACCTGAAATCCCCCACTCCCTGGTCGTACCAGCCCGACGCGTGGTCGATGAGGCGGGTGGGGTCCAACGCCCGCACCTGCTCGGCGGCGCCCGCGGCGTCGAACTGCCCCCATGCCTCGTTGAACGGCACCCAACACACGATGGATGGGTGGACGCGCAGCAGCTCCACCATCTCGGCCAACTCCCGGCGGAACTCCTCACGATTGGCCTCGTCACCGCGACCCGCGGCCTTCATCGCACGCTGGCTCCGGTCTTCCGCCGTGAGATCCAACGCCTGCACCAGCCCGGAGCCCTTGAGCCCCACGCGCGGCTTGCCGCCGGAAACCATGTCCTGCACCACCAGCAGCCCCAGCGTGTCGGCGTGGTGGTACCACCGCCTGGAGGCGACCTTGATGTGCATCCGCAACCCGTTGAATCCGAGGCCCTTCATGGTGGACAGGTCATGCACCAGCGCCGCATCCGACGGCGGGGTCATGCCGGATTCCGGCCAGTAGCCCTGATCCAGCGGCGTGTTGAGCAGCACCGGCTGCCCGTTCAGCAGCACTCCCGGCACTTCGCCCTCGCGCCCCGGAATGGGCCCGATCTCCACAGTCCGGAGCCCAGCCCACGACCCCACGCGATCCTCGCCGGCCGTCACAGTCACGGGATACAAGTGCGGGTCATCAGCGCTCCACAGCCGGGGCTCAGCCAGATCCACCCGAAGCGGCACCCCGGCCCGCCCTTCGACGACCGCCTCACCGCCGTCGGGCAGCCCCACCGACACCCGCACCCGGCCCGGCAGCTCGGTGCTCACCGTGACGTCGAACCCATCCAGCCCACGGCGCGGCTCACACAGCACCCTTGTCACCGCGTTGGCGGGCAGCGGCTCCAGCCACACGGTGCCCCAGATCCCGGAGGTCGCGGTGTACCAGATCCCAAACGGCTCCAGCGCCTGCTTGCCGTGCTGCTGGAACCCGGAATCCGAGGGGTCCGTGACCTCCACATCCACCTGCCACCGCGGGGCATCGAGCAGCTCCACGCTGAACGGAAGATAGCCGCCCGTGTGCTCGGCGGCGAGCACGCCGTCGATCAGCACCCGGCAGCGGTAATCCACCGCCTCGAAGTTGAGCAGCACCCGGCGCCCCGGCCAGGGGTTCTCCACCACCCGCGAATAGCTGAGCACGTCCTCCGGCAGGCACGCCTGCTGCACGCCGGATGCCGCGGTCTCGACGGCGAACGGCACGGTGATCACGCCGTCGAGCCGACGGCTGGGCCCAGCCAATTGGTACTCCCACGCGCCGTTCAGGCACAGCCATTCGGGGCGCACCAGCATGGGCCGTGGATACTCCGGAAGGGGAACCTCAGCCCGGGTTTCAGCTTCCCACGGCGTGGCGATCGTCACCGCGGACGCCTCGCGAACGGCACCACCATTCCCGCAATGAGCAGGAGCAAACCCACGCCTCCCACCACCGTGCCGGCGATGATTCCAACGTCGCCACCGGGGAACACCGTGGCGATCACTCCCACGACGAGCAGCAGCGCACCAACGCTCAGGAGGAGCTTCGGCGAACTCCACCGCGGGCGGCTGGGCGCGGCCATCTCAGACGACCCGGCGCATCCAGCCGTGCTTGTCCTCGGCGCGCCCAAACTGGATGTCGACGAGGTGCTGGCGGATCTCGCGCGTCTTGCGGCCGGGCGTGCCATCGCCCACCTGCTGCTTACCGCGGGCAGGCGAGTTGAAGCCCGTGATGGGGGTGACGACGGCGGCCGTGCCGCACGCGAACACCTCGGCGATCTCACCGCTGTCCACACCGTCGAGCACCTCGTCGATCGTGATGAGGCGCTCCACGACCTTGAGGTCGTGATCAGCGGCCAGCGTGAGGATGGATTCGCGGGTGACGCCCGGGAGGATGGTGCCGAGTTGCGGGGTGAGAAGTTCGCCGTTGGCGGTCACGAACATGATGTTCATGGTGCCGCATTCCTCGACGTACTTGCGCTCCGCGCCGTCGAGCCACAGCACCTGGCCGCAGTCGTTGGCGGCGGCCTCTTCTGCGGCGATCAGCGACGCGGCGTAGTTGCCGCCGCACTTGGCGGTGCCGGTGCCGCCGGGGGCGGCGCGGGTGTAGTTGGGGGTGATCCAGAGCTTCACCGGCTCTGAGTAGTACGCGCCGGCGGGGGTGGCGATCACTGCATAGCGGTACGTGTTGGCCTCGCGCACGCCCAGGTAGGGCTCAGACGCGATCATGAACGGCCGGATGTACAGGCTCTGCTCGTTCTCCGACGCAGGCACCCACTGGTGCTCCAGCTTCACGAGCTCTTCGACCGAAGCCAGGAAGATGTCCTCCGGGAGGACGGCCATGCCCATCCGGCGTGCCGAGTTCACGAACCGGGCCGCGTTGCGTTCGGGACGGAACAGCCAGATGGAATCGTCGGCGTGGCGGTAGGCCTTCATGCCCTCGAAGATTTCCTGGCCGTAATGCAGCACCGCCGAGGCGGGGTGGAGGGCCCACTCCGTCGTCGGCACGATCCGGGGCTCCTGCCAGCCGTCTCCCGCGATGAAATCAACCACGGCCATGTGGTCGACGTAGTACCTGCCGAACCCGGGGTCTGCCAGCGCGGCCTGGCGGGCAGCTTCGGCGGTGGGATGGGAGGTGCGGTTGATGGAGAACTGGGCCATGGGGGTGATGTTATCCCGCCGCGCCGAACGCACGACGGGGGTCCACCGTCGAACCCTGCCGGTCGCCTGCTCGTCACCGCCTGAGCAAAGGCAAGTTGTGCACCAACTCCGCTGCACAACTCGCCTTTGCCCAACCCCACCGTCGGCACTCCACCCGGGGCAGAGCGGAGCTGTGCATGGACTCCGCTGCACAGGTTCGCTCTGCCCGCCGCGGGAATCCGCAACCCGACGGCGGGCGCGCGGATAGTGTGACGGTGTGACCAGCGCGCCCACCACCACTGATCATCACGACGTCGTGCCCCGCAAACCGGGATGGAGCCTCTCGCTCATCCCCGCCGCTTTCATCTCGCTGTCCGCGTTCTTCCTCTTCGCGCTGGAGATCAGGCCGCTGGGCTACTTCACGATGGCGGTGGGCATCGGCCTGTGCGTCTGGCTCGACAAGGTGTTGCTCCGCGACCTCCTGCTGGTCGCCGTCGGGCTCATCATCGTCTCCACCATCTCCGTACGTGCCGACGTGAGCTGGGGCAACGTGCTCTTGATGGGCACCGTGCTCACCATGGCCGTCGCCGTCCCGTACCTCATCAACCGCTACGGCTACGGAGATCACACCATCCGCTTCCACTGGCTCTCGGGCAAATGGACGACGTGGATGTGGGCCTATCTGTTCGCCGTGCCCGTGATCGGGTGGGTGATCCTGCCCACGTACTTCGTGCGCTCAGGCGCCTACCGCAACTGGCCGGAGCTGGCGGATTGGACGGAGATCGCGCGCTTCTTTGCGGGTGTGAACTTCGTGGGCTCGTGGGACGAGTTCTTCTTCATCATCACGATCTTCGTGCTGCTGCGCCGCCACTTCTCGTTCTGGTTCGCCAACGTGCTCACCGCGGTGATCTTCGTGTCGTTCCTCTGGGAGTTGGGCTACAAGGAATGGGGCCCGCTGCTCACCACGCCGTTCGCGATACTCCAGGCCTACCTGTACTCCAAGACGCGCTCACTGCTGTACGTGCTGATCGTGCACCTGCTGTTCGACGTCGTGGTGTTCCTGTCGATCGTGCACGTGCGCTACCCGGAGCTGAAGATCTTCTTCTACCTCTGGTGATTCCCGGCTCACGAGGGGGCCTATGCGTCCTTCGACCTGCCTGGCTCGCAAGCTCGCAGAGGCAGGCTCAGGAACCCCAACGAGCACCGGGACCTCACGAAGGGCCGAGGGCTCACGACCGCCCATCAGGCCAACTCCCCCAGCAATTCGTTGAGCAACTCAGTCGACGACAGGTGCACCCAGATCCCGTCGCGCAGCTCCGACGACGTCACGCCGGCACGCATCGCCAGGGCCACCAGGTTGACGACCTCCTGCGAATCCACCCCGTGATACGCGAACCCCAACACCTGATCAGTGTCAGCATCGACGACGGCCTTGGCGATCCCCCGAGTCTCCCCCACCGTCTTGGGCCGGGGCATCATCGCGAGCTTCGCCACGGGCTTGGCGGCGACCTTGATGTTCAGCCCCTGCTCACGCGCAGCCTTCTCCGTGAGCCCCACCTGCGAGAACGGCGGGGTGAGGAACGTGGTGGTGGGCACTGCCACGCGATCCGCCCGGCTGCGCCCGCCGTCGCCCAGCAACTGCGCGGCGACAATCCGGTAGTCGTCCAAGGAGATGTAGGTGAACTGGGGGCCGCCGTTGATGTCGCCCACTGCCCACACGTTCTCGGCCGAGGTACGCAACTCGTCGTCGACGGCAATGAACCCCTTGTCACCCACCACGATGCCCGCAGCCTCCAGACCCCTGGGCGCCATGGGCACCCGACCCGTCGCGAACAGCACGGCATCCGCCTCGAAGACGCCCCCAGTGGTGACGACGGCGGTCTCGGTCACCTCCGTGACCTCCACGCCCTCCACCACCGTGATCCCGGAATCCGCCAGCACGCCCAGCACGGACGCGCGCACGTCGTCGTCCTCCCTGCCCAGCACCCGGCCGCGGTTGAGCACGGTCACCTCGGAGCCGAACCCGGCGAACATCTGCGCAAACTCCAACCCCACGGCACCCGCGCCCACCACGACGAGGCGAGCGGGTAGGGCGTCGATGTGCTGGATGGAGATGGAGGTGTGCACGTGCGGGAGGTCGCCTCCGGGCACCCCGGCAGGGCGCGGCGCGGAGCCGGTGTTGATGACGACGGCGGCTGCCTCGATCTCCAACCGTTCACCCTCGGCCTCCACCGCGACGCGGCGCGGCCCGACGAACTCTGCTTCGCCCATCACCACGGTGACCTTGCCCTCGAGCATGTCGCGGTTGGCGGCGTTGAGCTTGTCGACCAGGGCGTCGCGGTTGCGCAGCGCCTCGGCAAGGTAGGTTTCCGGATCATCCTGCGGCGTGCGCTCCGCGGCGGAGTGCACGAGCGCCTTGGTTGGGATGCAGGCCACGTTGATGCAGGCTCCGCCTGCCATGCCGGGGTCGCGCTCCACGAGCACCACGCGTCGTCCAGCCGCCGCGGCCTTGCCAGCCAGGGTCTTTCCGCCCTTCCCCCAGCCGATCACGAGCAGGTCCGCGGGCAGGGTGTGGGTCATGGTGACTCCTCGGTTGGCTACGCCTTCGACCCTATACCCGTGCCAGTCAGTCGTCGTCGATCTCCCCAGCCAGGGCCTTGGCGGCGAGGTTCTCCTCCTCAGCCACCTCCCAGACCTCCTTGGCCGCGCGGCCGTTGAGGGCGATGATGCCGATGCCCAGGATCAGATCCGGCCAGCCGTTCTGGACAAGGAAGAGCGTGATGAGCCCGACGGCGATGATGCCCAGGTTGATCACCACGTCGTTGCGCGCGGCCAGCCAGGCGGCCTTGGTCATGGAGCCGCCGTGATCGCGGTGCCGCAGCAGGATCAGGGCGCAGATCGTGTTGACCACCACCGCACCGCCTGCGGTCAGCATCAGGGAGAGCGGGTCCGGGGCGTCCGGATGCTGGAACTTCACGATGGCCTGCCACAGCGCGGCGAGCGCCGGAAAGAGGATGATGATGGCCATGATCTTTCCCATGGTGGCGCGGCGGGCCAGCGGCCAACCCAGCGCCAGGAAGATCAGCAGGTTGACCGCCGTGTCCTCGAGGAAATCCACTGAATCCGCGAACAGCGACACCGAGCCAATGCTCAACGCCACCGCCGCCTCAACGAAGAAGTACGCCAGGTTCAGCAGCGCAACGATGAGGACCGCGGTCCGCAGGGTGCGCGAAGAAATCTCAGTCACGACGGTCGTTGCGCGCCTTCTCCAGCCGCGCATAGACCTCGTCCACCAGGTGGCGGAAGCGCTTCTCCACTTCCCGACGACGCACCTTCAGCGTGGGCGTCAGCAGGCCGTTGTCCATGGTGAACTCCTCGTCCAGCACGGTGGTCTCCTTCGGCCGCTCCTGCGAGGGCAGCTTGGCGGTGAGCTCGTCCACCCTGCGCTTGAGTTCCTGCGCCAGCTCGCTGGACTTCATCCAGTCCTTCGCATCGCCCGGCCAGGCGAACTTCTTCGCCAACTCTTCGACGGCAGGCAGCGACGGCTTGACCAGCAGGGTCACGAAGGGGCGGTTGTCGCCCAGCAGCACCGCGTGTTCGAACAGCGGATCCGCCAAGATCATGCCTTCGATGGGCTGCGGCGCCACGTTCTTGCCGCCCTGCGTGACGATGATGTCCTTCAGCCTGTCCGTGATGGTGAGGAACCCGTCGGTATCCACGTAGCCGACGTCGCCGGTGTGGAGCCAGCCGTCCTTGATCATCTCGTCGGTGGCTTCCTGGTTGTTCCAGTAGCCCTTCATGAGGTTGGGGCCCTTGTAGAGGATCTCGCCGAAGTCGCCGATGCGGATCTCGCCGCCCACCAGCACCTTGCCCACGGTGCCGATCTTGAAGTCGTCAGGCGCGTTGAACGACACCAGCGGCGAGGCCTCCGTCAGGCCGTAGCCCGGCTGAATGGGCAGGCCCACCGACGCGAAGAACTCCTCGATCTCCTCGCGCAGCGGCGCGCCGCCGCAGGCCAGCACCGTCTTGGGGCCGCCCAGTGCGTGGCGCACATTCTGGAGCACCAGTTTGTCGGCGATCTTGAGCTTCGCCTTCAGCGCAGCACCAGGCTCACGGCCGGCGCGGTGTGCGTACTGGTTGTGCCGCCCAATCTTGAGCGCCCACGAGAAGATCGCGCGCTTCACCGGCGACCCTGCGGCCTTGCGGTGCGCCGTCGTGTACACCGTCTCGTACAGCCGCGGCACCGACACCATCATGGTGGGCTGCGCCAGCACCATCTGCTCCGCCACCGTGCGGGCGTTCTCCACGTAGGTGTTCATGCAGCCGTGGATGAGGACGACGTAGGTCCAGGCGCGCTCAAGGGCATGGGAGAGGGGCAGGAAACTCAGCGAATGGTCATCCGGCTTGATGTCGAAGAACTTGTCCAGCGCCTCTGACTGCAGCACGAACGCGCTGTGCTGCAGCATGACGCCCTTGGGGTTGCCGGTGGTTCCGGAGGTGTAGATGATCGACGCCAGGTCGTCTCCGCTTGCCTCCGCGAACCGCTCCTCGACGGCGGGCGTGGGCTCGGCCAGGAAGTCTCGGTAGGAGACGATTTCCGCGGGCATCCCCGCGTAGGGCTTCAGGATGATGACGTGCTCGAGGCTGGGAAGGTTGGGGAAGACCTCCAGCACGCGCTCGGCCTCAGACTGGTTGCCGACGAACATCACGCTCAGGCCCGAATCTGCGGCGATGTGCTCGATCTGCTCGGGCGTGGAGGTGGCGTAGAGGGGCACCGGGACGGCGCGCACGGTGCAGGAGCCGAGGTCGATCTCTGACCATTCCGGGCTGTTGCCCATGAAGATTCCCACGCGGCCGCCGGCCTCGACGCCCAGATTCAGGAGTCCTTGGGCCACCTTGAGGATCTGCTGGCCGAACTGGGCGTAGGTCTGGGTGCGCCAGCCGTCGTTCTCGCGGATACGCGTGGCGGTGCGGCTGCCGTGCTGGCTGATGACCTCGCGAACGCGTGTGACTACGTGGTTCTTCATTCGGGTTCCCCTTCGTTGCGGCAAGCCAAGCCTAACGGGTTTCGCCCAATCCACCGGCGCCTTTAGACTGGCTGGACCCCGATTGAGGAGAGTCGATGACTGACTGAGCCGGGCGCGCCCGTTGGCGTGCCGTCCACACAGACCGCATCCCAGCGACCCTTCAGGACCCCTCATGGCTCATTCCGTCGTACTCACCAACCTCTCGTTTCACCTGCCCAGCGGCGCCGTCATCCTCAGCGACGTCTCGGCAACCTTCCCCACCGGCCGCACCGGCCTGATTGGCCCCAACGGCTCCGGCAAGACCACCCTGCTGCGCCTCATCTCCGGCCAGCTCCAGCCGACGGCGGGCTCACTCCGCGTGACCGGCCGCTCCCATCTGGTGCCCCAGCGCGTCTCATCGGCCGGGTCCGTGGCAGATCTGCTGGGCATCGCACCTATCCGCCAAGCCCTGCAGGCCATCGAGGCCGGTTCCGTCGAGCAGGCCAACTTCGACACCGTGGGCGACCACTGGGACGTCGAGACGCGGGCCGTCGCGGAGCTCGGGGGCCTCGGGCTCGCCGTCGATCCGGACTTCCTGGACCGTGACGCGGCGACGCTTTCGGGCGGCGAGTCCACGAGGATCGCGTTGGCTGGCGCGCGGTTGGCCCGCGCAGAGATCACGCTGCTCGACGAGCCCACCAACAACCTGGATGCCCGCACCCGACGGTGGCTCCACGACGCGCTCACCGCCTGGGATGGAGCGGTGATCGTGGTGAGCCACGATCGGGATCTGCTCGAACGCGTCGACGCGCTGGTGGACCTCGATCCGAGGGGCGCCGTCAGCTTCACCGGCCCGTTCAGCGCCTACCGAGAGCACCGCGAGGCCGCCCAGGCCACCGCGGAGCGTCGGCTGAAGGAGGCCGACGCGGAGGTGGCCCGCACGAAGCGCGCGGCGCAGGCGGAGTTGCAGCGCCAGGCGCAGCGGGACCGCTCCGCGCGCCGCGAACGGGCGGCCGGCAACGTCGTCAAGGGAGCGGCAGACTTCTTCCAGAACCGCGCGGAGAAGGGTGCCGGCGGCAAGTCGATGGCGCACATGAAGGCGGTCGCGGAGGCGCAGGAGCAACGGGCCGACGCCGACGCCGCGGCGCGCACTCCTGACACGATCCGCATCAGCCTGCCGGACACGACGGTGCCCTCCGCGAAGCGGGTCGCCTCGCTGCGAGTAGGCGAGACGAAGCTCGAGGTGGTGGGGTCTGAGCGCATCCGCATCACTGGTGACAACGGCGTCGGCAAGTCGACGCTGCTCCATGCCCTGCTGGGGACCACAGTGGGCAGCGCTCCCCGGATCCTCAGCCAGGTTGAGGTGTCGCTGCCACCGCAGGTCCCCGTCGGTTTTCTGGCGCAGAACCTCGATGGGCTGGACGAATACCCCAGTGCCATCGAGGCGGTGCGGGAGGCCGCGCCGGGAAGGTCGCCCCATGATGCCCGGACACTACTGGCGCGCTTCCTCATCAGGGGCGACGGCGCAGACCAGCCGCCGTCGACCATGTCAGGCGGCGAGCGCTTCCGCTTGGCCCTGGCGCGCACGCTGTTCGCCGACCCCGCTCCCCAGCTGCTGATCCTCGATGAGCCCACCAACAACCTGGATTTGGCGTCGGTGGAGCAGCTGGTAGCGGCGCTCGACGATTACCGTGGCGCGCTGGTGATCGTCACGCACGACGAGCACCTGGCCCGCGACGTGCGCGCCACCCGCACCTGGCATCTCCAGCGCGACGGCGGCCCGCTCCTGGTGACGGACCAACAGGTGTGAGGGGACGGGCGCCTGCCTTGGGTGGGGTGGCCTGCCCTATAGGGCAGGCGCCGACGAATAAGGCAGGCGCCTTCCCCAGCAAGGCAGGCGACGACGAACAAGGCAGGCGCGTGGGCTCCGAGCTCAGCCGGCGGATTCGCGGGCCTTGTCGGCGGCGATCACGCGCCGCATGCCCTCGATCGCCGTCGGGATCAGGTTGCCGATCTGCGAGGCGTCCTTCTCCTCCTCCGTCATCGGCGCGAAATCGTGGTGCCCCATGATCATCATCACGCCACCGGCGCGGACGCGGCGCGTCGAGGCGACCAGGAACAGCGTGGCGCACTCCATCTCGGAGACCAGGCAGCCACCCTTGACCCAGGCGTCCCAGCGTTCCTTCAGGCGCGGGCCCACCGGCATGGAATCCGGCGAGTGCTGGCCGTAGAACGAGTCCTTCGACTGCGAGATACCCACGTGGTACCGCTTGCCCAGATCCTGCGCAGCCTCGACGAGCCCGTTGATCAGATCCTGGTTCGCAACCGCCGGGAACTCCATCGGCAGGTAGTGCAGGCCGGTGCCCTCGTCGCGGATGGCGGCGTTGATGATGGCGACATCACCGGGCTGCGTCTCGGGCTGCATCGCGCCGGAGGTGCCCACGCGCATGAAGGTGTCGGCGCCCACGTGGATCAGTTCCTCCACGCAGATCGCCGCGGAGGGGCCGCCCATGCCGGTGGAGGTCACGGCGACGGGCACGCCGTCGAGTTCGCCGGCCCACGTGGTGTGTTCGCGGTTCGACGCGACGAAGCGGGGGTTGTCGAAGTGCTGCGCGATGACCTCGCAGCGGCCGGGGTCACCGGGCAGGAAGACGTAGCGGCCGATGTCGCCCTGCTTGAGGTGGATGTGGTACTCGTAACCCTCGGAGTAGGCCATGGGTGCTCCTTCAAATCCGTTCGTGTGCGTCCAGCAACGCTACCCGTTTCCGACGGCGGCGTGCCGGAGTTCGAGCCCGTCGCCGCACACAGATCGCTGCCTCCAGCGCCGAATTCCACGGCGAAACAGCACCCGAGCCGAGCTAGGGTGACTGCGTGTTTGCTGTGCTCGGCACCGTCGTCAACGTCCTGATTCTCTTTCACGTGGCCCGCCGGCTGCTGGGCGTCCCCGTGGGGTGGGGCCGCACGGTGCTGATCAGCGCCGCCATCATGCTGGTGCCCTACGCCTACACGGAGCCGCTGCTGGCCCAGTTCGGCATCCACGAGAACACCCCCGTGTTGCCGATGGTCCACCGGTGGGCCGCAACTGTTGCCGGAGGTGGCGCTGTGGCCCTTCCTGGGCGTTACGTTGCTGTTTCTTGCCTTCACGCTGGGGGCTCGGGTGCTTGCGAGCATCTTCTTCCGCGACACCCTGTGAGATAGTCCGTGGGTGACTGATCGCAACGCCATCACGGCTCCCGGCACGGACCGGGTCTTCCACAGGATGAAGATCCTCGCCGTGCTGCTGCTGTCGATGGCGATGTCGCTCATGGCCATCTCGTCGGTCAACGTGGCGCTGCCCACCATCCGGCTGGGTCTCGATGCCACGGAGCAGGACATCCAGTGGGTGCTGGCCGGCTATGCGCTGTCCTTCGGCGTGACGCTGATCCCTGCCGGGCGCGCTGGCGATGTGCTGGGCCGCGGCTCGTGGTTCGTGGTGGGCGCCGCGATCTTCACGGTCGCCTCGCTCGCCTGCGGCCTTGCCCCCAACGCCTTCCTGCTCAACGCCGCACGGCTGGCACAGGGCGTGGGCGCGGGCATCTTCTCGCCTCAGGTGACCGGCATGATCCAGCAGTACTTCAGCGGTGGCGGCCGGGCCAAGGCTTTCGCCGCGCTGGGGCTCACCATCTCTGCCTCCGTGGCCGCCGGGCCTATCATCGCAGGCGCCATCATCGACGCCGCAGGCCCGGAAACCGGCTGGCGCTGGGCCTTCTTCGGCTACCTCCCCATCGGCCTGGCCTGCGTGGTGCTGAGCCTCTTCTGGTTCCCGTTCGTCAAGGAGCGCGCCCGCCGGGTGGCCCGGCGCAACCCCGACGTTCCAGATCCGACGGCGGTGAAGGTCGATCTCGATCCCATCGGCTCGCTGCTCCTCACCGCCACCGTCCTGGCCGTGATGTACCCGTTCATGGCCCGGCAGGGCTGGGCGTGGTGGCTGCTGCTCGCCGCGCCCCTGCTGCTGGCAGCGTGGTGGAAGTGGGAGCGGCGCTACGCCGCCGTCGGCCGCGAGCCCCTCGTGGATCTCGACCTCTTCAAGTACCGCTCCTACCGCAACGCCTTGCTGGTGGCTGGCGCTGCGTTCATGGGGCTGACCTCGACGTTCGCCGTCGTGGCCATCTTCCTGCAGACCGGCCATGGGGTCAGTGCCCTGCACAGCGGCCTGATCGGGCTGCCCAACGCCATCCTCAGCGCCTTCACCTCCATCTGGACGGTGCGGTTCGTGATGACGCGGGGCCGACGCCTCGTGGTGGTGGCGCTCAGCATCCTGCTGACCGGCATCCTCACCAGCATTCTGGTGGTGTGGGCCATGCAGCAGTTCGGAATCTCGTTCTGGTGGCTGGCCGGGCCGTTGGGCCTGATCGGCGGCGCGATGGGAGCCTTCTCCTCCGCAAACCAAACGCTCAGCATGATCGACATCCCCGTGCAGCACGGCGGCACCGCCAGCGGCCTGAAGCAGACGGTCGAGCGCATCACGACGGCGCTGGGCAACGCCGCCATCACGGGCGTGTTCTTCGCGTTCGTCGCGGTGGGCGACTGGACCGTGGGCTTCATGGGCGCGTTCGCCGGCATCGCCGTGTGCATCCTGTTGGCCCTGATGCTGGCGATCTTCGACGAGCGCCAGCACGCTGGTTGAGCCGATTGCCGCCGAGGAACGAGGCGCGCAATCGTGTCGAAACCCCGGAACCGCGACACTCAGCCTGGTTGCCAGCTCACCGGGTTTCGACACCGCTCCTATCGTCGCGGGCTCATCCAGCGGATGGTCGCGGGCTCAACCAGCGTCTAGGCTGAACCGCATGTCGTTCCCACTTGGTGCCCACGTCGATTCCGTCAACCCGCTGGCCGACGCCGCAGCGCTCGGCGCGGATGTCGTGCAGATCTTCCTGGGTGATCCGCAGAGCTGGAAGAAGCCCGCACCCCTCTACCCCG
The DNA here is from genome assembly GCA_030538315.1 of Propionibacteriaceae bacterium. Taxonomy (GTDB): domain Bacteria; phylum Actinomycetota; class Actinomycetes; order Propionibacteriales; family Propionibacteriaceae; genus Arachnia. Next base: position 19,472 of record JAUNUF010000029.1, read on the forward strand.
AGGGCGCGGAGGCGCTGAAGCAGGCGGCGATCGACGCCGGGGTGAAGCTGGTCATCCACGCCCCCTACGCACTGAACGTGGCCTCCCTCAACAACCGCGTGCGCATCCCCAGCCGCAAGCTGCTGCAGCAGACGGTCGACGAGGCGGCCGCCGTCGGCGCGCTGGGCGTGGTGGTGCACGGCGGTCACGTGACGGCCAACGATGACCCCGCCGTCGGATACGACAACTGGCGCAAGTGCGTGGACGGCCTGAAACTGCCCGTGCCCATCTTCATCGAGAACACCGCCGGCGGCGGCAACGCGATGGCACGCCAGGAGGAATCCATCGCGCGGCTGTGGGACGCGATCAGCGGCTCCGAGAACATCTCGCAGGTGGGCTTCTGCCTGGATACCTGCCATGCGCACGCCGGCGGCCTCGAGCTCGACGGCCTCGTGGGCCGCATCAAGGCGATCACCGGCCGCATCGATGTGGTGCACTGCAACGATTCGCGCGACGCCGCGGGCAGCGGCGCAGACCGGCACGCCAACCTGGGCGAGGGCTTCGTCGACCCGGAGTTGCTGGTTCAGATCGTCCGCGACGCCGCGGCTCCCACCGTCCTCGAAACCCCCGGCGGCACGTTGGAGCACCTCGCAGACATGAAGTGGCTCCTCGAACGCCTGGCGGATTGGACAGCACGTTGAGACACGTTTGCCTCACCCGATAAGCTGACCCAGCCACCAAGAACCGACCCAGTTGGGAGTTACTGGCGTGCTGTATGCCCTGATCGCCGTCCATGCGATTCTGGGCGCGCTCACACCCCTCCTCGTCCGCCGCCTCGGCGCGCGCACGTTCTTCATCCTGGCCCTGGCCCCCCTCACCGCCGGCATCTGGCTGCTCACCAAAGCACCAGTGATCCTCGGCGGGCAGCACTACCTCGAGGTGTACGGCTGGATCCCCGCCCTCGACGTGGATCTCACGCTGCGGATGGGCCTCATCCAATGGGTGCTGGCCCTGATCGTCACGTGGATCGGCGTGGCCGTCCTCCTCTATTCGCGCTGGTACTTCGACGGCATGACCTCAGGCAGGTCCGCCGCAGTGCTCACACTGTTCGCCGGCACCATGCTTGGCCTGGTCACCGCAGACAACCTCATCACGCTGTTCATCTTCTGGGAGCTCACCACGGTGTTCTCCTACCTGTTGATCGGCCACGATCCCACCCGTCGCGCCAACCGTGGCGCCGCCCACACTGCCCTCGTCGTCACCACGACGGGTGGCTTGGCCATGCTCGTGGGCATCATCGCGCTGTGGTCGACGGCGGGCACCCTCTCGCTCGAACAGCTTGTCAACGATCCGCCCACCGGAACGCTCGCCACCGTCGGCGCGCTCCTGATGCTCACCGGCGCGCTCTCGAAGTCGGCTCTGGTGCCGTTCCACTTCTGGCTGCCCGGCGCGATGGCCGCCCCCACCCCCATCTCGGCGTACCTGCACGCCGCCGCCATGGTGAAGGCCGGCGTCTACCTGGTGGCCGTGCTGGCCCCTGCCTTCGCGACGGTGCCGTTCTGGCGCCCCGCGGTGATGCTGCTGGGCACCCTCACCATGATCATCGGCGGCTGGCGCGCCTTGCGCCAGACGGATCTCAAGCTCCTGCTCGCCTACGGCACCGTGTCCCAACTGGGCTTCATGGTGCTGCTGGTGGGCATCGGCACCGAGGCCGCCGCGCTGGCCGGCATGGGCACCGTGATCTCGCACGCCCTGTTCAAGTCCACGCTGTTCATGTGCGTGGGCCTCATCGACCACTCCGCCGGCACCCGAGACATCCGTGAGCTGAGCGGCGTCGGTTACCGCGTTCCCTGGCTGGCCGTGCTCGCTGGCCTGGCCGCGCTGTCCATGGCGGGCATGCCCCCGCTCGTCGGCTTCCTCACCAAGGAGGCGGCCTTCGAGGCCATCGCCAACCTCGTCGTCGGCGACATCCAGGCCATCACGCCCCTCGCCGCGGCCGCACTTGCCGCCGCGCTGGTGTTCGGCTCGGCCATCACCGTCGGCTACTCGCTGCGCTTCTGGTGGGGCGCCTTCGCCTCCAAGGAGGGCGCGCCCGCGCTCAGCTGGCACCGCCCCACCCTCGGCATGGCCGGTGTGCCCATGTTCCTCGGCGCGCTCAGCCTGGTGCTGGGCTTCCTCGGGCCCCAGCTCACCGCCCTGCTGCAGCCCTACGCGGAGCGCGTCTCCCACGGCCAGCCCGGCCATGGGTTCGCGCTGTGGCACGGCTTCACCTGGCCGCTGATCATGTCGGTCATCGCGTTGGGCACCGGCATCCTGCTGTTCGTGTTCCGCGAGGCCATCGCGGATATCCAGGCCACGTTCCCCACCACCACCACGGCGGAGGAGTTGTTCCACAAGTCCATGCACGGCCTTGACCGCATCTCCGTCGAGGTCACCGCCCGCACCCAGCGCGGCTCACTCTCCATCTATCTGGGCACCATCCTCACGGTGCTGGTGGCCCTTTCCACCTACGCCATGCTGCGTATCCGCGTGTGGCCCACCTACCGCCTCTTCGACCACTGGCCCCAACTCCTCGTCGCCGCCGTGATGGCGACGGCGGCCGTACTGGCCGCCACCTCCCGCGGCCGCATCCGCGCCGTCCTCCTCGTGGGCGTCACCGGCTACGGGCTGGCCCTGCTGTTCGCCATGGGCGGCGCGCCGGATCTGGCGCTCACCCAGGTGCTCGTCGAGACGGTCACGGTCATCGTGTTCATCCTTGTGGTGCGCAAACTCCCGCGGTACTTCACCAACCGCCCGTTGAACTCGACGAGGTGGTGGCGCGTGCTGATCGCGCTCGCCGTCGGCATCACCGTGACGCTCATCTCGCTGGTGGCGGTGGGCGCCCGCGTCCCCTCCGCAGAGCCCATCTCGAAGGCTTGGTACGAGGCCGCCTACGAGTTTGGCTACGGCAAGAACATCGTCAACGTGGCGCTGGTCGACACTCGAGCCTGGGACACCTTCGGCGAGATCTCGGTGCTGGTCATCGCCGCCACCGGCGTGGCCTCGCTGATCTTCCTCCGCTCCCGCGTGGTGGGCCTCACCTCCACCGCGCAGGCCTTCGAATCCCGCGAGGATGACCCCGAAGCAGACACCTCACCGGGCGTGTGGCTGCGCGCGGGCCAAACCCTCTCCCCCAACGTGCGCTCGCTGGTGTTCGAGGTCACCACCCGCATGCTGTTCGGCATCATGATCGTGGTGTCGATCTACCTGCTGCTGGCCGGCCACAACTGGCCCGGCGGCGGCTTCGCGGGCGGCCTCGTGGCCGGCATGGCGCTGTTCATCCGCTACCTCGCCGCTGGCCGCCACGAACTCGACGAGGCCGCCCCGTTCGACGCCGGCCGCCTCCTGGGTGGAGGCCTCCTGCTGGCCCTGCTCGCCGCGGTGAGCCCGCTGTTCTTCGGCGGCACGGTGCTGCAGAGCTACGACATCCACCTCGCCATCCCGCTGCTGGGAGATCTCCACCTCGTCAGCTCCACCGTGTTCGACATCGGCGTCTACCTCGTCGTCGTCGGCATGCTGCTCGACGTGGCGCGCAGCCTCGGTTCCGGCATTGACCAGCATTCCTCCGAGGAGATCGCCCCGGTGCCCATCCCAGATTCCACCAAGGCGCTGCCCGGATATGGAGGCCGCTCATGAGCGCCAACCTCGTCCTGGCCATCACCGCCGGCATCCTCGTGGCCGCCGGTGTCTACCTCCTGTTGGAGCGCTCGCTCACCCGCATCCTGCTGGGCATCATGGTGGCCAGCAACGGCGTCAACCTGATGTTCCTCGTGGCCGCCGGCCGCCCCGGCCTGCCGCCCATCGTCGGGTTTGGCGAAGGCGCAGACGACGTGTCGGATCCGCTGCCGCAGGCAATGGTGCTGACCGCCATCGTCATCACCATGGCGGTGGCCGCGTTCGTGCTCACCATGGCGTACCGCAGCTTCCAGCTGCACGGCCATGATGAAGTGGCAGATGACGTGGAGGACGCCCGCATCCGCGAGCTCGCGCAGCAGGACGTCGTCTCCGAATCCTACGAAGACACCACGTTCTCGGATACCGGTGCGGATGTGGTCAGCGAATGATGCTCTACAACCTCATCCCGTTCCCGGTGCTGCTCGCCATCGGTGGCGCCGCCGTCGCTCTGGCCCTGCCGCGCCGCCCCGGCCTGCAGCGCATCGTCTCCATCGTCAGCCTCTCCGGCATCGTGGCGCTCGCCGCCGTCTTCATGTGGTTCACGAACAAGCAGGGCCCCATGGCCATCTGGATCGCCGGCTGGGATGCCCCGTTGGGCATCTCGCTGGTGGTGGACAGGCTGAGCGCGCTCATGCTGTTCGTCGCCTCCGTGATCGCGCTGTGCGTGCTCCTGTTCGCCACGGGGCAAGACAAGGACGAGGTGCGCCGCGAGACGCCGGTGTCGATCTTCCACCCCACGTTCCTGCTGCTGATGGCGGGCGTGTCCAACGCCTTCCTCGCGGGAGACCTGTTCAACCTGTTCGTCGGCTTCGAGATGCTGCTGTTCGCGTCCTACGTGCTGCTGACGCTGGGCGGCACGTCGGACCGAATCCGGGCGGGCACCACCTACGTGGTGGTCTCCCTGCTGAGCTCCTCGCTGTTCCTGGTTTCCATCGCCGCCATCTACGCAGCCACGGGCACCGTCAACATGGCGCATCTGGCGGTGCGCCTGCGGGATCTCACGGAGCCGGTGCAGCTGCTGCTCGAGGTGCTGCTGGTGGTCACGTTCGCCATCAAGGCGGCGGTCTTCCCGCTGTCGTCCTGGCTGCCAGATTCATACCCGACGGCGCCCGCCCCCGTCACTGCGGTGTTCGCCGGCCTGCTCACCAAGGTGGGCGTCTACGCCATCATCCGAACCGAGACCCTGCTGTTCCCGGGCGACACCATCTACAACGTGTTGCTCGTGGCATCGCTGCTGACGATGGTGCTGGGCATCCTGGGCGCGATCGCGCAGGTCGAGATCAAGCGAATGCTCTCGTTCACCCTGATCAGCCACATCGGCTACATGATCTTCGGCATCGCGCTGGGCACCGACGCCGGCCTGGCCGCCACCATCTTCTACACGGCGCACCACATCACCATCCAGGCCACCCTGTTCCTTGTGACCGGTCTCATCGAGCGGCGCGGCGGCACGTCGTCGCTCGACGGGCTGGGCGGCCTGTTGAAGGTGGCACCGCTGCTGGCCGCGCTGTTCTTCGTGCCCGCCATGAACCTGGGCGGCATCCCGCCGCTGTCTGGCTTCATCGGCAAGATCGGCCTGCTGCAGGCCGGCGCCGCCGTCGGCACTCCCCTCGCGTGGCTGGTGCTGGCCGGTGGCGTGCTCACCAGCCTGCTGACGCTGATGGCGATGGCCAAGGTGTGGAACCGCGCGTTCTGGGGAGTGACCCCTGCCGAGCAGCGCCGCGAGGAGGCCATCGCGCAGGATCAGGATCCGGATGAGATCGCCGACGAGGACACCCGCCCCATGCCCCCGCTGCAGGTGGGCGCCACCATCGGGTTGGTGGCCTTCGGTTTGGCGCTGACGGTGTTCGCCGGGCCCCTGTACGAGTACGCGCACGCGGCCGCGGCCACCCTGCGCGACGGCTCCTACATCCTGGCCGTGCTCCCGGAGGGATTGCGATGATGGCGCGCTCCCGAACCCCCTGGTCCGAACGGCTCAAGATCCGGCCCCTCTCCACCCTGGCGATGGCTGCGGTGTGGGTGCTGCTGTGGGGCACCTTCTCCCCCATGTCCATCGTGGGCGGGTTGCTCGTCGGCTATCTCGTTGGCGTGGTGCTGCCCATGCCGCCCATGTTCTGGAAGGGCCGGCTGCGGCCCTGGGGCATGGTGCGCCTCATCGCGCACCTGATGTATGACCTTCTGGTGTCCTCGGTGCGAGTGTTCATGCTGGCCTTCCACAAGAAGGTGGATCTGCGGGCCGGCATCATCCGCATCGACCTCATCACAGACAACGACCTGTACCAGGTGCAGGTGGCCGAAATGATCTCGCTGGTGCCCGGCACCGTCGTCGTCGAAGTGGTGCGCCACCCGCGCAGGCTCTACCTGCACGCCATCGATCTGCACGGCGACGACCCCATCGGCGCTGTGCAGAAGATGGCGGTCGACGTGGAATCCCGCGTGGTGCGAGCGTTCGGCTCCAAGCAGGAGATCGACGACTTCAACGCCGCCCTGCATGATCACCCGGCGCCGGATGCGCACGAGATGGAGGTCGAGGCATGATCACGCTCACCAACGTCATCCTGGCGGTGGCGGCGTTGCTGCTGACCGTCTCCGCGTTCATCGGCGTCAACCGGATTGCGGTTGGCCCCTCCCAGCTGGACCGCTCGGTGGCGGCAGATCTCATCGTCGCCATCGTGGTGGCGGGCCTGGGCCTGTGGGTGGTGTGGACGGACATGTCCACCGAACTCATGGTGCTCGTGCTGCTCTCGATGCTGGGCTTCACCAGCGCCGTCTCCGTGGCCCGCATGGTCACAGACCGGATCAACCTGCGCAGCCGCTACAACAAGCGCCGGAAGGAGCGGGTGTCATGACGGACGTCGTCTTCGACTTCATCGGCTCGATCTTCGTGTTCATCGGCGCGGTGCTGTGCTTCGGCGCCGCCGTCGCGCTGGTGCGGTTCCCTGATGTGCTGGGCAAGATGCACGCCATCACCAAGCCGCAGGTGCTGGGCATCATCTTCGTGTCCATGGGCATCGGGGTGAGCCTGCGCACCTGGGCGGCAGTGGGGCTGTGCGTGCTGATCATCGTGCTGCAGTTGCTGACGGCGCCGGTGTCGGCCAGCCTGGTGTCGCGATCCGCATACCGCAGTGGCCTGTCGGATGATCAGCCGCTGCTGGTCAACCATCTGGCAGAGGATCTGGAGGATGCGGGGTTCACCCACCGCGACTGACTGGGCAGGGCGATAGGATCAGGCCCGTGGCAGAGGCGAGGCGCGCGGCTCCTGAGCCCACCCGGCTGGAGAAGGTACAGAAGGCCTACAGCGTGGTGGGCGACATTCTCACGCCCGGCCGCATCGCCCTGTTTCTCGCCGCCATCGCGCTGCTGATCGTCGGCGTGGTGGGCGGCTGGGATGCGGCCACGGCAACGGATGTGAAGGTGCCGGAGATAGCGGCCAAGGAATCCCACGATGCCGCCCCGTTCACCGTCTCCGTGAGCCGGATCCGCTATGGCGACGAGCTGCCTGGCGTCGCGCTGGAATCCGAGGAGTACCGGTACCTGTTCCTCGTGATGGACGTCACCAACACCTCCGACTCACCGGTGCCGGCCGTGTTGATCCAACGGGCCATCACCCTGGATGTCCCGGGGCTGCCGACCACGCCGGGGGGCTCCGTGCTGTGGCCAGATGTGTACCGCGGTGCCGACGGCCTGCGCCCCCACTACTACCAACCCGGTGTTCATACGCCCACTGTGGTGGTCTGGCAACAACTCCGGACGCAGGAGGTGCCGGCTGAGGTGGAGCTCACGCTCAACGCCTATACCTGGCGCTACTCCATCGTGGAGGAGCGGGAGGCCTGGTTTGATGAGGCGCCCTCTGCCACCATGACGCTGCCTCTGGAGCCACTGTCGTGAAGTTCACACGTGAAGGCCTCCTGACGCTGCTCATCGTGGTGGCGGCCCTCTTCGTGGGCTCCCGCGTCGTTCAACTCATCCCCAGTTCCGACGAGCAGTTCGGCCGCCCCTTTGAGCATCACGCCGCCGTCGGGGAGGCAACCGAGATCCGCACCGGCACGGTGAAGGTCACCGGCTTCGATTCCGCCGTCGAGATTGAGGGTCATGGGGCTGTCGCGGCGAGCACCGCACTGTTCCTGGTGGTGGATTTCGAGTGGCTGGCAAAGGATCAGCCGCACCTGTTCTCCGTCACCGAGATCGTGTTGCAGGCTGCCGATGGGCGCCGGTTCGGCGGGCCCGCACCAGTGGTTGCGGCGTGCCTGCCCGGCCAACCACACATCAAGCTCGCCTGCCAGGCCCCATTCGAGGTGCCAGCAGATGCGTTGGAGGGCGCCACCTTGCGGATGCCGGCCGCCACCCACACCGAACGCGACGACGTGGTGATCGTGGATTTGGGCATCGACGCCGCGCGCGCTGCGGAACTGGCCAAGCCGAAGGATCGCATCAAGATGACGGGGGCGGTGGAGCTCCCATGACGCGCGCGTGGTGGAGGCGGAACTTCTGGTGGATGGTGGCGCTGGTGCCGGCCTTGGTGCTGGCGCTGGCCACGTCGTCGTTCCGGCTGGTGAATCTGTATCTGCCGTGGGAGTGGTCGCGGCCCACCGTGGCCGGCGCCTCCGTTGGCACCCTTGAGCAGCGGTACAACGCCCACGACGGGAAGGAGCATGACCGCAAGGTCACCGTCGAGGTGCTGAGCGTGAAATCGGTGCCCCGCTTCGAGGATCATGCCGCCATCGTGGGCGCCACCCTCTGGGAGGTGCAGCTGCGGCTCAGCGCCTCACCGGATCAGGATTTGAAGCACTGCACGATCGAGCTCGTGGATGCCGAGGGCACGCGGTATGGGTTCGAGGGAGGGCGCCGGGCGGCTGATCCTGACGATCGCTTCTACAGCTCCACCGTCTCCGCCCCGTACTGCGTTCCAGAGGACACCCCCGGCCCCACGGTCGATGGCTTCACCGGGGAGTGGAGCGAGCCTGAGGTGCCGCGGCCGGAATCCTGGGAGTTGCGCACCGCTATGGTGCTGCCTGACGGCTACGAGCCGGTGCAGGTTCGGATCGGCTGGAAGATGCCCGAGTACCTGGTGCTCGACATCGATTCCTGAGGCTCAAGCGACAGACGCGGGCTCCGGCTCAGGCTGCTTCTGCGATTCGACCACCACGTTCACTGCCACGGCCAGCAGCGTCAAGGCGACCATGAAGTAGACGCCGCGCTCCGCCATGACGGCGTACGGCTCCAGGGCGAAGTTGCGCGGCGCGGTGCCGGGGCCGAAGAGCAGGCGCATGCCCTGTGCCACCACCGTCTGCACCTGCACGGCAACAGCGAAGGACACGCAGAACAGCACCATGGGGATGATGCCGGCGCTGGCGATCTGGGCGAGGGCCCGCATGGCGGAGCGCACGGGCGTGGCCACCGGTTCCGCAGCCCGGGCCGCGATCCGCTTGACGGGCGGCAACGCCTTCTGGCGGGCCTCGATCTCCTCCTGCGTTTCGACCTTCAGCACGGAGCTCTTCAGCTTGTGGCCATACACGGCCGCGCCGATCGCCAGCCAGGCGACCGGCACAAGGATCAGCGAACCAAGGCTGCCGATGAAGCCCGTCACCGCATCCAACAGTGTGGTGGCCCACCCGCCCCAGGCGCGGGCCACGGCCACCGCCTGCTCGTACCAGTGCAACACCCCGGCCACCACACGTCGGGTGGTGACCCACTCCGTGAGGGCGGCGAGTTGGGTGGTGAACGCGTTGGCCAGCGACACCATCCACAGCACTTCGAGGTAGGTGGCCAGGGCCGCCCACTTGAGCGACTTCTTCGAGAGCTCACGCATGGTGATGATCTTGCGGATCACAAGGGCGGCCACGATCATCACGATCAGCACCCACCCCTCGGCGTACAGCGTGCGCGAGTAATCCATGTTGATGAGCTGCGAGTTGAGGGATTCGTCGGCCCACGCGTCCACGAGGAACACGTGCACGTCTTGGCGCAGCAGGCCCGCCGATGCGTAGACGGCGAGGAAGGGCAGGAGCACTTGGGCGGCGACGGTGAGGTCGTCGCGGAATCGCTGCGCCGCCGTCGCGGGTTCGAGCATCCCTTGGAAGGCGGAAAGTGAGGGGGCGAGGACCCGCAGCATCAGCACCATCGAGAGCAGCGTGCTGAGCGGCGCCAAGGGCACGATGAACAGCGCCACGGTGCCGCTCAGGTTCGACGCCACCGTGGCCAGCCAGAGGAAGCCCATGCGGCCGGCCCACCCCAGGAGGAACAGCACGGCAAGCTGCGGCCAGTGCGCCGCGAAGACACGGGCGCCGTCGACGAACAGCCGCGCGAGCGAGCGCACGCCGTCGGCCAACAGATTCCGCATGCGCACAGCCTAATGCCGGGACGGTTCCCCGCGGTGTTTGGGGAAGCCGGATAACGTCGTCAGCATGTTGCTTTCCGTGCTGGATCTCATCAACGTCAGGCGCAATCAGACGACGGCGGACTCGCTGAGGGCGTCCAAGGCCATGGCCGAGGCGGCCGACCGGCTGGGTTTCACCCGGTATTGGGTGGCCGAGCACCACAACACGGATTCGGTGGCCTCCACCTCGCCCGCCGTCGAGCTCATGTACTTGGGGCAGGACAC
>JAUNUF010000030.1 GCA_030538315.1 Propionibacteriaceae bacterium
CGGGGTGTGGCGCAGCTTGGTAGCGCGCGTCGTTCGGGACGACGAGGCCGCAGGTTCAAATCCTGTCACCCCGACGAAATGCCGAGAGGATTCCTCTCGGCATTTTTCGTTCCTTGCTGCCAGCGCCGGGTCAGTACTCGCTGAGTTCGCCCGAGCCGCCGTCGCACAACAGGCCCACACCGGCGGGCAGGCCAATGGACATCAGCTCCGTGCACAAGGGCGGCGCCTGCAACACCATGGCCACCTTCCACGTGCTGCCATCCCCGTTCTCCACCCAGATGGCCTGGCCGCCACCGCAATCCGTGCTCAAGCTGCCCACCACGTACCCAGCCGGATGCACACTCATCACGCCCAAGCCCAGCACCGTGCACCCATCGGTATCCGCGGCGCTCATCGCCTGCTCGGCATAGCTGCGGAACGACGGCGAAACCGCGTCCAACTGATCCGCGTCGGAGAAGGCGACATCATCCAGATGCAGATCGCGCCACTGAGAACCGGGGGCCGACGACAGGCTGCCCAGCTGTACCTCAGCCTTCGCAGCTTCCTCAGCCGCTCCGGCCGCATCCGCCGTGGGAGTGAGAACCGACGGCGCCGAGTGGCGAGCCAGCACCGCATGGGTGGCCATGGATTCAGGGGCGCAGCCCGCCGCCAGCAGCACGCATGCTGCCGACACGACGAGGGGCTTCAGGCGCATCAGTAATCCTGCGCGGAACCGTCATCACCTGTGCAGCGCAACCCGGGGGCGCCAGCAGGAATCTTGTTGTAGGCCAGATCTGCGCACGGCGGGGCGTCGAGGAACGCCACGATGTAGTTCCACTGGTTGTCCGCAATCCCCCACACCGTCTGCGTGCCGCCACAGGAGGATTCCTCCAGGCCATAGACGAAGCCATCCGGATGGATGCCGTGCAGCACCACTTCCTTCGTGGAGCAGCCCACCTCGTCCTCCACGCCGATGCGGCTGACGAGGAAGTCCTTGAAGGATTGGGGCAGCGCGTCCTGCTTGATGGCATCTGCGCCCGAGCGGATCGTGAGATCCAGCTTCGTCCACGGGCCGCCCTGCGGCTCTGGCTGCTCAACAGGGGGCAGCGTGGACGTGTTTTCCACCGGTTCGAGGGGCAGCAGCATGGTGGGCTCCGTCACGGGCTCGGCCTCCTCGGAGGGCTCAGCGCTGACCACCGACGGCGAGCTCACGGGCGTCGTCGGCTCCACCGTGGGCGCGGATGCAGGTTCAGCCGGATCCGCGGAGCACCCACTCAGCAGCAAGAGGCTGCCCACCAGAAAAACCGCCGTACGCACCCCAAGACTCTATCGCGTGAGACAAAGTGTCCCCAAGTGGCATTGGTGGAAAGGGTCTGGCTATGGTGGAACTGGAAACGCTCAAAGGTGATGCGTGATTCCAGCCGCAACGAAGGGGACCCATGTCAAGCGCCACCGAAGTTAACCGGAAGACCCGTGCAGACCTGCCCGCTACAGGTGAAGCACCCACCCACCCCAAGCTGGTGGCGTGGCTCGACGAAGTCGTCGAGCTGTGCCAGCCAGATGCCATCTACTACTGCGACGGATCGGATGAGGAGTATGACCGCCTGGTCAACGTCCTCGTCGAGGCCGGCACCGTCATCCGTCTGAACGACGAGAAGCAACCCGGCTCCATCTATGCCCGCACTGATCCCGATGACGTCGCTCGCGTCGAGGACCAGACCTTCATCTGCTCGGAGGACGAGCGCAACGCTGGCCCCACCAACAACTGGATGGCTCCCGCCGAGATGAAGCGCGTCATGCGCGGCCTGTACGACGGCTGCATGAGGGGCCGCACGATGTACGTGATCCCCTTCTGCATGGGCCACATCGATGCCGAAGACCCCAAGTTTGGTGTCGAGGTTTCGGATTCGGCCTACGTCGCGCTCTCCATGCGCATCATGACCCGCATGGGCGCCGAGCCCCTGAAGGCCATGACGGAGAAGGAAGCGGATTTCGTGCCGTGCCTCCACTCCGTGGGCATGCCGCTCGAAGAGGGCGAGCAGGACGTTGCCTGGCCTTGCTCTGAGACCAAGTACATCGTCCACTTCCCGGACGAGCGCATGATCTGGTCCTACGGCTCTGGCTACGGCGGCAACTCGCTGCTGGGCAAGAAGTGTTACGCGCTGCGCATCGCTTCGGTCATGGCCCGCGACGAAGGCTGGATGGCGGAGCACATGCTCATCCTGCGCCTCATCTCGCCTGAGGGCCGCAAGTACCACATCGCCGCGGCGTTCCCGTCGGCCTGTGGCAAGACCAACCTGGCCATGCTCGAGCCCACCGTGCCCGGCTGGACCGTGGAGACTCTGGGCGACGACATCGCCTGGCTGCGCTTCGGCGAAGACGGCCGTCTGTACGCCACCAACCCGGAGACCGGCTTCTTCGGCGTGGCCCCCGGCACGTCCATGGACACCAACCCCAACGCCATGCGCACCATCGAAGGTGGCAACAACATCTTCACCAACGTGGGCCTCACCCCGGATGGCGACATCTGGTGGGAGGGCATGACCAAGGACAAGCCCGAGAACATCACCGACTGGAAGGGCCGCCCCTGGAGCGGTTCCACCGGTCCTGAGGGCGGGCGCAAGGACGAGAAGGCTGCGCACCCGAACAGCCGCTTCTGCACCCCCATCGAGCAGTGCCCCATCCTGGCGGACGACTACTACAACCCGCAGGGTGTGCCGGTCGACGCCATCGTGTTCGGCGGTCGCCGTGAGAACACCATCCCGCTGGTCACCCAGTCGCGTGACTGGCAGCACGGTGTGTTCATGGGCGCCACCTGCTCGTCGGAGACCACCGCTGCCGCAAGCGGCGCCGTCGGCGTGCTTCGTCGTGACCCCATGGCCATGCTGCCCTTCATCGGCTACCACGTGGCTGATTACGTGCAGCACTGGATCAACATCGGCAAGAAGGCCCAGGACGAGAGCAAGCTGCCCAAGGTGTTCTACGTCAACTGGTTCCGTCGCGACGAGGACGGCCGCTTCATGTGGCCCGGCTTCGGCGAGAACTCGCGCGTCCTGAAGTGGATCGCCGAGCGCGTCGACGGCAACGCCGAGGCCGTGGAGACCCCCGCGGGCTTCATCCCGGCCGAGGGCTCGCTGGATCTCGATGGCCTCGAGATTTCCGACGAGGACCTGAGCACGGTTGTCGGCTACTCCGCTGAGGAGTGGCACGACGAGGTGCCGCGCATTGGTCGCTGGTTCGACTCGTTCGGCTGGCGTCTGCCGCGCGAACTGGTCGACGAGCTGCGCAACCTCGAAAGCGCAGTCGGCCGCGCAAAGAGCTCGCACTGGTGAGCCTCAGCTAGCTGAGTGAGATCGCCGGCACCGTCGCCCAGACGGTGTCGGCGATCCGCTTTCCACTGCTTTGGTGGCGCTGCTGCTGTCGCCGTCATTGACGGCACCCGGCAACGGTGCCACAGTGCGGCTGTGACTGCTTCACTCCTCATCCGCGGCGGGCGGATCCTCGGGCTCGACGGCGAGGCTGAGCGCGTCGCAGACATGCGCATCCACGACGGGATCATCACCGAGGTGGGGCCAGATCTTGCCGTGCGCGGTGAGCCCGTCGTCGACGCGGACGGTGCGTGGCTCATCCCCGGGTTGTGGGATTCACACGTGCACTTCGGGCAGTGGGCACGCTCCACCACCTGGATCGCCTTGGACGGCACGGCGGGGCCCGACGATGTCTGCGCGCGCGTGGCCGCAGCGCTCAGCCTGAGGCGGGAGACCGGCCGCATCACGATGGGGTTCGGCTACCGCTCCGCCACCTGGGAGCGGCTGGGCACGGTGGACGAACTGGACGCCGTCACGGGCTCGCAGCCGGTGGTGCTGATCTCCGGCGATGCGCACAACGGCTGGCTCAATTCTGCGGCCCTGAGCCGTCTGGGCCTCCCCCACCGCACCGGCCCCATGACGGAGAACGAGTGGTTCACCACGCTGGCGCGCCTGACGGACCTGCCGGAACAACAGCCCACGCACGAAGAGGAGGCCGCGGCGGTCGCGTTGTTGCGCTCGCGCGGGTTGGCGGGGCTGGTTGATCTGGAATTCACCGGCGCCTTCCGAGACTGGCCGGCCCGGGTGGCCGCCGGGATCCGCGGGCTGCGGGTGCGCACCGGTGTCTACCAACACCAACTCGACGAGGTGCTCGAGGCTGGCTGGCGCACCGGCGACGTGCTGCCCGGCGGCGACGGGCTGATCACCATGGGGCCGTTGAAGATCATCAGCGACGGGTCGCTGGGCACGCGCACGGCGTGGTGCTGCGAACCGTACGTGGGCCTCTCTCCACAGGATCCGCACGCTCACGGCGCGGCCAACCTGACTGCCCCCGAGATGCGGGCCCTGCTCAGCCGGGCGCGCGACGGCGGGCTCACCGTCGCCGTCCACGCCATCGGCGACCGCGCCAATCAGGCCGCGCTCGATGCCTTTGCCGACACCGGCGCCCGCGGCTCCATCGAGCACGCGCAGCTCTTGCGACGCGAGGACGTGGCGCGCTTCGCGCAACTGGGCCTCACCGCCAGCATGCAACCCCTCCACGCCGTCGAGGACCGGGAGATGACCCAGCGCTGGTGGGCAGACCGCGCAGACCGCACGTTCCTGTTGCGCTCCCTGCTCGACGCCGGAGCCAGCCTCTCGTTCAGCTCAGACGCGCCCGTCTCACCGCCGGATCCGTGGCTGGCCATGGCGGCTGCGGTGCACCGCAGCGGCGACGACCGCCCACCCATCCAGCCGGAGGAGCAGATCTCGGCACGGGAGGCGTTGGCCTCGTCGGTGGATGGGCAGCGGATCCGGCCCGGCGCGCCAGGCGACCTCGTGCTGTTGGGCACCAATCCCCTCGCCCACCACGACACCACAGCCGAGACGGCGGAGGCGTTGAAGGCCACGAAGGTCCTCGCGACGGTGTGCGCCGGGGAGATAATGACCCCATGATCGCTCTTCCGCAGCCGCGCACGCCGGATCCGATGACCGCTCCGCCGCTCCGCTGGGGCATCCTCGGCACCGGCTGGATCGCGGAGCGCTTCATCGACGCCATGCACCGGCACACGCAGCAGCGCATGGCCGCCGTCGGGTCACGGACGCAGGCCAAGGCCGAGGAGTTCGCCCACCGGTTCGAGGCGCCGCGGGCGCACGGCAGCTACGAGGCGCTCGTCGCGGATCCGGAGATCGACATCGTGTATGTCGCCACTCCCCACAGCGAGCACCTGGCCAATGCGCTGTTGGCGTTGAGCGCAGGGAAGCCGGTGCTGGTGGAGAAGGCCTTCACGCAGACCCTCGCACAGGCGCAGGAGCTGGCCAACGCGGCCCGGGCGGCCAAGCTGCCCGCCATGGAGGCGATGTGGACCCGCTTCCTCCCCTCCACCGACATCGTGCGGCAACTGCTGGCCGACGGCGCACTCGGCGACATCGAAACCGTCTACGCAGATCACGGCCAATGGTTTGCCGACGACGCAACCCACCGCCTCTTCGACCCTGCGCAGGCGGGCGGGGCCATGCTGGATTTGGGCGTCTACCCCGTCTCGTTCGTGCACTTCGCGCTGGGCGCGCCGGGCCGCGCGCTCTCGGTGGGCACGAAGGCATTCACGGGGGTGGACCGGCAGGTCTCGGCGGTCTTCGACGGCTTCGATGGCCACCCCGGAGCAACGGCTTTGATCAACACCACGCTGAAGTCGCTGACCCCCACGCGCGCCTTCATCGCTGGCACCGAGGCCACCGTCGAGATCCCCACGTTCTTCTACGGGCCGCAACCCATCACGCTGACCACCGTGGGGCGGGAGTCGGTGACGAGCGAGGCGCCCACCGTCGAGGGTCACTTCGGGTTGGCGTACGAGGCGGCGCACTTCGCCGCGATGGTCGCCGAGGGGCAGACGGAGTCTGAGCTGATGCCGTTGGACGAGACGCTTGCGGTGATGGCGACGATGGAGGGGCTGCTCAAGAACGCGCTCGCCTGATGGCCTTGACGATCTCCTCGTAGGCGAGGACGGCGACGCCGGCGCCAACCGCAACGGCCCAGTGGATCCAACCCAGCGAGGTGGTGCCGAACGCGGCCTGCAGGAACGGCACCTCGACGACGGCGACCTGCGCGAGGGTGGCGAACGCCAGCGAGATCCACAGCCACTTGTTGGTGAACAGGTGGCTGAACGCGCTGCCCAGATCCGAGCGGGAATTGAGCGCGTTGAACAGCTGCATCATCACCAGTGCGGTGAACACGGTGGTGCGCGCCACCGCGAGTTGGTCGTCGGTGCCGACGAGGTGCTCAAGGCCGCTGAGGAAGCCGCCGGGCAGCGTGAGGTCGTAGATCACGAGGCTGATGACGCCCATCACCAGGCCGGTGCCGATGATGCGGGCCCACATGTGCGAATCGATGATGCGGTCGTCGTAGCGGCGAGGTTTGCGGCTCATCACGTCGTCGATCTCGGGGTCCACACCCATGGCCAGGGCGGGGCCGGAATCCGTGACGAGATTGATCCACAGGATCTGCGTGGCCAGCAACGGCACGACGGTGGCGCCCGGGTTGCCGGGATCCGCCAGGCCGATGAACGAGCCCAGCACCACGCCCAGGAAGACGGTGGCCACCTCGCCCATGTTGGAGCTGAGGAGGTAGCGGATGAACTTCTTGATGTTGTCGAAGACGACGCGGCCCTGGCGCACGGCGGCCACGATGGTGGCGTAGTTGTCATCGCCCAGGATCATCTCGCCGGCTTCCTTGGTCACCTCCGTGCCGGTGATGCCCATGGCGATGCCGATGTCGGCGGACTTGAGGGCGGGGGCGTCGTTGACGCCGTCGCCGGTCATGGAGACGATCTGCTTGTCCGCCTGCAGCGCGTCGACGATGCGCAGCTTGTGCTCCGGTGAGACGCGGGCGTAGACGTTCGTTTCGCGGACGACCTGGGTGAGTTCGTCGTCGGTGAGGCCTTGGAGGTCGCGGCCGGTGACGACCCTCGGCAGTCCTTCGATCTTCCCAGCGATGCCCAGATCCGCGGCGATGCGGGCGGCGGTGACGGGGTGGTCGCCGGTGATCATCACGGTCTTGATGCTGGCGCCCTGCGCCTCCACGATGGCCTGGGCGGCTTCCTCGCGCGGCGGATCGATGATGCCCACGACACCCACCCACACCAGATCATGCTCGGCGGATTCGTCGAAGCTGTCCGGATCCTCGTCATCCGCGGGGCGCCACGCCACACCCAGCGTGCGATAGCCCTGCTCTGAAAGCTCCACCACCGTTTGGGCGAGCTCCTCCCGGCGATGGTCGGTGAGCGGGCGCTGCTCCCGGCCCACCTGCTCGTCGGTGCAACGCTCGAGCAGGACGTCGGGCGCGCCCTTGGCGAAGACGCGCTGCTTGTCCTCCCAGTGGCTGAGCACGGACATCATCTTGCGGTCGGAATCGAACGGCGCCTCCGCGTCACGCTCGAACCAGGCCACGCGCTCGGCCACGCCGTCGACCTTGTGCTGGGCGACGAGGAACGCCGCCTCGGTGGGGTCGCCTTGGATGGTCCAGGCGCCGTCTTCTGCCTGTTCGAGTTGGGCGTTGTTGGCGATGACGCCGGATGCGAGCAGGCGGCGGGCCTCCCTCGCGGCGTCCTCCCCGCCGTCGAGCTCCACCTCACCCTCAGGCGCGTAGCCGGTGCCGCCCAGCTTCACGCGGCCAGAGGCGGTGACGATCTCCCGCAGTGTCATCTCGTTCTTGGTGAGTGTGCCGGTCTTGTCTGAGCAGATGACGGAGACCGAGCCGAGTGTTTCGACGGAGTGGAGGTCCTTCATCACCGCGTTGCGGCGGGCCATGACCTGCACGCCGATGGCCAGCACCAGCGAGAGGATCGCGGGCAGGCCCTCTGGGACGGCCGCGACGGCGAGGGAGACGCCCATGAGCAGGATGTCGACGGCTTCATCGAGGCTTGAGACGCCGTTGACCAGCGCGACGGCAGCCATCACCACCAGCGCGATGATGATCACCAGGATGCCCAGCAGCTTGGAGATCTTGGCTATCTCCTGCTGCAGGGGTGAGGGGTCCCGTTGGGTTTCATCGAGGAGCGTGGCGATGTGCCCCATCTCGGTGCCCATGCCGGTGCCGGTGACGACGGCGCGCCCCACCCCGCGGGCCACTGCGGTGCCCTTGTAGACCATGTTGAGACGGTCGCCGAGGGTGACCTCGCCGTCGATGACAGCGGGGTTCTTCTCCACGGCCTCGGATTCGCCGGTCAGGGAGGCTTCCTGCACCTGGAGGGCGGAGGCGGTGATGAGCCGGGCGTCGGCCCCGACGGCGTCGCCCTCGGAGAGCACCAGGATGTCGCCGGGGACGATCTCGGTGGACGGCACATCGGTGAGCTTGCCGTCGCGCAGCACGGTGGCATGGCTGGCGGTCATGTCCGACAGGGCCGCGACGGCGTCTTCGGCCTTGTTCTCCTGCACGAAGCCGAGGATGGCGTTGGCGATGACGATGACGGCGATCACGATGGCGTCCACGGGCGCACCGTGCGCACCTTCGGCCACCCAGGCGACCACGGAGATCGCGATGGCGACGAGGAGCAGGTAGACGAGCGGGTCGGCGAACTGCCGCAGGAGTCGCTTCCAGGCCGATACCTTGGGCGCGCCGCGCAGCTCGTTCGGACCGAAGCGAGCGAGCCTGGCCCGGGCCTCAGCTGAGGTCAGGCCCCGCTCAGGATCTACTGATTGGCCAAGAGCCACGTCCTCGACGGATTGGGTGTAGGCCAGCATGCCGCTCGCTTCCGTAGTGGGGGTACCTCCACGGTACCCCCGGAACCAGAGGGGCTGCCGGCCACACTCATCCGTCAGCCGAGCAGGCTACGGATCTCGTCGTCCACCAGTTCCAGCACCGCAGCCTTCGCGGCTTCGGGCGACGAGGCACTCAGCACCGCTTCCAGCATGGCCAGGCACGTGGCCGCGTCATGCATGGCCAGCGCGGCCTTCACGGAGCCCACCTTGCCCACCGCCATGGAGAGGGACGTGATCCCTGCACCCACCGCTACGAGCGCGAGCAGCGGATCACCGGCAACCTCGCCGCAGATGCCCACCGGTTTGCCACCCGCGCCACGCACGGTGGCAACGATGAGATCCCACAACGCGGGCTGCCATCCGTCGAGCAGCGGCGCAAGGCGCCCCTGCATCCGGTCTGCGGCGAACAGGTACTGGGAGAGGTCGTTGGTCCCGATGGATGCGAAATCGCAGACCGCCAGCACGTTTGCCGATCGGATGGCAGCCGCGGGCACCTCCACCATCGTGCCGGCCATCGGCAGGCCCGCATCCCGGCAACGATGGGTGAACCAGCCGGCCTCCTCCGCCGTGGCGACCATGGGCGCCATGACCCACACATCCGCACCCGTTGCCTCGCGGGCGCGTGCCAGCGCGATGAGTTGGTCGTCGAGCAGATCGGTGCGTACGCGCTGCAGCCTGAGGCCGCGCACGCCGAGCGCCGGGTTCTCCTCCTCGCCCAGATCGGCGAACGCGAGCGGCTTGTCCGCGCCCGCATCGAGAGTTCGGACGACGACCTTGCGACTGCCGAACGCCTCGAACACCTTGGTGTAGGTAGCCACCTGCTCATCGACTGACGGCGCCTCGGCGCGGTCCAGGAAGAGAAACTCGGAGCGGAAGAGCCCCGAGCCCTCGACATCCGCCGCGGCGGCGCGCAGCGCGTCGTCCACGGTGCCGATGTTGGCCAGGATTTGCACGGCCTGCCCATCGCGCGTTCGGCCAGGGCCCTGCGCGCGGCTCTGGAGGGCGACTCGACGCTCGTTACGCTCGATCAACGCGGCTGCCACCTCGTCGGACGGGTTGAACACCACCTCGCCGGTGGAGCCATCAAGGCCCACGGAGGCGGGGGCGGCCACCATCACGCCGGGTGCCTGCACCACGGCGGGGATGCCCAACTGCGCCGCGAGGATCGCGGTGTGGGAGGTAACGCCGCCGCCCTCGGTGACGATGCCCAGTACCATGGCCGGATCGAGGGTGGCGGTATCAGCCGGGGCCAGATCCAAGGCCACCAGCACCGACGGCGTGGTCAGCGTGGGCACCCCTGGCGCAGGCAGGCCCATGAGGCGGGCACCAGCGCGTTGAAAGACGTCACGCAGATCCTCCTGGCGTTCTGCCATATAGCCGCCGAGGCTGGCCAGCAGTCCGCAATACTGCTCGACGGCGTGGTGCAGCGCATCCACGGGGCCGTGGCCCTCGGCGATCTGCATGGCTGCGGCCTGCAGCAGGCCGGGGTCGCGCGCCATGGTGGCGGTGGCCTCCAACACGGCCTTGGCCGCCTCGGGTGCCCGCTGGGCGCGCACGTCCATGTCCTGGGCCACGGCCTCCAGTGCCGCCGACACAGAGGCTTCCGCCAGCGCCGGATCCTCCGTCGTGTCTCCAGGCGGGGTGATCCGCACCGTCGAGACGACGACGGTGGGCCCCACCGCCGTGCCGGGGCTCACCCCGATGCCGTGGGTGGTCATGAACCGGTGGCGTCGTGGTCGATGGCGAGGAACTCGACCAGGTGATCCAGCGCCTCGTCCGCGCCTTCGCCCTCAGCGATGAGGGTGACGGTCTCCCCACCCTTGACGCCGAGCGTCATGATGCCCAACAGGCTGCGGGCATCAACTGCCGGGCGCCCCTCCTTCTGGAGCTGCACGGGAATGGCAAGCTTGGTCACCTCCTGCACGAACAGGTTGGCGGGGCGAGCGTGGAGGCCCACGGAGGAGCCGATGACAGCTTCACGACTAGGCATGGTTTCTCACTTCCAGATGGTGTCGAAGACATCCGCGACAAGTTCGTCGAAGATGCCGAGCTCCCATGCCACGTCGAGCGCGGTGTAGCGGGAGCGGTAGTACATGGCCTTGGGGAACATTGCGCGCACGTCATCTGCCGTGAGGCCGATGTCCTCGGGCCGGGACGGGGCGCCCGCCTGACGCAGCAGGGCGCTGAGCTCGGCGGTGGTGATCAGTTGGCTGCGCAACCGCTGCGCGGCGGCGGGCCACTGATCCAGCAGGGGTTGAAGGCGTTCGACGAGCTCCGCACCGGCCGCATACTTGGCGCTGGTCTCACGCACCGCGTGATCGGCGAGTGCGCCGTCGAACTTCGAGCGGATGTCCGCCTCGATCTCTTCCCACGGGGTGCGGGCTGTGGCCACCGCCGCGAGGTCGACGGCGGTGAGGTCGCGCTGTAGGAGGGCCTCGTAGAAGGCGCACATGGCCAGCGATCCGACAGCCACCTTGAAACCGTGGGACAGCGGCGGATTGCGATCCGCCCCCAGCCCCGCAATCTCCCATAGGTGACTGAAGTAGTGCTCCGCTCCCGAGGCCGGGCGGGTGCCGTTGTAGGCCTGCATGGCCAGACCGGACAGGCACAGGCCCTCCACCAAGCCGTCGAACGCGTCGGCATCGCCGGCCGCGAGATCCGCTGGGCGCGACAACGCCGTCGTGACGCCGGATTGGACCATGTCCCACACGTCTGGGTCGATGGGTTCAACGCCGGTGTAATCCGCGAGGATCCAATCCGCCCCGCCGGGAATCTTGGCCACGAGGTCGCCGTAACCGGAGGCCGTCATGATGGGCGGCGCGGCGGCCACCACGTCGAGATCCATGATCACGACGACGGGGGCCTTGCAGTTGCGGGTGACCTTGACGCCGTTTTCCGTCATGGGTGCGCCCGCACCGGTGTAGCCATCCATGGAGGCGGCGGTGCCGACGACGGCGTAGTCCACGCCCTGCTCGAAGGCGGCGAGCTTGACCAAGTCATTGATGGTGCCCGACCCCAACGCAATTGCGGTGTTGCCCGCCATGGCCTCTTGAATCGTTAGACAGTTGTCATACGACGCGTAGAGCGCAGGCTGCCCCGGGAAGATCAGGGGGTCAGCGACGGCGCACCCCGCGGCCCGCAGGGAGTCAGCCAGCCGCTCCCCCGCCACCCCCCATGTGTTCTCGTCGGCAACGATCAGGTGCGGCCCGGCCCCGAGGTGGGCGGCGATGAGCCGCCCACTCTCGGCCAGTGCCCCGCGAGCCACTGCGGCGGCCACCGTGTCGGTGGCCCGGGCCAGTGCACCCCGCAAGGTGTCACTGGTCATTGCCGAACACCAACTCCGCGCCGAGCGCCAACGCCGGAGTTTCCTCCACCCCACCCAGATGGATGGCCCCAGGCATCCGCGGCTCCTCCTCGCCGTCGAACACGAGGGTGACGTGGCCGAGGTTGGCCAGGTTCTTCTCCGCGAGGTCGCCCAGCGCGGTGATGATCCATTCCTGCTCCCCAATGCGAACGGGCATGCCGAGCCCGAGCGGGGCGGTGAGTTCTGCCGAGTCGATGAGGAAGCAGTAGGAGCGCAGCGCCTCTGGAGCGTCTCCGGAGAAGGTGATGGCCATCTTCTCCTCGAGGAAGGCCGGAGCATCCGGCCCAACCTCGACAACGGTGGTGCGGTAAGCCATGTCTAGTCCTTTCGTGGCTCTACGAGGTGGTGGAGTACAGGCCGATGCTGGCCAACCACGCTATTGCAACGCGCGGCACGCCGTTGAGGAACCGCGAGTACAACACGGCAGGCACACCCACCTGGATGGTTTCGGCCTTGGCCTCACCCAGACCCATGCCCACAGGGATGAAGTCGCAGGCGTTCTGGGTGTTGATGGCGAACAGTGCCGGCAGCGCGAGATGCGGGGGCACGTTGCCCTTGCCGATCTCCACACCGATGAGGGTGCCGATGATCTGCGCGATGACAGCACCTGGGCCCAACAGTGGGGACAGGAACGGCAGCGAGCAGATGAAGCCCAGGATCATCAGGCCCCAGCCGGTGCCGGCCAGTGGGGTGAGCAGGTTCGAGAACCAGGTGCCCAGGCCGGAGGCTTGGATGATGCCGATGAGCATCGCCACGAACGCCATGAACGGCAGGATCGTGTTGATCATCATCTGCACGGCGTTGCGGCCAGCTTGGTAGAACACGGCGATGACGCGGCCCGCGCCGAGGCCAATGCTCTCCAGGAGGCTCTTCTTTTTCTTCTGCGCCATCTGCTCGGTGAGCTTCATGGGGCGGCCATCTTCGCGGGTGGGGATCACCGGCTCGGCCTTCTGAGCGCCGTCCGCGGCTGCTCCTGCTGCGGCGGCGCCGGAGGCTGCGACGGCGGCGAGCGCTGCGTCGTCGGCCGGCTGCACCTGGGCGGGGCCAACCGCGGAGACGTAGATGCCTTCGTGGATGTACTGCGCCAGCGGGCCGGTCTTGCCGGTGGGCATGACGTTGACCGTGGGAATGTTCTTCTTGGGGTACAGGCCACACCGCAGTGAACCACCGCAGTCGATGACGGCGACGAAGTGCTCGTCGTCCGGCACTGAGGTGTTGAAGCCATTGACAGGCTCGGCGCCCGTCAGCTCTGCAATCTTGTCCACCACCTCGGGGCGCTGACCGCCGCCGATGATGTAGACGATCTTGTTGCGCTTGGCATCAGGGGTGATGGTGAGCGGACCGCCGTAGCCGCCGGTGCCGCGCGTGATCGTGATGGAACGGTACTCAGACATTGGAGTGGACCTCCCTCGACAGGACGACGCCCTGCTGCTTCTCGACGAACTTGGTGGTGAAATCCGTCACCCAGCCACCCACGAAGTTGAGCAAGGCGCCCAGGAGGAGGTAGCGGATGGCAAGGTCACCGGTGGGCAGGCCAAGGGCGATGATGCCCTGCGCGATGCCCATCCAGACAAACAGCTCACCGGGGTTGTTGTGGGGGAAGAGGCCGTTGTTGGTGTGCACCATCTGGGCCACCGAGGCGTAATAGCCCGGCTTGTAGGCCTCGGGCAGGAAACGGCCGAGGGTGAAACAGGCGGGGTTGGTGAGGAAGAAGGCGCCAATGAACGGCAGCAGCAGGTAGCGGCTGATCACGTTCTTGCCGGCCTTCTGCGCGAACCTGTCGATGCGCTCCTCACCGATGAGGGCGATCAGCGAGTTCATCGCGACCAACAGCATGAGAACTAGCGGGACGATGCCGGACATCCAGGACAGAAAGACTTCTGCACCTGTGCTGAACAATCCGACAAACCATTCCGCCGCTTTGACGAGGTATTCCACGTCAGCTCCTTTCTACGGGGCGGATCTGTTTCAGGCGGCTTGCTTTGCGCGCCTGGTGACGGTGATCTTCTCGACCGGGCCAACGGAGGCCAGGCTGGGCAACACCTTCTGCTTGGGTTTGATGCCGGGCAGCTTGTCCAGCGCCCGGGCCAGCGCCGTCGGGGGCTCCGCAGGCATGCCGCCTTCTGCCACGACGCGGTAGTTTTCGCGGGCGTTGGCCACGGCCTTCATCACGGACTTGCCGTACTGGGCGGCATCCTTGGCCTCCACCATCGACATGAAGCGGCCGTCGTACAGGCCGAACTCCTTGAAGCGGGCCAGCACCGTGATGCCGTTGAGGCGATGCCCCTCGACGACGCGGTCATCGTCGTCGAGCACGAACATCACGATGGAGCCTGCGGCGATGCCGCCGCTGAACTTGCCCATCGCCACGCGGCCCTTCCGGCGCAAGGCGACGAACAGCTCCGTGAACGCCTTGGTCTGCTTGAAGCTCAGGAACGACTGGGCGATCCAGGCCAAGCCGATGGCAATGATGAATATCCAGAACATCCATTCATCTCTCTGTGGTGGGGTTCTTCTCGAGGAAGTAGTAGAACTGCTCGAACGTGGTCAGCTGGCACAGCTGGTCGAGGAGGTCGCGGCGGGCACCCAGCCTGAGCACCTCGTCGTAGACCTGCACGAGCACGTCCTCGCTGTGGGTGGAAGCCGCTGGCACGCCGAGGAGCACGATGAGCCGTACCCCGTCGTCGGCAGGTTCGCGGGGGATGACGGCAACGGCGAGCATCACGCCGCGTTGCTGCGTGATGCTGGCGTGGGGGAAGCCCACCCATGGGTCGAGTTGGGTCTGCGCTCGGGCCTCCCGCTCGCGGATCCGGTCCCCGAAGCCGCGTTCCACCAGGCCGCGGGCCTCCAGGTGACCCGTCATGTAGTCCACGGCATCGTCATATTCGGTGCCCGCCGGGAGTGCGAAGAAGTGGCGCTCGTCGATGGCTCCGGCCAACACGGAAGAGCCCCGCCCAACACCCGATCCCAAGGGAATACGCAGTTGGAGGCGCTCAAGTTGGCGCTCCAGGGCGCCGCGATCCAGCACGCGGGTGACCTCGAGCACCGGGGTGCTGGTCTGCACGTCCGCGTCGCCGGCCACGACGACAAGATCCGCTTGGGCCAAGAGCTCCGGGGTCGCCTCAGCGTGGCTGAGCACATCGAGCTGCGTCGAACCGGGCAGCAGCTTGGCCAGTTGCAGGCGCACAAGCTCCGCGCTGACCCGGCCAGTGGAGGCAACGACGACGACATGAAGGAAGGAGGCTGCACGGTCTCGCGCCTCGAGGAACACCTGGAAGTAGGTGGCCAGGAAGCCCAACTCTGCCTCCTCGATGGGTAGGCCCACGTGGGATTCGATGACTCGACCAGCAACGGTCGCCATGCGGTAGGCAACCGGGAACTCAGCACGCACATCTGCCACATCCGTGTCGTCCAGCCAGATGCGGTAACGCATGCGGTTGAGCATGTAGGCAAGGTGGCGCGCGAACTCCGAGAGGAAGGCGGTGGCAGTGAGGTCGATGTCCATCTCGGCACGCACCGCACCCAGCACGTCACCCACCAGAGCGTCCGTCCCGGTGGAACCGCTGAGGCGAGTGGCCAGCTCGGCATCGCTTGGAGCACGCATGCCAGCGATGGGAAGGGTGAGGAAGATGCGTTCATCGGCGTCGAGCGAGACGTTGAACTCGCGTGCCAAGCGGTCGGCAAGGTCGCTGGCCAACTCGTGGGCGGGCGTGGCTGCGAGGCCGGCGTAGCGGTTGGGCAGATAGTCGATGGGGCGGGCCACCTTCGTGCGGTCGATGCACACGGTTGACCACCGCGTCAGCTCCGGGATGTAGACAGGCTCGAGCCCCGCTGCTGTCGCGCGCTCGCGCACGATCTCCTCGACGCGACGCTGCACGTCGTCTGCCGGATAGGCCAAAGGAAAGTGATGACGCAGCACATGCAGGCGCTGCTGCAGTTCAGGCCCAGAAATGGTGAGGCCCACGTTGGGTTTGCCCTCGACGGTGAGGTCGTCGTCGGCCAGGAGTTCGCGCACCCGCACCAGATCGGTGACGACGGTGGTGCGGCCCACCGCCATGGCCGCAGCCAGCTCGTCCGTGCGAACCGGCAGGAATGCACGGAAGAGCCGGGCCACGATGTAGGAGCAGCGCACGTCAGGGTTGTTGAAGGACAGGTCCTCGTCGACGGAGCTCCGGACCGCCCGGTAGCGTTGCGGATCCGCGATCATCAGGCGGTAGCGGCTGTCATCCATGGTGATGGATGCTGAGGTGCCGAGCAGGTCCTGAAGCGTGGCGATCTCGCTGGCCACCGTACGGCGGCTGACGCCGAGCTCCCCTGCCAGATCGTCGGCAGGCACGAACCGCGCCGCCTCCAGCACCGCGAGAATCCGTGCCTGGCGGGACATGGTCAGTTACCGGAGCCGTTGGAGCCGAAGAAGGAATCCCAAGGGACGTTGACGCTCTGGTCCAAACCCACCACCTCGTAGAGGTGGCGCAGCAGTGGGAACTGCTCCGGCGAGACGACACCGCGCTCGGTGAGCTTGACCATCGCTTCACCGATCACCTTGATGGCAGCGGCGCCTTCGAGGGTGACGCCCGGCATCTGGGCGCGAGCCTCGCTGAAGGTGAGGCCGCTGCCCACGAGCCGTCCACACTTGACGTTGCGGCCACCCATGGACGTGACGAAGCAGTCTCCGATGCCGGGCAGGCCGAGGGGCGTGGTGGGGTTGCCGCCGAGGAGTTCCATGAACTGGATCATCTCGATGGAGGCCTGGCCAAAGAGCGCTGCGCCGTAGTTGAAGTTGACATAGCGATCTCCGGCGGCATCACCCATGGCGTCGAGGACACCGTTCATGAAGCCGGCGCCGAACGCGTAACAGTTCTTGGTGGCGGCGCACACTTCCACGCCAACGAAATCCGTGTTGGTCCACACGTGGTAGGCGTCTGTGGCGAACAGGCCGCGCCACATGTCGAGCACCTCCTGGTTCTCGCCGGTGAACACCACGGACGTGTGTCGCCGCACGGCCACCTCACCGGCAATGGACGGGCCGGCGATGGCGGAGAAGGTGAGTTGGCTGCGCAGTTCTTCGGGGATCTGCCTGGCGAGAACGCGGGGCAGGATGGTGAGGTTGCCCTCGGCGTCAGCCTGCATGCCCTTGGCCAGAGCGATGACGTGCATGCCGGGTCGGAGCAGGGCGGCGAGCTGGTCGCCTGCCCAGGTGACGCCAAACGAGTTGACGCCGCTCATGACCAGGTCAACGCCGTCGAACGCCTCAGCGGCCTCCTCGAGTTGGTGTGCTGTGGTGCCTTCGGGCAGCTTCAGGCCTAGGTTGGGGTGGATCCCGCTGCTCTGGATGGAATCGATGATGTCGCGGTCAAGGTGGGTGCCCACCAGGCGCATGGTGTGCCCGTTGTCCGCAAGGGGGGTTGCCAAGGCGCTGGCCATGATGCCGGCCCCGAGTACTGCAATCGTCGCCATTGATGCTCCTCTGCCTTCTCGCGCTGCGATGCGCAAGTGTCGATGACCTGACGCTACTTGCATTGTGTTGCCAAAGGGAGCCCTCGTTGGGCCGGGGTTCTGCCGCCCCGGTGCAAACCTCCGACCTAATCTGCGGCGCGCTTCCCCGCGACGGTGGCAGGGTGGGAGCAGCACCCTCATCTGGAAGGACGGCCATGACTCTGAGCGCCCCCACCGGCTGGTATGACGCCTATGTCTTCGATCTCGACGGCACCATCTATCTGGGGGATGAACTCCTCCCGGGCGCGAAGCAGCTGATCGAGGAGCTCCGCGCACACGGGAAGATCGTGAAGTTCCTGTCGAACAACCCCACGAAGGATCCGGTGCAATATCAGGAGAAGTTGGCAGGCCTTGGGATCCCTGCGGAGTTGGCAGACATCGCTAACACCGTGGTCACCACCACCCGCTGGCTGCTCGACCACCACCCGGAGGCCGCACTGTTCGTGATCGGGGAGGAACCGCTGCAGCGGGCGCTGCGTGAGGCCGGCTTCCGGCTGACGGAGAACCCCGAGGAGATCGACATCGTGGTGGCCTCCTATGACCGGGCCTTCGACTACCGGAAGCTACAGATCGCCTTCGACTCGATCTGGTTCCACAAGCGGGCGTTCCTGATCCAGACCAACCCAGATCGGTTCTGCCCGTTCCCCGGCGGCCGTGGCGAGCCGGATTGCGCGGCGATCACCGCCGCGATCGAAGCTTGCACCGGGGTGAAGTGTCAGGTGACGTTGGGCAAGCCGTCGGCCCTGATGCTGGAGGCTGCCCTTGGTGACCACGATGTGGATCTGGCCCGGTGCCTGATGGTGGGCGACCGCCTGATGACCGACATCCAGATGGCCATCGACTGCGGCATGGCCTCGGCCCTCGTGCTCACGGGCGAGTCCACCGTCGCGGATGTCGAAGCGCAGCCGCTGGACAACCGCCCCACCTACATCGTGGAGCGCATCGACCAACTGCTCCCGCCAACTGCGTAGGGACTACCGCAGGAAGAGGGCCTTCAGGCGGCGGGTGGCCAGCGTCACGCCCAGCAGGATCATCACCGCGAAGTAGGCGATGTGCGCCCACATCGACGGCTGGATCATGCCGGTGGTCAGCTGCCGGATCATGTCCACGCCGTGCCACAGCGGGAACGCCATGATCACCCACTGCGCCCACTCCGGATACACGGAGATGGGGAAGAACGTGGCGCTCAGCAGGAACATGGGGATCATCGCGAACCACACCACATCCAGGTGCTGGAACGACTTCATGTAGCTGGTTGCCGCCAACCCCAGCGAGGCAAACCCAAAGGCCACGATCAGCGCCGCGGGAATCGCCAGCAGCGCTGTCCAGGAAAGGTTCAGGCCCAGCAGGGTGGTCACCACCATGAAGCCGGAGGCGTAGAGCAGGCCGCGGAACAACGCCATGATGATCTCTCCCAGCGCCACGTCCATCGGCCCCAGCGACGTGGAGAGCATCTGGTCGTAGATCTTGCCGTAGCGCATCTTGAAGAAGACGTTCATGGTGGAGTCATACATCGCTCCATTCATGGCGGACACCGCCATCAGCGCCGGGGCGATGTAGGCGGCGTACGGCACCTCTCGCCCGTAGAACTCCACTCCCCCGATCAACCCACCCAGGCCCAGGCCCATGGAGAGCAGGTAGAAGACCGGCTCGAAGAAGCCCGTCAGCACGATCAGCCAGTTGTTGCGGGCGATCACCCGCATGCCGCGCGCCACGACGGCGTGCGTCCGCCCGCCGTACAGCCCCCGCAGCGGCCGCCACACCCGGGGCGCGGGCGCCTCCATCAACTCCAGCCTCGACTCACTCATCGCCACCCTCGCTGACCCTCACCCAGGCAGAGGCGAGTTGTGCACCAACTCCGCTGCACAAGTCGCCAATGCCCGGCCCGCCGTCGGTAGGTGTGCGCGAGCAGGTGCGAGTTGTGCATCGACTCCGCTGCACAACTTGCCAATGCCCGGGCGTCACTGGTCCAGCCTGTTCCGGAAGGTGCGGACGGAGAGCAGGGCGCCGACGGCGGCCACAGCCAGCAGGAACGCCACGTGCACGAGCCCCATCAGGGGCGACATGCCGGTGTCGTAGATCGCGGCGCGGCCCAGCTCGGCCGCGTGCCAGAGCGGCGAGATCCAGCCGATGGGCTGCAGGTATCCGGGCAGCGTCTCCAGCGGGAAGTACGTGCCAGAGAAGAGGGTTAGCGGCACGATCACGAAGCGCTCGATGAAGCTCAGCTGCCCGCGGTCATCCTTTTGCGTGGCCACCCATGCCATCACGGCGCAGCCAGTGGCCAGCGCCAACAGCAGCCCGACGGGGAACATCAGCAGGGCCTGCCACGGGGTCGCGATCCCGAACAACATCACCGCCAACAGGTAGAACAGCAGCATGGGCCCCACCCGAACCAGCGTGCCGGCCTGCATGCCCATCGCCATCTGGCCGGGGCTGATGGGGCTGAGGCGCATCGCGTTGAACATGTTGGTCCACTTGAACCCACCGAACACCCCGTAGGTGTTCTCCTGCGCGCCCACCTGCATGGCGGTGGCCATCACCAGCGCCGGGGCGACAAACGTGAGGTAGGGCACGCCGTCGATCCCCTTGCCCTGATCCACCAGCACGCCCAGCCCGAAGCCCAGGCCCATCAGGTACAGGAACGGCGACCCAATGCCGGTCATCAGCATGGTGGCGACATAGCTGCGCATGCGCAGCACCATGTGTTCCACCACATGGAACCAGCCCCAGCGGCGCACGGCCTGGTGGTCTGCGACGACGGTGTGGTCGATCACCGCCTTGAACCTTGCGGGGGCGGTCATTCGATGAGGCTCCGGCCAGTGAGGCGGAGGAAAACGTCCTCCAGCGACGAGCGGCGCACCAGCGACGTGACCGGCTCGAGCCCGCGTTCCGTGACGGCCTGCAAGGCGTGCTCGCCGTTGTCGGAATAGATCAGCACCCTGTCCGGCAGCACCTCCTGCCGCTGCCCGATGCCCTCGAGCTTGACTGCGGCCGCCTCGTTCTGGGCGGAGCCGAACCGCACCTCCAGCACCTCACGCGTCGAGTACTCGCGGATGAGGCTCTGCGGCGAGCCCTCAGCCACGATCTTGCCCTTGTCGATCACCACGAGCCTGTCGCAGAGCTGCTCGGCCTCGTCCATGAAGTGGGTGGTCACCACCAGCGTGACGCCCTCCTCCTTCAGCCGGAACAGGCGATCCCACAGGATGTGACGAGCCTGCGGGTCCAGGCCGGTGGTGGGCTCGTCGAGCAGCATCACCTTGGGGTTGTTGATCAGCCCGCGCGCAATCGTGAGGCGCCGCTTCATGCCGCCGGAGAGCCCGTCGACGCGGGCGGTGCGCTTCTCGCGCAGCTGCGCGAAGTCCAGCAGCTCCTCGGAGCGGGCCTTCACGTAGGCGCGGGGCAGGCCGAAGTAGCGGCCGTAGACGTAGAGGTTGTCGATGACGCGCAGTTCCTCGTCGAGCATGTCGCCCTGCGGGACGATGCCCAGCTGGGCGCGGATCTCGGGGCCGTGATGGTTGGTGTCGAGGCCCAAGACATCGAGGCTGCCCGCGGTGCGGGTGGACGTGGCCGCGATCATCCGCATGGTGGTGGACTTGCCCGCGCCGTTGGGGCCGAGGAAGCCAAAGGACTCGCCGGGCGCGATGTCGAAGTCGATGCCGTCAACCGCGGTGAAGTTGCCGAAGCGCTTCGTCAGCCCGCGGGCGGAGATCACTGGAGTTGGCACCAGAGCAACTTACAGCCCGGAGCCGTCCAGAGAAGAACCCGGTATTTGTCCTCTCGACGCCCCCACCTACCCCGAAAACGGGAGGGTGGGCGCCTCGAGTGGACAAATACCGGGTTGAGTCGGTGATCACCCCTTGGAGAGGGGGCTCAGACGTTGAGCTTCGTGGGCTCCACGAGCACGCGGCGACCCTCGAAGGCCCGCCCCAGCGTTGCCTGATCCGCATATTCGAGATCTCCCCCCACCGGCAGCCCGGAGGCGGGGCGCGTAACGCGAACGCCGAAATCTGCGAGCATGCGGCTCAGGTACGACGCCGTGGCCTCGCCCTGAGTGTCCGGATCCGTGGCGAGGATCACTTCCTGCACCTGCCCATCCGCCAACCGCTGGAACAGCTCGCGGGTGCGAAGATCCCCCGGGCCTCGCCCCTCGATGGGCGAGATGGAGCCGCCCAGCACGTGGTACAGCCCGCGGAACTCATTGGTTCGCTCGATGGCCACCACGTCCTTGGATTCCTCCACCACGCACAGCTGCGACTGGTCCCGCCGGGGATCACGGCAGATGCGGCAGCGCTCCTCCTGCGAGACGTTGAAGCAAACCTCACAGAACCGAGCGAGTTGCTTCACCTTGCGGAGAGTGTCCGCCAAGGCATAGACGTCCTCTTCGGGCGCGTCCAGCAGGTGGAACGCGATGCGTTGCGCGCTACGGGGGCCAACGCCCGGCAGGCGGCTCAACTCATCGATGAGTTCCTGAATGGCACCTTCGTACACTCAGCCTCCGAGGCCGGGCATGCCGGGCATACCAGGCATCGAGGGCAGATCAGGCAGCGTTGCGGCGGTGGCGGCATCCACCTCAGAACGGGCGGTGCGGAACGCGGCCACGATCAAGGCCTGCAGCGTCTCGACGTCATCCGGATCAACGGCCTCAGGCTTGATCTCCACGCTCTGCATGTCTCCCTTGCCGGAAAGCGTGATGCTGACCAGGCCGCCGCCGGAGGTGCCGGTGAACGACTGATTGCCCAACTCTTCCTGGGCTGCCTGCAGATCAGACTGCAGCTTCTGCGCCTGTTCCATCAGCGCGTTGAGGTCGAAGTCACCAAACATTTTCTCTCCTGGGTGGGGATCCGGTTCAAGTGTAGGCGGGTCATCCGTCGGCGTCGCGCACCGAAATGATCTCTGCGCCGAAGGTATTGCTGAGCAGTTCCTCAGCGTTGTGACCGGCGTCGAGCACCGCGTCATCTGAGGACACCTGTTCCGACGGCGGGGGCGGCTCCGCGGCCGCCCACTGCTGGGGCTCCTGCCGGGGTTCCGGCTCAGGTGCCGCGACAGGCGCGCCGGAGGGGCGCTGCGCAGGGCGTGCGTCCTGTTCGCCGCTCGACAGCACCGACTGGATGCGCAGCTCCACACCAATGACCTCGATGATCGCGTCTGCGAGCACGTCCGTGCTGCCGCCCGAGCCGAAGTTCTCGCGCGGGCCCGGAGCTTCGAAGCCGAGCACCAGCGCCCCATCTGCCACCTCGATGACCTGGGCGTGCTGGCTGAGCAGCATGTAGGTGAACCGACGGCGGCGCTTGACCTCTTCCAGCACGTTTGGCCACACGCGGCGCAGCTCCGCGGCGGTGAGTTGAGCCCGCTGCTGGGCCTGGGTTTGAGAGGCTGCTGGCTGCGGCGCTGAGGGCTGCTGCTGCGCAGGGGGTGGCTGCTGTGTCGGCGGCTGAGATCCGACGGCGGGCTGGGCGGGCTCGCCCGCCTTGCGCGGCGGTTCACCGGCGCCGCGGCGCTGCATGGGGGCAGGTTTCTGCTGGGAGGGGCGGGCGTCAGAGCCGGAGCCCTCGTGCCCTTCGTGCCCTTCGAGCCCTTCGAAAGCACCCGGTGACTTCGTCACGGGACGCTCCTCAGGAACCACACCCGGTGACTTCGTCGCGGGACGCTCGTCGGGGGCCTGGGCCGGGGGTTGCGCAGGCGCGGAAGTGGAGGGCCCTTCGACCGGGTGCTGGGCGCCCGGCTCAGGGACCGCGGGTACGGGACGCTGGCGGGGGTGTTCCTCGGTACGCGGACGCTCCGGGCGAGCAGGCCGGGCGGTGCCCGTGTCTTGCCAATCCTCGACGGGAGCGGCCTCGCCGCTACCCATCATCCCCACCCTGCGCTCCAGCCGATCCATCCGCGCGTGCAACCCACGCTCATCCGCATCCGCGCCGGGCAGCAGGACGCGTGCGCACATCAACTCCAGATGAAGCCGGGGCGCCGTCGTGCCGCGCATCTCGGTGAGGCCGGTGGCGATGACCTCCGCCGCGCGGGTGAGCTCCCCAGAACCCATGCCCGCTACCTGCGTGGCCAACCGCTGCGCCTGATCCGCCGACACTTCCAGCAAGCCGTTCGTGGCGGCCTCCGGCACGGCTGCGAGGATCACCAGATCCCGCAGGCGACGCAACAGGTCTTCGGCGAACCGACGGGGGTCTTGGCCCACCTCGATCACCTTGTCTACCGTGCGGAACACGCCAGCGGAATCACCCGCGGCGAAGGCGTCCATGATCTCGTCCAGCAGCGCATCTGGCGTGTAGCCCAGCAGCGCAGCGGCCTGCTCGTAGCTCACGCCGTCCTCGCCCGAGCCGCCCAGAAGTTGGTCCAGGACGGACAGGGAATCTCGCACAGAGCCAGCTCCGGCGCGCACCACGAGCGGCAGCGCCGTGCGATCCACAGGCACGCCTTCCGCGTCACAGATGGAGGCCAGATAATCTCCCAGCACCTTGGGCGGCACCAACCGGAACGGATAGTGGTGGGTGCGGGAACGGATGGTGCCGATGACCTTCTCAGGCTCCGTGGTGGCGAAGATGAACTTGGCGTGCGGAGGAGGCTCCTCCACCAGCTTCAGCAGCGCGTTGAAGCCCGCCGTCGTGACCATGTGGGCCTCATCGACGATGTAGATCTTGTAACGGCTGGCCACGGGGGCGAAGTAGGCACGTTCGCGCAGGTCACGGGCGTCGTCCACGCCACCGTGCGAGGCGGCGTCGATCTCGATCACATCGATGGAGCCCGGGCCGCCACGAGCCAGATCCACGCAGGAGCGACACACACCGCACGGCCTATCCGTGGGGCCCTCCACGCAGTTGAGGCAGCGGGCAAGGATGCGGGCCGAGGTGGTCTTGCCACAGCCGCGGGGGCCGGAGAAGAGGTAGGCGTGGTTGACGCGGTTGTTCTTGAGGGCACGCTGCAGCGGCACCGTGACGTGATCCTGGCCAATCACATCCGCGAACGAATCCGGCCGGTAGCGGCGGTACAGCGCCAAAGGTGCGGGCGGGCCAGCCGGGCGGGGGTTGTGGTCAAGTTTCGACGGCGGCACGTGCGCGGATTCCGCAACATCCGGCGCCTTGGAACTGGGGGCGGACGCGGCAGGTGCCAATGCTGTCTCAGAGGTGACGGGCGATGTGGATCCGGACGCGGCCTCGGGTTCTGCGATCAGCGGCTCGTCAGGCTCGGCATCCGAGAACAGGCTGGGCCCCGTCTGCCGCACCGGTTCTGGGGCAGAAGGGGGCTCGTCGGCGAACAGATCATCGTCGAACAGCCCCGGGCCATCCATGGGCTCAAAACCAGGCTGATCCGCCGAACCGAGCGCCTCCTCAATGGGGGCGTACTCGTCAGTGCCGTACTCGTCCTCGTCCACGCAACCACCCTATTGCAGGGGCCGGACAATTCGCCCGGCAAAGAAAAAGGGCCCCTCGCGCACCCGGAAGAGCTCACTTACCCTTGCTGCCTTCCGACCCTGGGGGAGTTGGGCGAGATACCGCCGCGCGAGGAACCTTGGACAACAATACCCCATCCCCGCCAAGGCCCCGAACCTTCGCTTGTTGGGGTCGGCGTGATGCCCCCAAATCTAGATTCGGGTCGGTCTGGCACCCCAAATCTAGATTCGGCGCCTCATGCTCGGCGCCGCACTCCGGACCAAATCTAGATTTGGCGTCGTCTGCAACCCCAATCTAGATTTGGGGCCCTGACGCCGGGCTAGGGTGGTGCGTCATGGTCAGCAGTCTTGATCCGGCGCTCGCGGAAGTGTGGCGCGGCGAATACCTCGAAGCAGTCCACCACGGCTCCGTCGCCATCGTCGGCCCCGACGGCGTACGCCTGGCGCTCGGAAGCACCACCACGCCCTTCCTCTCCCGCTCCGCCATCAAACCCATTCAAGCGGTGGCGATGTTGCGCAACGGCCTCGACCTCACCGGCCCACACCTCGCGCTTGCCGGTGCCTCCCACGACGGCGAGCCCATCCACGTCGACGGCGCACTCACCATCCTCGACGGCGCAGGCCTCTCCCCCGCCGACCTGCAGAACACCCCAGATTTCCCCTCGCGCGAACCCCTCACCGCCTGGCTCGCCGCCGGCCGCGACAAGGAAACCATCGCCCACAACTGCTCCGGCAAGCATTCCGCCATGGTGCGCACGTGCGCCCGCGCCGGCTGGCCGCTCCATTCCTACCGCGACCCCGCGCACCCACTCCAAACCGCCATCCGTGCGGAGCTCGCTGCCCAAACGGGGGACAACGTCGGTGAGTCCGTCGTCGATGGCTGCGGCGCCCCCGCGTTCCCAACCACCCTCGAGGGGCTCGCCCGCGCGTTCGGCCGCATCGCTGGCGCCACTGACGGCCCCGAGAAGCAGCTCGCCGATGCCTTCCGCGCCCACCCCGAGTACGCGTCGGGCACGAAGCGCGACGAGGTGGTCTACCACCGAGAGGTGCCAGGGCTGATCTGCAAGGCCGGCGCCGAGGGCATCTTGGCCATCGGGTTGCCGGACGGCACGGGGATCGCTGTCAAGATCTCCGACGGCAGGCATCGCGCGACGGTGCCCGTCGCCGTCGCCATCCTGAAGTCGCTGGGCCACAGCACCCCGGCCCTCGAGACGCTGGACCCCGAGCCAGTGCTCGGCCACGGCGAGAAGGTGGGCCACCTCGCCCCCTCCGCCGCCCTTCTCGAGGCCCTGGACGGGTCCCGAATCTAGATTTGGGACCTCAGACCGACCCGAATCTAGATTTGGCGCCCATTCCCGGACCCCACAACCGACGGCGTGCGCAGGCGCACTAGGATCCCTCGCGGCCCCATCGTCCACCCAAAAGGCTGCAAATGAACGCCGTCGTGCTCTCCGTCCTCG
Source organism: Propionibacteriaceae bacterium (assembly GCA_030538315.1). GTDB lineage: Bacteria > Actinomycetota > Actinomycetes > Propionibacteriales > Propionibacteriaceae > Arachnia. The sequence goes on from JAUNUF010000030.1 coordinate 26,458, forward strand.
TGATGCTCATCCTCTCCGTGATGCGCGTCCACGTGGTACTCGCCCTCTTCCTCGGCGCCCTCGTTGGCGGCCTCACCGCAGGGCTGGGCCTTGAGGCGACCATGGTGGCCTTCCAGGACGGCCTCGCAGGCGGCGCGAAGATTGCGCTCAGCTACGCCCTCCTCGGCGCCTTCGCCATGGCCGTCGCCCACTCCGGCCTGCCGCAACTGCTGGCCAACTGGCTGATCGCCAAGCTGGACAACGACGACATGTCCACCTCCGACAAGGTCAAGGTCTGGGCCAAGTGGGGCATGATCGGCGGCGTCCTGCTGATGTCGATCATGAGCCAGAACCTCATCCCGGTACACATCGCGTTCATTCCGCTGCTGATCCCGCCGCTGCTGGTGATCATGAGCCGCCTGAAGCTGGACCGCCGCGCCATGGCCAGCGTGCTCACGTTTGGCCTTGTCACCACGTACATGTTCCTGCCCATCGGCTTCGGCAAGATCTTCCTGTACGACATCCTCTACGGCAACATCCAGAAATCCGGCCTCGATGTGAGCGACGTTCCCGTGATGCAGGCCATGTGGATTCCGGCGCTGGGCATGGTCATTGGCCTGATCATCGCCCTGACGGTCACCTACCGCAAGCCACGTGACTACGACACCACCGCCGTCGTGGACGTGGAGCAGCCCAAGGAGATCGACAAGAAGAAGGTGATGATCGCCCTGGTGGCGATCGTGGCGTGCTTCGCCATCCAGACGTGGCTCACCATCGTGGGCTCCGACGCGGACTCGCTGCTGGTGGGCGCCCTGGTGGGCCTCTGCCTGTTCGTCATCACCGGCGCGGTCAAGTGGAAGGACGCCGAGCACGTCTTCACCGGCGGCATGAAGATGATGGCGCTGATCGGCTTCATCATGATCTCCGCGCAGGGCTTCGCGGCCGTCATGCAGGCCACGGATCAGATCGCGCCGCTCGTCGAGGGCACCTCCGCGCTGTTCGGCAACAACAAGGGCATGGCCGCCTTCGCCATGCTGCTCGTGGGTCTGCTGGTGACCATGGGCATCGGCAGCTCGTTCTCCACCCTGCCCATCATCACCGCCATCTACGTGCCGCTCTGCCTCGCGCTGGGTTTCTCTCCGCTGGCAACAGTGTCGATCATTGGCACCGCCGGCGCACTGGGCGACGCTGGCTCGCCCGCGTCAGACTCGACGCTCGGGCCCACCGCCGGTTTGAATGCCGACGGCCAGCACGACCACATGCGCGATACCGTCATCCCCACCTTCATCCACTTCAACATCCCGCTGCTGGCCGCAGGCTGGGTGGCCGCGATGGTGCTCTGACCAGAAAAAATCAGAACGACACTGCAACCTTTCAGGCCGTCACAGCGTATTGATTGCGAAGGGCCAAGACAGAGGCGGGTTGGGAAATCACCGAGCATCGCCTTACGATGGCTACCGAATGATTGCCGGAGGGATCAAAGATATGCGTAAGAACCTGTTTGGAGTGGGTGTCGTCGCTCTGATCATGTCGCTGGTGGCGCCGCTCGCCAGCGCTGACGAGGTGACGGCTGAGACCACAACAACAGACCCCGTTGCGTCTGCCTCGCCCAGCCCGGAGCCCACCACGGATCCCACGCCGCCGACCCCGGAGCCCACCACGCCTGCTCCCACCACGCCGGCGCCGGCCACCCCCACGCCCACCTACACTCAGGCGCCCATGACGCCTGATCAGGCGATCTACGTGACCCCCGGCTACCACCTGGTCAACGGCCGCTACTGGCAGACGGAGTGCTCCATGTACTCGTCCAACACCGTGCGCTGCCGCACCAACATCTTCGGCTCCACCGTCTCCCTCAAGGACGGCAAGTGGTTCACCCAGAACGGTTGGGTGTTCAACAACCTCACGTACCTCCCCTCGCCCCGCGCGCTCTGGACGGGCAACAAGCTCGGCGGCGAAGGCCAGCCGGAAGCCAAGCTGGAATGGAAGGCCGAGGACGGCCGCGAGTGGCGCACTGAGTGCGACACCCCCAACACCGGCCGCGGCGCCTGCCGCAACTACGCCATGTCGACGGTGGCCTCCATCGTCGGCGGCAAGGTTGTGCAGACCAACAAGGAAGTCTTCAACGGCATCGTCCGCTTCGAGGGCCCCGGCGCTCCCTGGATCAAGTCCATTCCAGCTGCCGCCCCCACCCCCGCCGGCGTCCCCACCCCCGGCGCACCCGCGCAGGTCATCACCCAGCCCACCACGCAGTCTGGCTTCCGTCTGGATCAGCGCTGCATGACCGGCCGCGCCTTCTGCGTCTCCAAGAAGCAGAACAAGATGGCCTGGGTTGTCGACGGCAAGATCCAGACGGTGGTCGACGTCCGCTTCGGCAAGACGGCCACCCCCACCCGCAACGGCGCCTTCAAGATCTACTGGAAGTCTCGTGACCACTTCTCCAGCATCTACAAGGTGGACATGCCGTTCGCGCTGTTCTTCGACGGCGGCATCGCCATCCACTACTCCGCCAACTTCGCTCGCGTGGGCTACCGCGGCGGCTCCGGTGGCTGCGTGAACGTGCGCGATTACAACCAGATGAAGCGCTTCTTCGACATCGCCCGCGTGGGCGACAAGGTGATCGTCTTCAACTGATCCCCCGCGGTTTCGCCACATCATTGACGACCCTTGTGAAGCGCCCTAGGGTATGGGCATACAAAGATGTATAAG
>JAUNUF010000031.1 GCA_030538315.1 Propionibacteriaceae bacterium
TCCCTGAGCGGGGCGCGTGCGAGGTACGAGCACCGCGTCACGACGAAGGGCCGCTATGCCCGCTCGCTCGCCGTGATCTTCGCCTTCACGTCCTTCGTGGCGAAGTGTTCGGCCACGAAGCTGAGGAACGGCACCGTACCTGCGGCCATGATGGCCAGGAACCACTTGATCGACCACTTCACCCGGCGGCCGAGATCGTAGGCGGTGATGAGCAGGATGGCGTACAGCCAACCGTGCGGGATGCCAGTCCAGGTGACGACGCGGCCGTCTTCCCAGATGTACTTCAGCGGCATGCCCACGCACACCAGGACCACCAGGAGGATGCCCACCACCCACGCCATCACGCGGTATCGCGTCAAGGCGCTCTTCACGCCGGGCAGGTCCTCTTCGTCGATCAGGAACTCGGTACCCGCGGGGCCGGGCTCCCGCGCAGGATCAACAGGATGATTCTCGTTGTAGCTGTTTGTCGACATATCTTTATATCTCTTTACCTGTTTAGCCAGAGTTAGATGCTCCGGCCCTCCATGATGGCCATGATCCGATCAAGGTCCTCACCGGTGGCGAACTCAATCGTGATCCGCCCCTTGTTCCGGCCGATGTTGACCTTCACCCGTGTGTCGAAGTGGTCGCTGAGCTGGCTCGAGATGTCCCGCTCTCGTTCGCTTGGCAACCTGGGCCCACGGGGAGTGGCAGGGCGCGCTCCCCCGGCCCGCTTGCCGAGGGCCACGATCTCCTCGGTGGAGCGCACGGAAAGACCTTCCGCGATGATCCGATCTGCCAACTGCTCCTGAGCGGCGGAATCCGGCAGGCCCAGGAGTGCCCTTGCGTGCCCAGCGGAAATGGTTCCCGCCGCCACCTTCAACTGCACGCGTTCAGGCAGGCTCAGAAGGCGAATCGTGTTGGAAATCTGGGGCCGACTACGGTGAATGCGTGCAGACAGCTCCTCCTGGGTGCACCCGAAATCGTCGAGGAGTTGACCGTAGGCACGTGCCTCTTCGATGGGGTTGAGGTTGGCTCGGTGGAGGTTCTCCAAGAGGGCGTCGCGGAGAAGATCTTGGTCCTCCGTGCCACGAACGATGGCCGGAATCGTCTTCTTCTTGGCCAGCTTGCTGGCCCTGAGGCGCCTCTCCCCCATGATCAGTTCAAACGCGTCTGGTCCCGAGCGCCGGACGACAATGGGCTGCAGCACGCCGAACTCCCGGATGGAATCAGCCAGCTCCGCCAGGTCGTCCTCGTCGAAGACGGTTCGCGGCTGCTGCGGGTTGGGTGAGATCTTGCCGAGGGGGATTTCCTCGTAGGACGAACCGTCCTTCAGCGTGGCTGCGGTGGCGTCCTCGCCGTCAGTCCGGGCGAAGAGGTCTCCGAGCCCCCTGCCCAGTCCGCTCTGCTTGGTGGCCATCAGGCATCAACCCCTTCTCCGCGCCTGGCGATCTGTTCGGCAGCCTCTTGGTAGGCGAGGGCGCCCACGTTCTTCGGCTGATACGTCATCACTGTCTGGCCAAAGCTGGGCGCTTCGGCAATCTTCACTGAGCGGGGGATCTCCACGTCGAGCGTCTGTTCCGGGAAGTGGCGCCTGACCTCCTCGGCGACGTCTCGCGACAGGTTGGTGCGCGGGTCGTACATGGTGAGGAGGATGGTGCTGAGGTGGAGATCGTCGTTGAGGTTGCCCTTGACCTTGTTGATGGTGCGCATGAGATGCGAGACACCCTCGAGGGCGTAGTACTCGGTCTGGATGGGAACCAAGATCTCGTTCGCGGCGACGAGGGCGTTCAACGTGAGCAGGCCGAGCGACGGCGGGCAGTCGAAGAAGATGTAGTCGACGCCTGATTCATCGATGTACTGCTGAATGGCTTCACGCATCCGCATTTCGCGGCCACGTTCGTTGACGAGCTCCAGTTCGGCCATCGCGAGGTCGATTGCAGCGGGCAGAACATGCAGGTTGGGGGAGTGCGGGGAGGTTTGGGCGTGCTCGATGATGCCAATCTGCTCAGTGAGCACCTCGTAGGTGCCCTTCGTGCCCGGCGAATGTTCCACTCCCAGGGCAGTGGAGGCATTGCCCTGGGGATCGATGTCGATCACGAGCACATTGAGGCCGCCTAGCGCGAGCGCCATCGCCACGTTCACCGTCGTGGTGGTCTTTCCGACGCCGCCCTTCTGGTTCGCAACGACGAAGACCCGTGGTTTGGAGGGCCGGGGGAGTGTCGGAATGGGCTCGGAGTACTCGATCACCTCGTCGCCGTACTCGTCAGCGGTGGTTGATTCCGGGTCGTATGCTCGCCTGGGCTGCGGTGATGTTTCACGTGAAACATTGCTGTGGTCCTTCCACAGCTCACTTTCGTCCGTCGTCTGCTTGCGCTTGCGGAAGAACAACGCCATCGAGGGGCCTCCTTGGGATACGGCTGAAGCCTACCGAAGGTCGCCGACAGACACGATTCGGTGCGATGTTTCACGTGAAACATGGACGCGGGCGCAGACGAGGATCGCTGGTCCCTGAGCCGATCGCGGTGCTTCTTCGTCGCAGGCGATCCGCTCAGGGACCATCACGAACCGGCGCGGGTGACGCGGATGGCGCGCGTGCCCTCAACGCCGGGAGCGGCCTGGAGCTCGATGATCGCGGCGGTCTGCTTGTTCGCCTTCAGCAGCTTCGCCGCCTTCCGGATCTCCTCCTCAGCGGAGGCACCCTTCAGTGCCACCAGGGCACCATCCGGAGCGAACAGGGGAGTGGTCCAGCGCAGCAGCTTGTCCAGTGGTGCAACGGCCCTACAGGTGACCACATCGAAGCGGTCCTTGACCTCCTCCGCCCGGCCCCGCACCACCGTCACCCTGTCTTCCAAGCCCAGCTCCTCGACGGCGAGCTCAAGGAAGTCGGTACGCCGCTGCAGCGATTCAATGAGCGTCACCCGAAGATCAGGGCGGACGATGGCAAGAGGGATACCGGGCAGGCCGGCCCCACTCCCAATATCCGCAACGTCCACTCCCTGGGGAATCGCATCCACCAGCGCGAGCGAGTTGGCGATGTGCCGCTGCCACAGCTTGTCGCCCTCGCGCGGCCCCATCAGCCCCCACTCCAAACCTCGAGAAGACAATATATCGACATATTGACTTAGCGTCTTATCGCTTTGGGGGTATACGGTGAAAAGACGCTCAGCGATCGTTTGCTCACCAGTCGAGGCAGGGGAGGGCTCCATGGGGAAAGCTCAGGCCTTCTGCACCACAACGCGACGGTTGGGAGCCTCGCCCTCAGACTCGCTGACGAGCCCAGCAGCGGCCACCTCGTCGTGCACGATCTTGCGCTCGTACGCATTCATCGGCGTGAGACGGGTGGGTTCGCCGGTTTCCTGGACCTCAGCGATGGCATCCTTCGCCATGGCAACAAGCTCCGCACGGCGGCGCGCACGATACCCGGCAACGTCCACCATCAAACGCGAACGGTTGCCCGTCTCGGTCATCACGACGAGGCGGGACAGCTCCTGCAGGGCATCCAGCACCTCGCCGTCGCGGCCGACGAGCTGCTCAGACTCAGTGTCGATGGCGATGTATGCGCGCCCCTCCTGGACGGAGTTCTCGATGTCGCCATCGAGATCCGCAATGTCGAGGAGCTCCTCGAGGTAATCAGCGACCAGATCGCCTTCGGCCAACAGATCGGCGTCGTTGTCAGACATCCGTGGGGTTCCTAACTCTTGATGAACATGTTTGGCGGCCCTTCGTCGGCACACGGTGCTCGTTCCTCGCACCTGTGCCGCTCAGGGACCGTGTGGAGTTGTGCCAGCCCATGACGCCCGGAGGCTCAGGGACCACTACTTCTTCTTGCGGGTGGAGCGGGGCTGCTGGCGCGGCTGCTGCCGCTGCACCACGCGGCGCCCGTCCTCCGTGGTGCGGACAGTCTGGCGGTTGACCTGCTGGCGCGTCACCTTCGGTGCCTCGTCGGCAGCCTCGGCGGCGCCGTCGGCCTGCTTGCCCACCACGCGGGAGGTGTTGACCGGCTTGGTCTTGCGGCGCTTCTCAGCCTTCTTACGCACAACCTCATCCGGGTCCAGGCCCTTGGCCTTCATGCGCTCTTCCCAGTCGATGTAGGCCGGGGTGTTGGGCGCGGGGTTATTACGGATGAGGATGGCCTGCTGCACCATCGTCCAGACGTTCGACGTGAGCCAGTACACGAGCACACCGATGGGGATGAACGTGGCCGACATGGCGTAGACGACGGGGAAGAAGTACAGCATCATCTTCTGCATCTGCGCGGCCTGGCCGGTCTGCGACTCCGGCGGCATGTTCTTGCGCATCAGCTGCAGCTGCGTGACGAAGAAGACGCCCACCATGGCCACCACGAGCAGGATGCCGAGGATCTGGGTGGCGCCGAAGCTCTCGATGGGGAAGATGCGATCCGCAAGGCCGGCACCGAACAGCTCGGAGTTCTGCAGCGACTTCACCAGATCAGGGTTGTCCTTGAAGAACGCGCCGCGAGGAGTGTTGTCTGCGACGCCCTGAAGCACGCGGAACAACGACAGGAAGATGGGCATCTGCAGCAAGAGCGGCAGACACGACGCCATGGGGTTGACGCCTTCTTCCTTGTACATCTTCATGGTCTCTTGACCGAGGCGTTCGCGATCATGCCCGTACTTCTTCTGCAGCTCAGCCACCTTGGGCTGCATCAGCTGCATGTTGCGGGCAGAGTTGATCTGCTTGACGAACAGCGGGATCAGCAGCGTGCGGATCACCACGGTCAGCATCACGATGGCCACCGTCCAGGTGACGCCGGAATCTGCGCCAAAGATGGGGGCGAACAGGCGATAGAACAGCACCACGAGACCGGACACGGCCCAGTAGAGCGGCTGCATCATCGCCGACAGCAGGCCGTAGAAGCTGTCCCACAGGTTCAGCGAGACAAACAGTTCGAGCATTAAGCCACCTCAGCTTGGAGCGACGCCGTACCCGACGTCGAGCTATGCGAATTCTCCCGCTCCCAGGCCTCTGCCTGTGGGGTACCGGGAACATAGTCGACCCCGCCCTGGGACCACGGATGGCACCGGACGATTCGACGAATGGTCAGAGCGGAACCCTTGAGGGCTCCGTGGGTTTCCAACGCCATGAGCCCGTAGGCCGAGCAGGTTGGATGGAACTTGCAAACGTCTCCGTATGCCGGCGAGATGAAGGTGCGCCAGAACTTCACGAACCAGATCAGCGGGTGCTTCATGCACTGGCCTTCCGGAACGCGCGGTGCCACGCGTCGACGAAATCCTGAGCTAGGCGGCCGGGTTCGGCGGCGGCACCAGGAAGAGCCCGCACCACCACGTCTGTGGGGAACGGGCTGGTCATCTCGACGGCGAGGTGGCGAAGGCGCCGCTTCACGCGGTTGCGTGTCACGGCGTTGCCCACCTTCTTGGAGACAACAAAACCCACCCGGGTGAACTCGGGTGGATTGTGCTGGGGGTGCCTCACGTGCACCACTACTGTCGGCGTTGCCGCTCTCGAGCCGTACCTGACGGTGGTGCCAAAGTCGCCGGGCCTCTTCAGGCGCTGCGATTTCGGCAGCACGAATCAGGCCGACAGCTCGACGCGACCCTTGCGACGACGGGCGCTCAGAATGGCGCGGCCGGCACGGGTGCGCATGCGGGCGCGGAAGCCGTGGTTGCGGCTGCGACGGCGGTTGCTCGGCTGGAACGTGCGCTTGCTCATGGGATTACTCCCTCAGTTTCGAAGGTGACACTGCCCGGGGCGCCGGGCAGGGGGAAGTGGCCGCCGAAAGGTGGCGACTGGTCAACGATACGTGGATAACCCGCTGTTAGCCAAACTGGCGGACAGCCAACTGGGCAACTAAGCAAATTACATGATTGTAGTCCAGGCGACACACCGCCAACTCGCCGATTCACCTTGCGAGAATGCGTCGGGGGCACTAGTTTCGTAGTTCTGTCCCGCCAGTTATCCACAGGTGGGACATGGCGCATATTGGTTTGGAAGAGTTATACCCTCTTGTGGACAACTCTGTGGACGAGGTAGGCAACGCATCGCCGGGAAGGGGTGAGGTGACACAATCACCGACGCCGGACCTGGCGGCCCTATGGGAAGAAGTCATCGCCTCGGCAGATTTCCCCACCCGCGCGTGGCTCCGTCGCACCCACCCCGTCGACATGCACGGCTCGACGCTCATGCTCGCCGTGGGTGACGAACCCACCCGGGAGCGCCTGGAAACCAAACTGCGCCCCCAAATCGAGGACAGGCTCAGCGAACTCAACGGGCAGCCCACGCATCTTGCCGTGATGATCAACCCGGAACTGGTGCCAGACGAGCCGGCCGCCGCCCCGCCAGCGCCGGAGGAGATGCCCCCTCAGCCCATGCTGCCGCGCTCGAAGCCCCAGGAGGTGCGCCTCAACCCGCGCTATACCTTCGAATCCTTCGTGGCCGGCTCCTCCAACCGCTTCGCGCATGCCGCAGCGGCCGCCGTCGCAGAAACTCCGGGCAAGTCCTACAACCCGCTCATGATCTACGGCCCCTCTGGTCTAGGCAAGACGCACCTGCTGCACGCCATCGGCCACTACGTGACGAGCTACTACGAAAACCTCCGGGTGAAGTACGTCTCCACGGAGGAGCTCACCAACGATTTCATCAACGCCATCTCCAACAACCGCACCGCCGAGTTTCGCTCGTCGTACCGCGATGTGGACGTGCTGCTGGTGGATGACATCCAGTTCCTGGAATCCAAGATCCAGACGCAGGAAGAGTTCTTCCACACGTTCAACACGCTGCACAACGCGCAGAAGCAGATCGTGATGACCTCGGACCGGCCCCCGAAGCTGCTTGAAGCCTTGGAGCCCCGCCTGCGTTCGCGATTCGAATGGGGTCTGATGACCGACATTCAGCCGCCGGATCTCGAGACCCGCATCGCGATTCTCCGCAAGAAGGTGGCCCAGCAGCGGCTCACCGCCGGCACCCAGGTGTTGGAACTGATTGCTTCGCGCATCCCCACCAACATCCGAGAGTTGGAGGGTGCGCTGACCCGCGTCGCTGCACTTGCCAGCCTCAACGCGCAGGAGATCACCGAAGAGCTCACGCAGCAGGTGCTCAACGATCTGATGCCTGACGATGCCGCACCGGTCGACGCCCAAACCATCATGGAGGCGACGGCGGGGTACTACGGGATCACGCACGACGACCTGACGGGATCCAGCCGGGTCGCCACCATCGCCTCGGCCCGCCAGGTGGCGATGTATCTGTGCCGGGAGATGACTGAGTTGTCGCTGCCGAAGATCGGGGCGAAGTTTGGCGGCCGGGATCACTCCACCGTCCTGCACGCCGTGCGAAAGATCACGGAGAAGATCGGGGTTGACAGGGACCTCTACAATCAGGTCACTGAACTGACCAACCAGATCAAGCAGGCCTAGGCTTCATTCCTATACCTGTAGGGGTATCATGGTCGGAACGAACCAGGAGGCCTCCATGCAGCTCAATGCCGAAGAGATGGTATCTGTCGTCCGCAGACTCAAGCGTGCGCAGGGTCAACTGGGTGGGATCATCAAGATGATCGAAGATGGCCGTGATTGCGATGACATCGTGACTCAGCTGGCGGCCGTCTCGAAGGCCATTGACCGCGCCGGCTTCTCCACCATCGCCGTTGGCCTGAAGCAGTGCCTCGAAAACCCCGATGAGGGGATGGATCAGGCGAAGATGGAGAAGCTCTTCCTGTCGCTGGCGTAGGTTTCGCACCGCTGCTTCGCTCGTTCCTCGCGAGCGGCGGGCTCAACCAGCGAATCCGGCCTTCCAGGTGGTGTACCCGCCGTCGAGGTTCAGCACGTCGCGCTCCCCAAGGATGAACAGTGCCGCGTGGCTGCGGATTCCCACGCCACAGTGCACGATCAGTTGACCATCCGGCACTTCGTGCAGCCTATCCCGGAGCTCGTCCAACGGGATGTTGATGGCACCGGGGATGTTCCCGCGGGCGTACTCACCGGGCGTGCGCACGTCGACGACGGTGGCACCGGCCTCCTGAGCCGCGGCAACCTCGTGCCACTGGATGTGCTTCTCCAACCCGCTGAGCCTGTTCTCCGCCACGAAACCCAGCATGTTGACGGCGTCCTTGGCTGAACCGAACTGCGGCGCGTATGCCAGCTCCAGCTCTGCGAGCTGCGGAGCGGTGATGCCGCCAGCCATGGCGGTGGCGATGATGTCGATCCGCTTGTCCACGCCGTCTTCGCCCACGCCTTGGGCGCCCAGGATGCGGCCGTCCTCCGGGCGAACCAAGAGCTTGAGGGCCATGGTCTTGGCGCCGGGGTAGTACGTGGCGTGCGAGGCGGGGTGGGTGTGGATGGCGATGTAGCTCTTGCCGGCCTTCTTCAGCCGCTTCTCGCTCCACCCGGTGGAGGCGATCTGGAGGCCCAACAGCCCGACGATCGCGGTGCCCTGCACCGGGCGGGCGGGGATTCCGCGGCCCGCAATGTCGTCCGCGACGCGACGTCCCTGCAGGTTGGCCGTGTTGGCCAACGGCACCAGCACGGCGTCGTCGTTGAGGGCGTCATCCTTCTGCACGGCGTCACCGACGGCGTAGATGGCGGGATCAGAGGTGATTTGGCGCGAATCAACCACGATGCCGCCGAGCGAACCAATCTGCAGGCCCGCCGAACGGGCAAGCTCGACATCCGGGCGCACACCGATGGCCGCCACCACGAGATCCGCCGGCAGCGTTGAACCATCCGCCAACGTGACGTCCGTCTCACCGATGGCGGTGACCGCCGCTCCCAGGCGCAGGTCGACGCCGTGCTCACGCAGGCGCGCATGCACCGGTGCCACCATTTCGGGGTCGAGAGGGGCCATGACCTGATCGAGGGCCTCCACCAGCGCCACCTTGATGCCCAGATGCAGCAGGTTCTCCGCCACCTCCAGGCCAATGAAGCCGCCACCGATGACCACGGCGGTCTCGCTGCCCTGCACCGCAGCCACCAGGGCGTCGGTGTCCTCGATGTTGCGCAGCGTCAGCGCACGCTCAATACCCGGGATGGGCGGTTGCACGGGGCGTGCGCCGGGGGAGAGGACGAGCTTGTCGTACTCCAGCTCCGATTCCTCACCCGTGGCCACGTCACGCACGACGACGACCTTCCGGCGGCGGTCGATGCCAACCGCTTCGGTGCCCACCCGCACGTCGATCCGGAATCGCTCCCACAGGGCTTCGGGGGTCTGGAGCAGCAGCTTGCTGCGCTGGTCGATCACGCCGCTCACGTGGTACGGCAAGCCGCAGTTGGCGAATGATACGTACCCGCTGCGCTCCAGAACGACGATCTCCATCTGCTCGTCGAGCCGACGCAACCTGGTCGCCGCGCTCATGCCGCCAGCGACCCCACCCACCATGACAGTTCTCACGATCCGAATCCTATCCCTCATCCGTCTTGTATACCCTCGGGGGTATCATGTTATCGTGGCTCTGTCACAGACTGAAACTGGGCTCACCACCTACGAAAGGACCCACCATGTGCCGACCTGTCAACTGCAAGGTGTGCGGAAAGACCACCTGGGCTGGCTGCGGCCAGCATGTCGCCCACGTCAAGCGCTCCGTTCCCGCCGCGCAGTGGTGCGACGGTCAGCACCCGGGGGGAGCAGAAGACCGGCTTCTTCAGCAAGCTCTTCGGCTGATCTTGGCGTGAGGCAGCCTGTGGACAGGGTGTGAACGATCCGCTGTCCATGGCTGTGGATGGGGGTGTGGATAACTCCACACCCCCTTTCTGTCCCCAAATACTCCACGTGTCATTTACCGGCGATCAACACTTCCTCCACAGGCTCAAAGAGGAGCTGACAACGCAATATGTGGGTTATCCCCAGCATCCACAAGCGTTATGACTACAACTGTGATGTAACTACAAGAAGATCTTCTAAGTCTGGGGTGTGGACACTCCAGGCCTCAGTCTTCAAGAGCTGCCAAACGGACCGAGCTGCACACGTAAACTCACGAGCGTGACCGACGACGCTCCTGCCGCCCTCAATGACCACCTCCTCCAGGGGCTGGCATCATGACCTATCACACTCCCGTCCTGATCAGCGACGACCCACACGCCCAGCAGGCGGCACAACGCCGCGGCTGGAAGGTGTTGCTGCGTGATGAGCAGGTGATGCGCTTCGAAGGTCTCGATCACAGCCAGACCCTGGCCCTGCCACCGCTGCCGTTCAGCATCGACGACGGCTCGCTCAGCGCCGCGCAGGCGCCCGGCTGGGACAACCTGCTCAACTGGCTGCAAAAGCACATCCACCGCCCCATGCTCGTCGTCGCTCCAGATGACTGGGCTGGGGAACTGGCTCTCTGGGCGGCAGCTTCGCGCGGTTGGCCCTTCGCGCTGTGGATCGACGGTGCCCCACCGCTGCACACACCCTCGGTGGCCGCATGCATGCTGTCGGCCGAGGGCCTCTTCGTGCCGAAGCCAGAGGCGCTTGAGGTGCTGAGGAAGAGGTGGAAGGAACCCTTCGTCGAGTTGCCCACCACCCCGCTGGTTCGGGTGGTCGCGCGGGCCCAGCCCGCCGTCGCCCCTGATCAGCCAGATGTCGTGCGCGTGCTCGTGGTGAGCCACCATGGGGCGGCGCCGGAGCTCGAGGCGGACGACATCCTGGTGGACGTCGTGACCGCTGTGCGCCACCCGGAACCGGGGGAGCGGGAGCACTATGTGGCCAATCTGGGCGCTCCCGGGCTGGCCAACGGCCCCGGTGTGTTGCCGGCTTGGGCCGCTGCGGGGGTCGCGGCCGGCAAGGAGCGCGCAGTGGCATCGTCGGATCACATCGGTGGCTACTGGCGCTGGCGGCTGGAGGAGTACTTCAACCAGCGCAACGACCATTACGACGTCGTGTGGCTGCGGGGTGAGCCGTACGTCACGGCGGAGTTTGCTCTGTACGCCAAGAGGCGTTGGTACGCCCGGGTGATCTTGGAGCCCCACACGTGGGCCCGGTATGAAGACGAGGGTGAGCGCACGCAGGTCGCCTACGACATGGCGGGCTGGAAGATGCACGCAGATGCGGTGCTGACTGGTGAGGAACCGCCTGCGGAGGTCGTCGAGCTGATCAGAAGTCTGGGAGACCACCGCTTCGAATAATTGGAGTGCCTTTTTCCTGCAGATCTTCGCCATATGAAGACATGTGCAGGAAAAAGGCAGGCGAAATTTCAGCAACCGCGCAAGGTACCGTGGTGCCGTGACCATCGCAGCGCGGGCCGAGGGCCTCACCAAGACCTACGGGACGGGCGACGCCGTCGTGACCGCTCTGGACAGCGTGGATTTCGAGATCCATGCGGGAGAGTTCACCGCGATCATGGGCCCCTCCGGCTCTGGCAAGTCCACGCTCATGCACCTCATGGCGGCGCTGGATTCGCCCACCTCGGGGGACGTCTGGATCGGCGACACCGCCGTCGGCACGCTCGCCGACACCCCGCTCACGGAATTGCGCCGCGACCGCATCGGCTTCATCTTCCAGGCCTTCAACCTGGTGCCCACTCTCAGCGCGCGTGAGAACATCGTGCTGCCGCTGTCGATCGCCGGCAAGAAGGTGGACGAGGAGTGGTTCGATCGCATCGTGGAGGTGCTCGGCCTGGGGGACAGGCTCACCCACAAGCCCACACAGCTCTCGGGCGGCCAGCAGCAGCGGGTCGCGTGCGCTCGGGCCCTGATGAACCGGCCGGACATCGTGTTCGGAGATGAGCCCACCGGCAACCTGGATTCCGCCGCCGCCACCGAAGTGCTGGGTTTCCTGCGCCGCTCAGTCGACGAGTTCGGCCAAACCGTGGTGATGGTGACCCACGACGCCCACGCCGCCAGCTACGCAGACCGCATCGTGTTCCTGCGCGACGGCCGCATCATCCATGAATTGCGCGACGCCACCCAGGACGAGCTGCTGAGCGCCATGTACATGCTGTACCCACGGCAGGATCTGGCCGAGGACGGCCCCGTCGTGTATCGCGACGGCGGCACCGCCCCCACCCGCGGCCCGGTGGGAGAGGAACTCCCAGAGGAGTCCACCATCGAACGCTCCATCGCCCGGCGCGCACTTCTGGGTTGACGCGTGCTGCAGGCCACCCTCAAATCCGTCTGGGCGCGCAAGCTGCGCCTGATCATGAGCGCACTGTCGATCGTGCTTGGCGTCGCATTCGTTGCCGGCTCCCTCATGTTCACCAACATGCTGTCCAACAGCTTCGACTCCCTGGTCAGGGGAGCCTTGGGTGATGTCAACGTCGTCGCGGAGGCCACAGGCGTCTCGGGCTTCGAAACCAATCCTGGCGTCCCGCCCACGCTCCTTGGCGACACCGACATCGCCGCCGTCAGAGCCCTCGACGGCGTGGCCAGGGTGGAACCGATGGTCTCCAACTCCTCGGTCTACCCCCTTGATGCCGACGGCCGCGTGTTCGCCTTTCCCGGCGCGCCCGGCCTGGGCATGAACTGGCAGGACGCCACCTCGGCCGATGGGGTCGCGGGTGCTCGGATCATCGAGGGGCGCGCGCCTGAAGCAGAGGATGAAGTGGTGCTCGACCCGTCGACGGTGGAGCGCGGTGGTTACGAGATTGGCCAGAAGGTCGACGTGGCCACTCCCCGCAACGGCGTGCGCAGCTACACCCTGGTGGGCACCGGAACCTACGGCGCGGGCACGACGGTGGGCGCCAGCTACGTGTTCTTCACGCTCAAGGAGGCGCAGCTCATCACCCAGGACGGGCAGCCGGGCGCCTATGGGCTGTGGGTGCAGACGACTCCAGATGCCGATCCGGCCGCCGTCGCGCAGGAGGTCGACGGCGTGCTGCCGGATGGCTTTCTGGTGCAGACCGCCGACGAGATGAGCGGCGATATTGAGGAGCAACTCAACGTCGGGCTGGGATTCGTCAACATCTTCCTGCTGGTCTTCGCCGGCATTGCGCTGCTGGTGGCGGCCCTGCTCATCCTCAACACGTTCTCCATCCTCGTGGCTCAGCGCGCCCGGGAGTTGGCGCTATTCCGGGCCATCGGTGCGACGCGCCGCCAGGTGCGAACCTCGGTGCTCGTCGAGGCGCTCTTCATCGGCCTGGTTGGCGCCACCCTCGGCTTGCTCCTGGGGTACGGGCTGGCCTGGGGCATCCTCGCGATGATGCGCGCCTTCGGCGTGGACCCGGGCGATGTCACGCCGTCGATCACCTGGCAGGCAGTTGTCGCGTCCTACGCCATCGGCATCCTGATCACCCTGATCGCGGCCTACCTCCCTGCCCGACGGGCCTCGGCGACCCGCCCTGTCGAGGCGATGGCCTCCGCCGCCCAGAGTGGGCCGGAGAAGCTCGGTGGCTTGCCGCTGCTGGGTGTGGCGCTCATCGAGTTGGGTGTCGCGGCCATCGTGATTGCCGTGTGGCTCAAGGTGCCGCAGCCGCTCGTCTGGTTCGGGCTGGGCGCCGCCGTGCTCCTGGTGGGCATGGTGATTGCGGCCGCCGTCGTGGGCGGCCCGCTGATCTGGGCCTTCGGCAAGTTGTTCCGGGCCATGTTCGGCGAGGTGGGCAAGCTCGCCCAGCTCAACTCCGTGCGTCAACCGCGCCGCACCGCCGCGACGGCCGCGACCCTGATGATCGGCCTCGCGCTGGTCACCACGGTGGCGATCATCGCGGCCAGCACCACCACGTCGATCCGCGAACGCCTCTCGGAGGATCAGCGCGGCGATTTCGTGATCTCGCCCATCGGCTACCAGCCCTTCGACGCGAAGGTCGCGGACAGGGCCAGGGAGGTCGACGGCGTGGAAACCGTGTACGCCGGGTACCGCGGCGCCGCGCAGATCCAGGGGGTGGAGGCGCCGTCGGTGCTGTTCGGCATGACCCCCGAGGCCTTGGAACGCGGCACCAGCCTGCAGCTGGTTGCCGGAGCACTCAGCGAGAACGGTGGCGAGGCGCCCATCGTGCTCTCCGCGGATTACGCCACAGAGCACGGCTTCACGCTGGGCCAGATCATCGACCTCGTTGGCCCCCTTGGCACCGTGCCCGTGCTGGTCACCGGCCTCCACAATGAGGGCGCGGCCATGCCCATCGGCGATCTCGTGGTGACTCCTGAGACGTTCGCGGCGGTCACCGACGCGTCGATGGTTCAGCAACTGGTGGTCTTCACGGCCGACGGCGCGGACCCCGCCGCGGTGAAGGCCGGTCTGGAGGCGGCCACCAAGGACACGCCCACCGTCGTGGTCAACGACGTCCAGGAATTCGTCCAGAGCCGCGTTGCGCAGTTCGATCAGATCTTCTCCACCCTCTACGCACTGCTGGCGTTGGCCGTTGTCATCTCGGTGTTGGGCATCGTCAACACGCTGGGCCTGTCTGTCATGGAACGCACCCGCGAGGTGGGTCTGCTCCGGGCCGTGGGCATGACCCGGCCGCAGGTGCGACGGATGGTGACGCTGGAGGCCGTGATGGTCGCGGTGCTGGGCGCCGTCCTGGGCGTGGTGTTGGGCATCGTGTTCGGCGCTGCCCTCGTGAGCCTGCTGCGCGAACAGGGCATCGATCGCCTCGTGATCCCGTGGGTCCAACTGCTGATCTTCGTCGTGGTGGCCGCCGTCGTTGGTGTGCTGGCCGCCATCGCCCCTGCGCGTAGGGCGTCGAGGCAGCCAGTCCTCGAATCGATCGCCACTGACTGAATTCGACACGGCGACCGGCTCAAGCAGTGCATGGGGTGGGTATGATGCTGGCGACGAGCTTTATAGCAAAACAACAAAGGTGTGACACGTGAAGATTCGAGTTGAACGCGAGGCGCTTGCCGACGCCGTGGCGTGGGTGGCCCGCAGCCTCCCCAACCGACCCACTGCCCCCATCCTCGCCGGGATGCTGCTGGAGGCGGACGCTGACGGTTTGACGCTCAGCAGCTTCGACTCGACCACCTCCGCCAAGGTCACCCTGCCCGCTCAGGTCAGCGACGAGGGCCAGGTTCTGGTCTCCGGCCGTCTGCTCTCCGACATCGCGCGGTCGCTGCCCAACAAGCCCGTCGACCTCAACGCAGATCACACCACTGTGGAGCTCACCTGCGGTTCCGCCCGCTTCACGCTCCAGACGCTGCCCGTCGACGAGTACCCCACGCTGCCGGACATGCCCACCCAGACGGGCACCGTCGATGCCTCCGTGTTCGAGAAGGCCGTGGGCCAGGTGTTCGTGGCCGCTGGCCGCGACGAGCTGCTCAACGTGTTCACCGGCGTGAAGGTGGAGATCGACGGCGAGAACCTCTCGCTGCTTGCCACCGACCGTTACCGCATGGCGCTCAAGGAACTCACCTGGAACCCGGCAAGCCCGGGCCTCGAGGGCAACGTGCTCGTCCCCGGCAAGGTCCTTGCTGATACCGCCAAGTCCATGACCAGCGGCGAGACCGTCACCATCTCCCTGTCCACCACGGAAGCCGAGGGCGAAGGCCTGGCCGGCTTCATCGGTGAGGGCGCCAAGGGCTCCCGCGAGGCCACCACGCGCCTGCTCAGCCAGGCGTTCCCCAAGGTGCGTCACCTCATGAATGTGCAGGCCACAGTCAGCGTTCGCGTCGACACCGGCGATCTGCTGGCCGCGGTGAAGCGCGTCGCCCTCGTGGCAGAGCGCAACACCCCGCTGCGCATGCGCATCAACGAGGACCACGTCACGCTCAAGGCCGCCACGGGCGACCAGGCGCAGGCCGTCGAAGCCATCGACGCGCAGGTGGACATCGTCGGTGACGAGCAGTCCATCACGGACGCCGGCTTCAACCCGCACTACCTGCTCGATGCGCTCACCGCGCTCGACGCCCCGTACGCGCACTTCTCGTTCACGCTGCCCGGCAAGCCGTGCCTCATCATGGGCCTCTCGTCCATCGATTCGGAACCGCTCGCGGATTACCGCCACGTGATCATGCTGATGCGCCTGCCCGGCTGACGTGTTCGTCACCGAGCTCGCGCTTGCTGATTTTCGCAACTACCACGAGGCGCACCTCGAGCTGACCTCCGGCGTCACCGTCTTCGTGGGCGCCAACGGGCAGGGCAAGACCAACCTGGTCGAAGCCATCGAGTACCTGTCCACCATGCAGTCGCATCGCGTTTCGACGACGGCGCCGCTCATCAGGGCGGGCGCGTCGTCGGCGATCATCCGGGCGAAGGTGCAGGCGTCGCGGGACGACGACAGGCTGATCTGGCTCGAGCTGGAAGTGGTGCCCGGCAAGTCGAACGTCGCGCGCTTGAACCGCGCCCCGCTGAGCAGGCCGAGGGATCTCGTGGGGGCCTTGCGCACCGTCGTGTTCTCGCCCATGGACATCTCGATCGTGCGCGGGGATCCGTCGGATCGCCGAGGGTGGCTCGATTCGCTGGTGGTGACGCGCTGGCCACGCATGGCGGGCGTGAAACAGGACTTTGACAAGGTGCTGCGCCAACGCAACGCGCTGCTGAAATCCATGTCTGGCCGCTCGCAGGTGCCTCAGGGTGGCGACGAGGAGATCACCCTTTTGGTGTGGAACGAGCAGCTCGCTGCGTTGGGCGCGGAGCTGTTGCATGCGCGCCTCGACACATTGGCTGATGTGCGGCCCCATGCGCAGCACGCCTACGAGACCATCGCGCCCGTCAACAACCAGATCAACGCCGTCTACCGCAGTGGGCTGGACCTCGACGGCGTCTCCGAGGCCGAGGACGTACGTGGGGAGCTGCAATCCCGCCTGCTGGAAGCGATGGAGCGCCTCCGCGGCGAGGAGTTGTACCGCGGCGTCACCTTGATTGGGCCGCAGCGCGACGACGTGGAGCTGTCGATCGGTGAGCTGCCCGCGAAGGGCTATGCGTCGCACGGGGAGTCGTGGTCGCTTGCGCTCTCGCTGCGGTTGGGCGGCTTCACGTTGGTGCGCGACGATGGGATCGAGCCGGTGCTTGTGCTCGACGATGTGTTCGCCGAGCTCGACGTCAGCCGTCGTGAACGCCTGGGGGCAGCCATCGCCGACGCGGAGCAGGTGCTGATCACCGCCGCCGTCGGGGCTGATGTGCCTGATTTCCCGGCTGAGCGTCGCTTCAAGGTGACGGCGGGCACCGTCGAACCCCTAACTTGAGGAACGTTTAACTGTAAATGTAAATGAAATTTACAGTTCGTTTACACTTGGGTCATGCGGATCCCCAGTACACCCCCGTCTCTGGACGTCACCCTCCAGGGCATTGAGCCTCATCAGTTGCTCACCGCATATCGGGCCGCGGAACTCATCACCGACTACCCAGCGTGGGACAAACTCCGACGACGTCCGGCCCCCGATGGGATTTCCCACGAACTCTGGTGGGCTGGCGTCAAGCTTTCCAGACGCTACGTCCGGCTACCACTGAAGGATTCCACAGGGTCACCGTTTGTCTATTCGATGCCGAGCGAAGTGCTGGAGGGGTTGCACCGCATTTCTGTCGCGACAGCTGGAAGGTTGGGCAGCCTCAGCGAGAGGATCGTCAATGATGCCTCAAGCCAGCGCTATCTCCTGAGTTCTCTCCGGGACGAAGCGATCTCTTCCAGCTTGCTGGAGGGTGCGGCCACCACCCGCCAGGTGGCCAACGAAATGCTGCGCTCGCGTCGGCCTCCCCGCACGCCTGGGGAGCGCATGATCGCGAACAACTTTGCGGCCATGCAGTGGATTCGGGAGCATGCCGCCTTTCCAGTGACGCCCGATCGGGTACGGGATCTCCACCAAATCCTGACGGCAGACATGCTTGCTGACGATGAGAGTGGGCGCCTGCAGTTGGCCGACGATGAGCGTGTTGTCGTCTCAACCCCGGACGGGATGGTGCTGCATTCGCCGCCGCCCGCCGAGCAGTTGGAGGAGCGCTTGGACACCTTGTGCCGCTTCGCCAATGGAGACATCGGCCCCTCGGAGTGGCTCCATCCCATTGCCCGGGCAATCATCACCCATTTCATGTTTGGGTATGACCACTATTTCGTGGATGGCAATGGACGCACGGCACGTGCCCTCTTCTACTGGGTTGCGCTGCGCGAAGGGCATTGGCTGATGGAGTACCTCAGCCTGTCTCGCCTCCTTACGTTGGCGCCGGCTCAGTACGGCAAGGCCTACCTTGACGTCGAGACCGACGACGGGGACGTGACCTACTTCATCATCCATCAACTGGGGGTGTTGTGGCGTGCCTTGGAACACCTGGATGACTACTTGGACCGAAAGCAGCAGCAGCTTTCACTCACTGCTGACGTTACTCGGGGCCTCGGGCTCAACCACCGACAGCAGGCGGTGATCGCTCGGGCAGTCCAGGACCCGGGAGTGGTGATCACGGCCGCGAGTCATGCCTCAAGCCATGGCGTCACGGTTCAGACAGCCCGCGCAGATCTATCCGCACTCGCGAAGATGGGGCTCCTGCGAACGGGCAAGCAGAGCCGTTCCGTGGTCTGGACGCCCGCCCCTCAGCTGCCCAATCGGATGGAAGAGCTCAACGAACTGTAAATGTAAACGGGATTTACAGTTCGCTTACAGTTCGCCAGCTAGTGCAGGACGCGGGAGAGGAAGTCCCTCGTCGACTGTTCCCTCGGGTTGTCGATCACCTGGCTGGGTGGGCCCTGCTCGACGATCCGGCCCTTCTGCAGGAATACCACCCTGTCTGCCACCGAGCGGGCAAACCCGATCTCGTGGGTGGCCATGAGGATGGTCGTGCCGGTGCCGCGCAGGTCGCGGACGAGGTCGAGCACCTCGCCCACGAGGATGGGATCCAAGGCCGAGGTGATCTCGTCGAGCAGCAGGAGCTCAGGGTTGGTGGCGATGGCGCGCACGATCGCTACCCGCTGCTGCTGACCCCCGGACAGCTGATCCGGGAAGGTGGCTGCCTTGTCGAGCAAGCCGATGCGGTCCAGCAGCTCCCTGCCCCGCTGCTCTGCGACGGCGGGGTCGGTCTTGTGGACCTTCCTCGCCGCCAGCGTCACGTTGTCAAGCACCGAGAGGTGGGGGAACAGGTTGTAGTGCTGGAAGACCACGCCGATCTGCGCTCGCACGCCGTCGGCCTTGATGCGAGGGTCGGTGATGTCGCGGCCGGACAGGAAGATCTGGCCGTCGTCGACCTGTTCGAGGAGGTTGGCGCAGCGCAACAGCGTGGACTTGCCGGAGCCGGAGGCGCCCAGCAGCGTGACCACTTCGTGCTGTTCGACGGCGAGATCCAGGTGGTCGAGCACTGTGTTGTCGCCGAAGCGCTTGACCACGCCACGGACGTCGAGAACGGGGACGCTCATACGGCACCGCCGATCTGTTCGCGCTTGCGCAGGCGCGCGGTGTACCAATCCGAGAGGCGGATGAAGGGCCAACTGAACGCGACGAACAGCAGGCCGGCCACCACGTAGCTGGTGAAGTTGTAGGTGGTGGCCTGCTGGATCTGGGCGGCGCGGATGGCGTCCACCGCACCCAACACCGAGATGAGGCCGACGTCCTTCTGCATGGAGATGAAGTCGTTCATCAGCGCCGGGGTCACCTTGCGCACGGCCTGCGGGACGATGATGTGGCGCAGCGTCTGCCCGTGGGTGAGCCCCAGCGAGCGAGCCGCGAATCGCTGCGACGGATGCACCGCCTCCAGGCCGGCGCGCAGCACCTCGGCCACGTAGGACGAGTAGGTGAGGATCAGCGCGATGGTGCCCAGCACGGCGGCCGGGATGCGCTCCGTGGGGTTCAGCGCCGGGATGCCGAAGCCGATGAGGTACAGCACGATGAGGAACGGCATGCCGCGGAAGAGATCCGTGTAGGCGGCGGCCAGGAAGCGCAGGGGGAAGAACACGGCGCCGCGCAGCGACCGCATCGCCGCCAGAAGCACAGACAGGATGGCCACGCCGATCACGGCGAAGAACAGGATGCGGACGTTGAGCCAGAGGCCCTTCAACACATCCGGCAGGGCCAACTGGAAGTAGTGGCCGGAGAAGAAGGTTTCGCGCGTCACCGCCCAGCCTGGCGAATTCGCCAGGACCAGGGCGATGACGACCGCAAAGATGAGCGTCGACACGGCCGAGATCAGGATCGACTTGGTGGTCTGCTTTCGCCGGTACCGCCGTCGATCCTGCTCAACCGCAGAGACGCCGAGGCTCACTTCAGGACGGGCACGTCGATGGAATCGGAGAGCCACTCGGTTTCGAGCTGCTTGAGCGTGCCGGCGTCGCGCACGGCGTCGACGGCAGCGGTGACCGGGGCGGTCAGCGCGGAGCCCTTGGGCAGCACGAAGCCGAACTCGTCGCCGCCTTCGGTGTCATCGAACTGGCCGACGACCACGCCGCCCTCGATCTCCACCGCAGCCAGGTACAGGGCGGTGGGCAGGTCGACGACGATCGCGTCCACCTGGTTGCCCTTGAGCGCCTGCACGGTGTCTTGCGAGGAGTTGAAGATCAGCGGATCCTTCGACGGCTGCACGGCCTTCTCGTACACGGCGGCCGAGGTGGTGCCGGCCTGCACGCCGAAGGCGAGGTCCTTGAGATCGGCGGCGGAGGTGGCGGCGGCGGCAGGGGAGCCCTCGAGCGCGATCACGGCCTGCGTGGTGGTGTAGTACGGCGACGAGAAATCGACGGCGTTCTTGCGCTCATCCGTGATGGTGAACTGCTGGATGTTGACGTCCCAATCCTTCGCGCCTGGCGCGATGGCGGAGTCGAACGTGGTGCGAACCCACACAACATCTTCCTTGGCGAAGCCGAGCTCCTCGGCGACAGCGTAGGCCACGGCAGCCTCGAAGCCCTTGCCGGATTCAGGCGCGTTGTCCTCCACCCACGGCGAGTAGGCCGGCTCACCCGTGGCGACGGTGAACTTGCCGTCGGTGAAGGTCTCGAGCGCAGCGCCTGCGGCGGTGGTTTCGCTGGCCGCAGGCGTGTCGCCTGCAGCGGGGCTGGTCTCGGTGGCGGTGGGGGTCCCGCCGCACGCGGTCAGGGCCAACGCGAGGGTGCCTGCGGCAGCGAGGGTGGCGCGCAGCGTGAATTTCGCCATGGTGAAGCCTTTCGGGGGAGGGAGACAACCCGTAACGCTACCGTCGGGCCGCTCCGGAAGGGTGCCCGTCTCAGCCTGCGTTCGTTGCGAGACGCCAGTCGTCGAAGCTGAATTCTGGGCTGACAACGCACGATGCCAAGGCGTGTGCGCTACGGGCGAAAGTGCGCTGCCACGTCCCGGCAGGCACCAGCAGCTGAACTTCAGGGGTGCCGGGGCCGCCAAGCACCACCGGATCGGGATCGTCGACCGGGTGCTCACCGCTGCCGCCGAGGTGCACCTCCAGCGTGCCGGGGCCGTGCCAAAGCCACAGCTCGTCGGAGCGCACCACGTGCCAGGCGGCCTCCATGTCGCGATCCAAGAGGAAGAGGATCGCCGAGGCGGTGGCCCGTTCACCGTTGGGGGTGTCCACGCGAGCGGGCGCCGTCCACGTGCGGCGGTACCAGCCGCCCTCGGGGTGCGGTTCGAGCTGAAGTTGGGCGGCGAGTTCGGCGGTCATGGGATCAGCTTAGGGATCCCTCAACGGGGGAAGCGCGGATCCGCCCAGCGCACCTCGCCGTTGATCAGCGTGGCGACCTGGCGGCCGGCGCCGTGCAGCACCACGTCGTCGATGGTGTCGACGATCTCGCTGACCGGCACGTCGAGGAACACCATGTCGGCGATGGCGCCCGCCTGCAGCTGCCCGATCCGCGATGGGCCGACGGACAGGCCCAGCGCGATGGCTCCGCCGAGCGTGGCGGAGTGCAACAGGCGGCGGCCAAGATCCCGGTTGGCGTAGCCCTGGCTGCGGGCGAGACGGAACAGCTCGGGGAGTTCGCCGAGCACGTCGAGCGACGGCGAGCTGGACAGCGAGTCCGTGCCCACGGCCAGTTGGTTGCCCTCGGTGAGGTAGGCGGTCAGCGGTGGGTCGTCCAGGCCGATGACGCGGTTGGAGCGCAGGCACAGCGCCACGGCAGTCGAGCGGGCGCGGAGCCGCCGTCGGTCTTCTGCCGTCATGTAGACGCCGTGGGCCACGTGGCAATCCGGCCCGAGCACGCCCAACTGGTCGACGAACTCGGTGGCGGAATAGCCGATCCCGCCGGCCCGCATGGCGCGGAACGAGGCGACCTCGGAGCGCCACAGATCAGCCAGCATCCCGGAGCGACCATCGGCCCACTCGGCCTCCATGCGTGATTCGCCCAGGTGGAGGTGCAGCCGGATGCCGCGGCGGCGCGCCAGATCTGGCAGGTCCAGCAGCGGCGCCGCCTCCAGCGAATACGGCGCATGCGGCGAAATCCCGACGGCGGGCTGGGCCGGCATCGCGTCGAGCGCCGCGTTCACGGCGTCGATCCCGTGGCTGCGCCACTGCTCGTTGGACCAGTCCATGACCTCCCAGTAGGCCACGCCCCGCATCCCGGCATCGTGCAGCGCGGTGGCCGCGGAGGCGTCGGTGACCACGTCTGCTACGCACGTGGTGCCGTAGCGGATGGACTGCTCGGCGCCGTCGCGGGCGGCCTCCGCCCAATCCTGCCGGGCGGGGTCGTCGTAGATGCGGTTGAACGCGTTGGCCCAATCCTCGAAGCCGTCATACTGTCCGCGGCCGAGCTCGGCCATCCGCGTGTATTGGAGGTGCGTATGCGCATTGACAAGGCCGGGGATCAGCACGCCGGGCCAGTAGACCTCGTCGAAGGCGACCCCTGCGTCGGTGAGGCTGCGCAGCACCCAGTCACGGTCGCCCACGTGGCGGATGCGGCCGTCCTCCACCGCCACCGAACCGCCGAGCATCGACGGCGCGGTGATGGGGATGACCAGATCCGCGGAATAGACGGTCACGGTCATGGGAGCGGCCTCCAGTCGGTGAGGGTGGCGGCGGCCACGTCGTCGTCAAGGTGCCGGGGGAGGGGGTGCAGCCCGGGCGTGAGGCTCTGGGCGTGCTCGACGAGGTGGCCCAGCGCCGCCGCCTGCACCCCGAAGGAGAGGTCCATGATCTCGATGGGATTGCCCTCGCCCGCGGTCACGTTGATGCATTCCCCCTTGTCAAGGACGTGTACGACGGGGCCGTTGGGCAGTTGGAGAGCGTCCAGGCGGTGTGCGATGGGGGCCCAGGTGGCGCCGTGGGCTTCGGCGTCCTCCAGAGAGATCTCCTGGTCGACGCCGCCGGCCACCGCCACCGCGGCGCCGTCCTTCAGGGCCCGCAGGACGGGGAGATCGACGGTGTGGCGGACGCCCGTCGCGGACACCAGGAGGTCTGCGGTGGAGGCCAGCTCCACAAGGCTCCCGACGGCGCGGCCGTCCATGCGGGCCTGCAGCCGCCGCACGGGATCCGGCTCCGCGATGGATACCCGCGCGCCGAACGCGGCGGTCATCTTGGCGAAGCCCTTGCCCACATCGCCGTAGCCGGCCACCACGACGTGGCGCTCGTGCAGCGGCCAGGCGCCGTTGGGGGCGAGGAGGTCGAGGATGGTCATGAGGCAGGACTGGCCGGTGCCGTACGCGTTGTCGAACAGGGTCTTGGAGCGGGCGTCGTTGGAGGCGATCACCGGGATCCTGAGGTCGAAGCCGCGCAGCGAGGTGAGGCCTGAGGTGGTCTCCTCCGCGGCGGCGACCATGCCGTCGAGCGCGCCCGGCACCTGGTGCGCGAGCCGGATGAGGTGGGCGCCGTCGTCGACCAGGAACTCGAGGCCTTGGGCGAGGAAGTCGCGTTGGAGGCCGGGGGCCAACACGGGGTTGGTGTCGGCGAAGACGGCGACCCCACCGTCGCGCAGTGCCTCGGCCACGGTCGGCCGCGTCTCTCCGGGGTGCCCGTAGACGCTCACCTCCGCGCCAGCGCGGGCGAGTTCGAGGGCAAGGACGGCGGTCTTGGGCTCCAGCACGAGGCTGAGGCCGATGCGTCGGCCACGCAGTTGGGGTGCGAGCCGTTCGACGGCGGCAAGGGTCACCGGCATGTGGCGGCGCGCCCAGGCGAGCCGGGCGGGGGCGTCGTCGTGCTCCTGGGGCGGAACGAGCGGGCCAGATGGCCCCTCGACGGTGGGGTCGCCGTCGAGCGGGGCAGTGACCACCACGTGGCCGGAACCGCCGGCGGTGAGTTGGATCAGGTACTGCGGGGCGGCCGGAGGGTCGCCTTCGTAGGTGGCGACATGTGCGCCCATCGCGCGCAGCGTGCGCTGAAGCGTGAGCGCCTCGGCGGGGACGGTGAAATGCTCGCCGGGGATGAGCAGGTTCGTGGCGGCCGCGAACCGGCGAAGCACGCGTTGGACCCAGGAATCATGCACGTCTGAAAGGTATCGCGTTGCGGCGGATAGGCTGGTGGCATGTCCGAGCCGCACGATCCCACGGGGCTCGAGCTGGCGTCGGAGATCGCCCGCGCCACCGTCGAGGCCTCTGAGTACGGTGTCGTGCTGCCTGAACCGGCTGCGCCGCGGGCGCCGCGCCGCAAGAGTCGCGTGGTTGAGCAGCAGCGCAGCGGTGCGCACCCGGATGACCGGGATCCGCAGCTGGTGGGCGACGTGCTGAACCAGGTGGTGCGGGAGCGTGGTTGGCAGCGGCGGATCAGCCTGTCCACGGTGCTTCGACGGTGGCCTGAGCTGGTGGGAGACGCCAACGCCGAACACAGCAAGCCTGTGCACTATGACGAGGCCACCAAGGTGCTCGTGGTGGATTGTGATTCGACGGCGTGGGCCACCGCGATGAGATACGCGGCCTCCCAGTTGGTCGCGAAGCTCAATGCGGCGCTGGGGGAGAAGACGGTGCTGCGCGTGGAGTTCCGCGGGCCCAAGCCGCCGTCGTGGAAGAGGGGGATCCGGTCGGTTCAGGGTCGCGGGCCGCGCGACACCTACGGCTGACGGGTTTGCTTCCGCGCGGAGGAACTGTCACCCTTGAACGCGGTGCCACCGTTGGCGCCGGCGCCCCAGATGCCTGGGGATCACAGAGAGAGTCGGAAATCATGGCCGCTGAGCTACGTCGCGAACCCGCGACCATGCCGTCGCGCCCGCGTGCCGATTTTCAACCCAACTTCAGCTACGTGCGCTGAAGCTTCGGGCCACTGACTCTCTCCACACCCACCGTTGACGTGAAACCTTGCGGGGTTTCGACACCGTTCGCAGAGCGAACGGGCTCAACCAACGGATCGCCCGCCCTCTTCGGAGAGAGCCGGTTGCCCTGTCACCATCAATGAACAGGAGAAACCAATGAACACCTTCCCGGTGCCGCTGACCGGCACCGACAACACCCTCATGTGGGCCCACGAGGCCGACATCGGGCTGGCCGCGCAGCAGCAGCTGCGCAACGTCGCCTACCTGCCGTGGACGCACGGGCTGCGCGTGATGCCCGATGTCCACTACGGCAAGGGCGCCACCGTCGGCTCCGTCATCGCCATGGAGCAGGCCATCGCGCCTGCCGCCGTTGGCGTCGACATCGGCTGCGGCATGACCGCCGTGCGCACCAACCTGCGCACGGACCAGCTGCCCGACGACCTCGCACCGCTGCGCGCCGGCATCGAGCGCAGCGTGCCCGTGGGATTCGCCCAGCACAACGGCGAGCCCCGCACCGTCGGACGCCACAAGGCCCTGGCGAAGCGCTACCAGGACATGCTGCGCGACTTCCAGGGCCTCAAGGCGGGCGAGCTGACGTTCGCGGCGCGCACGGGCAAGGCGGAGAAGAAGGCCATGGAGCAGGTTGGCACCCTGGGCGGGGGCAACCACTTCATCGAGCTGTGCGGAGGCGACGACGGCCGAGTGTGGGTGACGCTGCACTCAGGATCTCGTGGCACGGGCAACCAGCTGGCGCAGGTGCACATCGAGGCAGCCCAGAAGCTCGCACACAACCGGGGCTTGGTGGACCGCGACCTCGCGGTGTTCCTCTCCGGCACGCAGCAGATGGACGACTACCTCCACGACCTGTGGTGGGCACAGTCCTACGCCCTGCTGAACCGCGACGTCATGCTGCAGTCCGTCTGCGACGAGCTCTACCGGCGCATTCCGCCCATCCGGTTCGAGGAGCCCATCCGCTGCCACCACAACTACGTGGCGGTGGAGACCTACGACGACACCGAGCTCATCGTCACCCGCAAGGGCGCCATCCGCGCCGGGCTGGGCGACATGGGCGTGATCCCGGGCTCCATGGGCACGGGTTCGTACATCGTCAAGGGGCTCGGCAACCCGACCTCGTACCAGTCGGCGTCGCACGGTGCCGGGCGGAAGATGTCGCGCAACGCTGCTCGTCGGCAGTTCACCGCGGCTGACCTCGCTGCCCAGACCAGGGGCATCGAGTGCCGCAAGGACGAGGGCGTCGTCGACGAGATCCCGGCGGCGTACAAGGACATCGACGATGTGATCGCCGCCCAGCGTGACCTCATCGATGTGGTGGCCCGCCTGCAGACCCTCCTCTGCGTCAAGGGCTAGGCAGGCATCCCGCGAAAGACCCGGTATTTGTCCACTCGGCGCACCCACCCCCCTCGTTTTGAGGGGGGTGACCCCGTCGAGAGGACAAATACCGGGTCACCCTCACTGTGCCGTGGTGTACTGGGCAGATGAAGATCACCGTCACAGGATCCAGCCGGGTCAAGGTGCCCGCCGAGTGCGCTCAGGTCGCGTTCGGCGTCAGCCGCCGCGGGGGAGATCACGACACCGTGATTGCGGAGGTCTCCGCGGTCGCCCAGGAGGTCCGTGCGCTCCTCAGCGAACTCACGCCGGACGACGACGGCGATCAGGCCCATCTCTCAGGTCTGCGCACCTGGACCGATTTCCCGCACGGTGAGGAGCCGGTTCACGTCGCCCAGATGGACGGCTCCGTCATGGTGTGGGAGCTCTCGGAGCTCGGTGTCTTCCTCGCCCGGCTCGGCACTGTCGACGGCGCGACGGTGGACAGCGTTCAGTGGAAGCTGACCCGCAACACCCGCGACGCCGTTGAACCCGAGGCCATCCAGGACGCTTTCCAGGACGCCCGTCAGCGAGCCCGGTGGATCGCCTCTGCCGCTGGTCGGCAGGGTTTCGAGGTGGTCTCAGTGACCGACGGCGGGGGCGAACCCGGCTATCACTTCAAGGCCGCCTACATGCGAGACGGTGGCGCGCCCAGCCTGGATCTCGACCCGGTGGATGTGGAAATCTCAGCCAGCCTCACGGTTGTGTTCGAGGACGGGCATCCCTGACGGGCCATGCACGCGTGAAATCCCCGTCCATGCGCGCCGGAACTACACGCTTGGAGTTCTCAGAATCTCTTCATTTTGATCCCGTAAAGTGGTTACATGGATAGGCAGGTCGGGGGACCAGCATGAGCATGGGGCTTGGAGCGCAATGAAATTTCGTGGCATCACTTCGGTGTTGGCTGCCGGAATTGCCGTCGCTCTCGTCTGGATGGTGGGGGCCAGCGGCGAAGAGGCCCCCCTCGAAGCCGTCCCCGTCGCCGCCCAAGCCCCGCCCGCACCCGGCCCAGATCGCGCGCTGGATTCGGTGCGTGAAGCATTCGGTGACGAACTCGTCGACCCCCTTGGCAGCGACGTTCTTTCCACCTCCGAATACGGTGCTCCGGCCCCCGATTTCCAGGTCTTCGACCCATACAACGCCCCCACCCCCGAAGTCATCCAGCCCGATGGAAGCACGGATGCAGCGGTGGTCATTCCGCTGCCCACGGCACCTGCAACCATCGCCACCTCGACGGTGGAGGCCGTCGGCAAGGTGGAGGCGGGCGCGTTGCTCTCCATGCCGGTGAAGGGCCGCGCGACGTCGAAGTTCGGCATGCGCTTCCACCCAGTCATTCGGGTCTACAAGCTCCACACCGGCCACGACTGGGCTGCCCCCTGTGGCACACCGGTCGGCGCCGCGGCGCCTGGCACCGTCGTGCAAACCGGTTGGGCTGGAGGCAATGGCGTTCAGGTGAAGATCGACCACGGCATGCTGAAGGGCCACCGAGTGGTCACCACCTACAACCACCTGTCGTCGATCGGTGTGAAGGTGGGCCAGAAGGTCACGGCGCTCCAAGGTGTGGGCCGCGTGGGCAACACCGGCTACTCCACCGGGTGCCACCTGCACTTCGAAGTGATCGTCAACGGGCAGTTCACAGATCCCATTCCGTGGCTCAATGGTGAGCCTACCGTCGTGGATTTCTCCCAGATGGACAACGTGCTCATCCCCACCCTGCCGAGCTCGAGTGCTCCTACGTTGACGGAAAGCGGCCAGCCCTTGCTCCCGTCGCTGCCGGGATCCCCCCTCCCCTCAGCTTCTGAGTCGCCGTTCCCGTCCTGGTCTCCCTCGGATAGCCCGACGGCGTCCCCCTCTGAGACAGACACCGAGCAGCCGCCCACGCAGGAGCCTGGCAGCACGCCTTCGGAGACGGATCCCGTCGATCCATGGACGCCCAGCGATCCGCCCTCGGGTACGGAGCCGGGCACGCCCACGGAAACCACCGAGCCCTCACCGGAGCCCACAACCCCGTCGCCGGAGCCGTCGAAGCCCACCCCCGAGCCCACAAAGCCCACGGCGGATCCCGCAACTCCGTCGTCGGAGCCCACGAAGCCATCTTCGGAGCCG
>JAUNUF010000148.1 GCA_030538315.1 Propionibacteriaceae bacterium
GAAGCCCCTGCCGATGAGGCCGAGGCTCCTGCCGAAGAGGCGTGAGCATGCTGGCTGAGGCCCTGGAGCACCTCGTTGCGGGGATCGTGTCGAATCCCGACGACGTGACTGTCAGGGACAAGGACCTGCGCCGTGGTCGTCTCCTCGAGGTGCGTGTGCACCCGGATGACGTGGGCAAGGTGATTGGCCGTCAGGGCCGCACCGCCCAGGCCCTGCGCACCGTGATCGGTGCGCTCGCGGGCAAGGAGAGCATCCGCGTTGACTTCGTCGACGTGGATCGGCCCCGCCGCCGCTGACCAACCACCATCACCGATGCCCCGGAACTCACGAGAGCCCGGGGCATCGGCATATCGAGGAACTGTGATGAGCGAGATTGAAGTCATCGTCGGCCGGGTTGGCCGCGCCCACGGCATCAAGGGCGACGTGTTCATCGACGTGCGTACCGATGAGCCGGCCCGCCGCTTCCGAACCGGTGCCACCCTGCAGCTGGGCGAGAAGCGTCGCCCCGTCACCCTAGCCGCCGTGCGGTGGAACAAGGGCAAGCTGGTGGTCAGCTTCGAGGGTGCACCGGATCGCACCGCCGTCGAACAGTTCACCGGGGAGCTGCTGTATGACCGAGTCTCTGAGTCTGAACTGCCCAGCGAGCCGGAGGAATACTTCGACCGGCAGCTGGTGGGGCTGGCCGTGCGGGATTACGCTGGCATCGAGCGGGGCACGGTCGCCGAGGTGCTCCACCTCCCGGCCCAGGATGTCCTGTCCCTCACCATCGACGCCGAGGAACGCATGGTGCCGTTCGTGCAGGCGCTGGTGCCCACGGTTGATCTCGACGGCGGCTTCATCCAGTTGGCCGCGGTTGAGGGGCTCTTGGAGGACGTGGAATGAAACTCGACCTCGTCACGATCTTCCCTGACTATTTCGCCCCGTTGCAGCTCTCTCTGGTGGGGAAGGCCATCGAGGCTGGGATCATCACCGTCAGTGTCCACGATCTGCGTGACTGGACCCACGACCGGCACCGCACCGTCGACGACACCCCCTACGGTGGCGGTGCTGGCATGGTGATGAAGCCGGAGCCGTGGGGCGAGGCGTTCGACGCGCTGGAGCAGGCCTCGCCTGAGCCCATGACCGTGGTGGTGACCACGCCAGCGGGGCGGCCGTTCACGCAGGCGCTGGCCTACGAGCTGGCTGAGAAGCAGCGGCTGGTGTTCGCCTGTGGGCGCTATGAGGGCATTGACCAGCGCGTGATCGAGCATTGCGCAGAGCGCTATGAGCTCGTCGAGGTCAGCCTGGGCGACTATGTGCTCAATGGGGGAGAGGTGGCTGCACTGGCCATCATCGAAGCCGTGGTGCGCCTGCTTCCAGGCGTGGTGGGCAACCCAGAGTCTCTGGTTGAGGAATCCCATTCACCTGAACACCCGCTGCTGGAGTACCCCAACTACACCAAGCCCCCCGTGTGGAGGGGGCGCGAGGTGCCGGAAATCCTGTTCAGCGGGCACCATGCGCGCATCTCCGAATGGCGCCTCGAACAGGCCCGCCAGCGCACGTTGGAGCGCCGCCCCGACCTCCTGGCGGACGGCGACCCAACCGTCGGCTGACAGCGTATTTCGTAAGGGAAACCGCGCATAAATAGCTCATTGCGACGCGCTGTCCGATAACCTGACCCCTTCGCCCACAGGGGTGCCTCAGTTGGCTAGAGTGGCGCCGTGGCAACAAATCTCACCATTCATTCTCGTGCGAGGCGAAGCACGGTCGTGAAGAAGGTCATCATGGCGGTGACCGGCTTGATCATGATCGGCTTCCTCCTCATGCACATGTACGGCAACTTGAAGATGTTCTATCAAGCGGACAACTTCGCAGCGTTCGATCACTACGCGCACTGGCTCAAGGGGAAGACTGCCGACGGTGGCATCATGTACCCGATCCTGCCGGCGGGAACCTTCATCTGGATCTTCCGCTTCGTGCTGCTGGCGTCGGTCATCCTGCACATCTGGTCCGCGGCATCCCTCTCGGCGAAGACACTTGCGCAGCGTGGCGACAAGTACGCCAACCAGAAGAAGAAGGTCCAGACCTACTCCTCGCGCACCATGCGTTGGGGCGGCGTCATCATCGCCGCGTTCGTCATCTTCCACCTCATCCAGTTCACCATCGTGCCGGGCTCGCTCGGCGCCGGTGGTAGCGGCGACCAGCCCCACCGCATGGTGCTGGCCAGCTTCAGCCTCTGGTGGATGGTCGTCCTCTACACCATCTGCATGATCCTCATCGTCATGCACATCCGGCACGGCTTCTGGAGCGCGTTCGCGACCCTGGGCGGCAACCTGAGCGCAAAGTCGCGTCAGCTGCTCAACGTCCTGGCCGTCATCGTCGCCGCCGTCCTGTTCGTCGGCTTCATGATCATGCCGCTCTCTGTCCTGATCGGAGTTATCTCATGACCGAGACCACCACTCGAACGGCCCCTGAATTCTGGTCTGTCGGCGAGGACATCGCCGATACCAAGGCGCCCACCGGCGTCCCCATCGACCAGGTGTGGAAGACCCGTCAGTTCCAGGCGAAGCTGGTCAACCCGGCCAACCGCCGCAAGCTCAGCGTCATCATCGTCGGCACCGGCCTGGCCGGTGGCGCCGCGGCCGCCACGCTCGGCGAGGCCGGCTACAACGTGCTGAACTTCTGCTACCAGGACAGCCCGCGTCGCGCCCACTCGATTGCAGCTCAGGGTGGCATCAACGCTGCCAAGAACTACCGCAACGACAACGACTCGACGCACCGCCTGTTCTACGACACGGTCAAGGGTGGCGACTACCGCGCCCGCGAGACCAACGTGTACCGCCTCGCTGAGGTTTCGGCCAACATCATCGACCAGTGCGTTGCGCAGGGCGTTCCCTTCGCACGTGAATACGGTGGCCTTCTCGACACCCGCTCGTTCGGTGGCGTCCAGGTGCAGCGCACCTTCTACGCCCGCGGTCAGACGGGTCAGCAGCTGCTGATCGGTGTGTACCAGCAGCTCGAGCGTCAGATCGCGGCCGGCACGGTCAAGATGTATGCCCGCCACGAGATGATCGAGTTGATCGTCGTCGACGGCCGCGCCCGCGGCATCGT
>JAUNUF010000149.1 GCA_030538315.1 Propionibacteriaceae bacterium
CGTCGCAGGCCTTCCCCCTTCGTCGCAGGGCTTCCGGCCGTACGACCACAACGTCGCAGGGCTTTACTCCTCGTCGCAGCCCTTCTGGCCGCAATAAGGGCTGCGACGAACCACGAAGCCCTGCGACGTTGCGGGGCGAGCTCGCGGAGTCTGGCAACATTGGGCGCTAGGGAGCAGGAGAAGGAGGTGGGGCATGGCCAACGCGGACGCGTGGGAGCACTGGGCGCGAATGCGCGGCATGCGCTTCTTCCCGGCGTGGGAGGCGATGACCGGCGCCTTCCGCGGCGGTGGCCTCCACCTGGGTGGGCGCCGCGCCGTCACCATGGGCTGGTCCGGCAGCTACGCCGGGCTCCCGTGCCTGGGCTTCAGAGCGACGGCGGGCTCAGACCCCGCCGGTCATCTCCATGTGGTGGCCCTCCGAGTGCCGGGCGTGCGTTTTCCTTGGCTGAGCGTCGAGGTGGCGGATTTCACGCAGCATGGGCCCGGTATGCCCATCGAGCAGGATTTCGACCTCGCCTGGCGGGTCAGCAGCGCCCATCCGCGGTTCGCCCGCGATATGTTGAACGAGGCGATGCGCAACCTGCTCAACTCCTCGGCCGCGGATTTCTCCGAGATTTGGTTCGAGCACGACGCCATCCTGCTGAGCGCCCGCGGCGACGTGGCGCCGGAACACGTGGACAGGTATCTGGATCTGCTGCGCCGCATGGTGGACGTCATCGATTCGCGCGTGCTCGACGCCATCCGCCCCCGCCCGTACCAGCGCGCCCTCGCGCCGTACCAATCCGCGCCCGCCCCCGCGCTGCGCGCACTGTCACCCCGCCCCGTGGTGCGGGCGGGCCAGACGTGGCAGGAATGGGCCGGCCTCCGCGGCTGGCTGTACTACCCCAACGCCCGCGAGATTGTCGAGCGCTTCAACCAAGGGCCCGTGCCCGAGGGCCGGTTTGCGCACGGCTTCGTGGGCCGCTTCGGCGAGCTGCCCTGCTTCGGCTGGCAGTGGATCTCGGGCCCGGAGAGCGGCACGAAGATCCGGCAGGTGCTGTGCGTGCGCCGCCCCGGCCTGCAGATGCACCCGGTGCGGTTGACCGTCGACGACGCGCTGCTGAGCGAACTGGTGGGCTCTGGCGACATCGAGGTGGGCGATCCAACGTTCGACGCCCGCTGGCGCGTCACCTCCTCGGATGCGGAGGCTGCCCGGCGCCAACTGGGGCCGGCCGTGTGGCGCTTCTTCACCGCCCCCACCACGCCCACCTTCAGCCAGCTGTGGCTGGAGCGGGAGGTGGCCGCCGTCGTCATCGACACTGCGGTGGGCCGCGAATATGTCGACGGATACCTGCGTTTCCTGCACGACGTGGTGGGCGCCGTCGCCCACAACTCCGGCCAGTAGACTCGCATCCCATGACGATCTTCAACGTTGCCCTCGATGAGTTGCGCCGCCGCGGAACCATCAAGTGGCAGCGCTTCGAACCGGATGTGCTGCCCATGTTCGTGGCGGAGATGGATGCTCGCATCGCAGAGCCCGTGCGTGACAGGCTGGAGCGCGCAGTCCGCGAATCCGACACCGGCTATCCGCAGCTGCCTGCCTATCAGGAGGCGTTCGCGGACTTCGCGAATCACCAGTGGGGCTGGGGCGTGGACCCTTCCGAGGCCATGCTCGTGGCGGATGTGGTCACGGGCATGCGTGAGGCCGTCCTCGCCCTCACTGAGCCCGGTGACAGCGTGCTCATCAATCCACCCGTCTACCCGCCGTTCCACCTGGCCGGCAACGCCGCAGGCACACGCGAGGTGGTCACAGCGCCCATGACCGACGACGGCCGCCTCGACCTGGCCGCCATCGAGCAAGCCATGGCCGAGCACCGCCCCGCGCTTTACCTGCTCTGCTCGCCGCACAATCCCACCGGCGCCGTCCACACCGCCGACGAGCTGCGCGCGGTGGCGGCGCTGGCTGACGCCTACGGCGTCATCGTGGTCTCCAACGAGATCCACGCCCCGCTGGCGGGGGAGAAGCACACGCCGTTCCTGCAGGCTGCCCCAGATGCCTCAGCGCTGATCCTGACGTCTGCCTCCAAATCCTGGAACCTCGCCGCGCTCAAGGCGGCGCTGATCGTCGGGCGCGCAGAGCTGCGCAACCGGTTCTCCGCGATGATCTCGGATTCGGCATCCTACTTCGGCATCCTCGCCCATGCGACGGCGTTGCTCGAGGGCCGCGAGTGGTTGCGGCAGGCGTCCGTCGCGATCGCGGACAACAAGGCCTTCTTCGCCGAGGAGCTCGGCCGCCACCTTCCGCAGCTGAGCTACCCGCCGTCGGAAGGCACCTACCTGGCGTGGCTCGACTGCAGCCCGCTGGGGCTCGAACACCCCGGGCGCCATTTCCACGACGTGGGCCGCGTGCGGTTCAGCTTCGGCACCGAGTTCGCTCCCGATGCGGAGCAGTTCGTGCGGGTCAACCTGGCCACCTCCCAGGAGATCATCACCGAAGCCGTGCAACGCATGGCGGGTTCCCTTCGGTAGGGGCGCGTCTAGGGAATAATCGCCTACGTCTGCACTCACCGAGGAGAATCATCATGACGCGACCCATGGCCGCCTGGCGTACCACGTACACGCCGGGCCAGTGGCTGGCCCTGACGGGGCCGAACACGCTGGTGGTCATGGCCCCGCCGCCGGCCGGGGCAGCCGCCTCGGTGGCTGAGCTGTGGAGCAGCGTCGTTGGCGCTGGCTCCTTGGATGCGCTGATGAACCTGGTGGCCGAGGTGGGTCTCGATGCCATGCCGGATCTCGGGGCGTTCCACTGGGATGACGACGGGCTGCACGGCATCGCGCGCGGGCGGGTGCGGATTCTCGACGCGCACAGCGGCGACGTGGTGCTGCAGGGCGAAGGCGCCGTGACCTGGCGCGAGGAGCACCTCGGCCGCGAGCGCACCCTCGACATCTCCCTGGAGGAGCCGGATGGGCAATGGCGCCTCCCGCTGGTGGTGGGCGCGGCCATGGTGGCCTCGATCCAGCTCACCACTGATCCCGCAGCGCTCGTGTCCTTCCCGGCCGGCGAGGAGCCGGCCCGCGGTGAGCACCAGGAGCCCGCCT
>JAUNUF010000150.1 GCA_030538315.1 Propionibacteriaceae bacterium
CCCAAGGCAGGCGTCGACACCCAAGGCAGGCGCCTGTGCGGCGGACCCGACGGTGGGCTCAGGACAGCGGCGGGTAGGGAATGAGGCTCAGTGGGACCCCCGGTTCACCCCCGGAATGCGCCCGCAACCCTCGACCTGCTAGGTGCACCGTGGCAAGCTGAATGGCAGAAGGAGGCGATCATGATGCAGCAGAGCGACGCCGTTGCCGTGGCCGAGGGCCTGACGGCAGACGTCTTCCACGAGATCCTCGACCTCGCCATCAAGGGCAAAGGCAAGCTGCCCGGCGCCAAGCACTCGGCCACGCAGCTGCTGGTCAAGCACAACGACGCCGAGGCCGCCGTCCGCTCCATGATCACCTCGCACATCGCCATGGCGGGCGGGCAGGGCTTCGCCACCAACTGGGGCGGCTTCTTCGTCTCGCTGCTCACCATCCCCGCCAACCTCGCCGCCGCGTCGTTCCTCCAGGCACGCCTGGTGGCCGGCATCGCGCATCTGCGGGGCTACGAACTCGACGACCCGCGTGTGCGCACCGCAATCCTGATGGTGATGCTCGGCCCCGGTGGGTCGGCTGACCTGCTGAAGAAGGGCGTCCTGCCCTCGTCGGCGGCGATGGTCGCCACGGCGCCGGTGTTCGACAAGCAGCTCGATGGGCAGGTCTCCAAGGCACTGTTGGACCGCGCGATGAATCAGGTCACCGGCAAGCGCCTGGGCGTCTGGGTGGGCAAGCGCATCCCGTTCGTGGGCGGCGGGGTTGGGGCCGCCGTCGACGGCTGGCAGACGCGCTCGATCGCCATGCACGCGCTCGAGGAGCTGCCCAGCCGCCGGCCCAAGCTCGGCCGCGGCGTGGTGGAGGCCACCAACTCCTAGGGAGTTGTGGTGTCTTCGGCTTCGGGCTCGTCCTTGGGCTTTTCTGCCTCGGGGGCGGGCTTCTTCCAGATGGCGACGGCGCCCTCAAGCACACCGCGCAGCAGCATGATGCCGAACAACGCGAGGCCCGCGTTGCCGAGCACGTTGCTCAGGAAATCCAGGGGGTAATCAGCGACGTAGCTCAGCGCGTTGATCACCTGGAACAACCACCACACGCCCAGGCCAATGGAGCCGGTGAGGAATACCGTGCCCGCCGCCTGAGGGAGGGCGGGCTGATCGAACTTGAGGTCGAACGGGCTGGGCTTGCGGGGGGGCGGGGGCGCCCACTGCGGCGTGCCGGTACCGGCGTAGCCAGCACCAGCAGGCAGGTAATCATGCTGGCCCCACTGCTGCTGCGGCGGTTGCGGCTGCTGCCCCCATTGCTGATGGGTCTGGCCCCACTGCTGCTCGGCCTGCTGCTGCCCCCACTGTTGGCCGCCCTGATCCCACCCCGGCT
The DNA here is from genome assembly GCA_030538315.1 of Propionibacteriaceae bacterium. GTDB lineage: Bacteria > Actinomycetota > Actinomycetes > Propionibacteriales > Propionibacteriaceae > Arachnia. Next base: position 1,364 of record JAUNUF010000150.1, read on the forward strand.
GCGGCCACTGCTGCTGCGTCTGCGGCTGCTGATTCCAGTCGTTTCCGGATTGCGGTTGGGCGTGATGCCAGTCGCCGGCCGACGGCTGGGGCTGGGCCTGCTGCCACTCCCCTGCGGATCGTTGTGGCTGGGCCTGCTGCGTCCAGTCATTTCCAGACGCCGACGGCTGCACTGCGGGCTGCTCGCGCGTCCACTCATTCCCGGAGGCAGAGGCCTGAGGCACTGGCTGGTTCCAGTCTGGGCGGGGCTGGCTCCAATCCTGCTGCGACTGCGGCTCCTGCTGCTGTGCGCCCTCAGGCTGCTGAGGGGCCCACTCGCCGCCCTGGCCCTGGTTCCACTGTTGGTTCGACATGATGAGAAGTCTGCCACGCCCCGCCCCCACCGCAATGGCCATCTCTTCGCTGTCACACGCACCGTCACCGGCGCCTGTCACTGGAATCCGCCACCCGTACCTGGCGCCAGGGGTGCAATAGTTGGCCCCATGGCCTCTCCCACCACGTTCCGGGTCAGCCTCGAGGCGATCCACGCAAACCTCGCCACAGCCCGCGAGCTCGCAGGCGGCCGCGCGGTGTTGGCCGCGGTCAAGGCGAACGCCTACGGGCACGGCCTCGTTCCCGTGGCCCGCAGCATCCAGGAACGCGGCTCGGCCGAGTGGTTGGGCATCGCCGTGACATCTGAGGGCCAGCAGTTGCGCGCCGCGGGCATCACACTGCCCATCCTGAAGTTCACGCCCACCTTCCCCGACGAGTTGCCGGAGGCATTGGCGGCGGGCATCACGGTGTCGGTGGGCACGGAGACCGCGATCGACGCCGTGGCCGAGGCCGCTCGGGAGGCTGGGGCCACCGTCGATGTGCACCTCAAGATCGACACCGGAATGCGCAGGGTTGGCGCCGAGCCGCACGCCGCCGTCGGGTTGGCGGAGCGCATCGCGGATTCAGGCAGCCTGCGGCTGGGCGGCATCTTCACGCACCTGCCCATCAGCGATGTGGCGGCTGGTGACGAGTTCACGCGGGAGCAATTGGAGCGCTTCGACGAGGTGGTGGCGGAGGTTGAGCACGCCGTCGGGGCCGTGGAGTGGGTGCATGCGGCCAACTCGGGGGCTGTGCTGGGCCACGACCTTGGCCGCACGACGCTGGTACGCCCGGGCATCATGATCTACGGCTCCTACCCCGACGCGCTGACCCCACCGACGCGGCCGCTGCGGGATGTGGGTACGTGGACGTCGCGGGTGAGTTTCGTGAAGCGCGTGGCCGCCGGGGAGACGGTGGGCTACGGCCGCACTTGGAGGGCGGAGCGCGACACGTGGGTGGCGACGGTGGCCGTGGGGTACGGCGACGGCTACTCGAGGCTGCTGTCGTCGCGCGGCCGGATGCTGATTGGCGGGCGCTCCTACCCCGTGGTGGGCCGTGTATGCATGGATCAGACGATGATCGACCTGGGCCCCGAGGAGCCTGACGTGCGCGTGGGCGACGAGGCGGTGCTGATGGGCACGCAGGGTTCGGAGCGCATTGGGGTGGAGGAGATCGCGGAGTTGATGGGCACGATCACCTATGAGGTGACCTGCCTGATCGCCGAGCGGGTGCCGCGGATCTACGGCCCCTGAGCAGTCTTTCTGTCCGGCGACACACCGCCTGCCACCCGCTGCCTGAAAAGCTTGGCGGCCCTTCGTCGTGACGCGGTGCTCGCAAGCTCGCACGCGCCCCGCTCAGG
>JAUNUF010000032.1 GCA_030538315.1 Propionibacteriaceae bacterium
CGTCTGTGGCGCACGTCCCGCGCCTGCCTTAATGGAGTTGGCCTGCTTTGCGTAGCAGGCCAACTCCATTTAGGTCGGCGTCCTCCAACTTCGGCAGGCCAACTCCACCAAGGCAGGCGCCTGAGGGGTGGCCTACGAGGAGGTGGGGGTGATGGCGTCGCGCATCGCGTTGGCCAGGTCGCCCTGTGGGGTGAAGAGCATCATGCCCTGGTCACTGCGCCACAGGTAGCCGTCGTGGTTGGCGGCCTTCACCAGCGTGGTGGATTCGCCCCAGGGCACCATCAGGGAGATGGACGGGCCGTCAGGTTCCACGCTGGCATCGGCGCTCAGGGAACCTTCGGCAATTGCGGCCGCAATGTCCTTGGCCAGCTGATCGTCGATCGCCTTGACGTTGAACTCTTCAGAGCCGCCCTGGCAGGCCCAACCCGCTTGGGTGTCGTCGATGGGATGGTTGACGATGAAGTGCTCGGGCGCCGGGCAGGTCGCGACCACGGAAGCGAGACCGGTGGGCACGTCAGCCCCGAAGCTCAGCCGCTGATCCAGCCAGAGGCCGCGCACGTTGTGGTAGAACTCCAGGCTGCCCTGCTTGGCCTCCACCCCGCCCACGACGGCGGTGCTGTCCTGGGCGTCAAAGCCGATGACGCGCTTGTCACCGTCGGGGTAGACGAACACGAGGTGGGTGTAGCTGGCAGCTGCCTGGGCTTCGTCAGAGGTGAGGGCCGGGAGCGAGTTGTAATCCGAGATCAGCTTGTCGACGTGCTCACCGATCAGCGGCTCCAGCGGGCCGACCGTGCCGTAGCCACCGGGAGCGTCACCGCAGAGCCAGGCCTGTGCTGCGCCGGGTTCGATGGTCAGGCCTTCCCCCGCCGCAACCTGCTCGCCTGCCTCGTCGTAGCAGGAGGCCGCGCCCGGCAGTCCGTTCGGCGCCGGGTCAACCGGAGCCGGGAACTCGGTGCCCTCGGGCACCTTGGTCGCTCCCGGATCCTCGCTGCCTTCAGCAACCTCGGACTCCTCAGGCTGGGCTTCTGCGGGGGTGCTGGTCTCCGCCGGGGCCGGGGCTTCAGACTCGGTCACTGGGGAGACCAGAGTGGTGGCGGGGGCATCCGCGGGAGGCTGAACGGTGGCGCAGCCGACAAGACCAACGGCGAGGAACGAGACGCTGGCGATGAGCTGAGAGATGGTCTTGGCGGACATGTTTTTCTCCTGTGGGTTCGGGCCTGCGGCCCTGATGCGTGCTTCGCATCTATCCCTAATACGCCGCGAGGTCAGTTTCGGTTGTCACGCCAGACAAAATTTTGCTGATCAGTTCTCGACGGTGCACACCAGCTTCGGGCCGAGGTTCACTTCACTCAATCTCTTGACGGGATACTCGTCGGAGCCCGGCACGAAATCTGCGGTCACCACCACGTCGACTACATCATCGGTGCGGCTGAGTTCGCCCCCGCCGCCCACGATCTGGGCCACGATGCTGCCCGCCCTCTCGTTGGATGGGGCGAAGCGCACGTAGATCCCGGGCAGCATGGGCTGAACCGTCTCGCCGTCTACTCGCACTGTGAAGCCTTCGGCGTCGAGCCAGTCCCTCACGTAGCTCAGCTCTTCCGGGCTGGCGCCCGCCGAATAGAGGTCCACCTGCACAGCACCGGGGTCAAACGCCCGGGTTGCCTCGCACGTACCGCCGACGGCGGCCCACAACTGGCTCATCAGCCCCGGGGTGGGCTCCCAGATGCTCAATCCGCCCGAGCCTGCGTGGTAGAAGCGGACCACCCCATCGCTGCCGAGGAAAAGCCTCAGGGGCTCGCCCTCCGTGCTGGCCAGCACGATGGAGGCCGGCCCACCAACGCCGGGTTGGATGAAAAGGTCCTGACGCTCGTTCCGCACGCCGTCCACCACGGCCTGAGCCAGCTCAGCTGAGAGCTCAACGCCCCCCTGCGTCGGCCCGTCGATGTTGCAGGCGCGCCCCACCGGCACCACGAAATCCAGGCTCGGGAGCTCCTCACCCAACGATGTGGCGGCGCATTCGGGCAGCACCGGGTTGCTCGTTTCGGGCGCAGGGCTCACCGGTGCGGAGGTGGCCGGGGCAGATGCCTCCGACGCTGGCTCGCTGGCCTCCTGATCCGCCCACAGGTTTCGCAGGAGGTCCAGGTAGGTCTGGGCTCCGCCGTCGACGACGCCTCCCTGCGGCCATTCGAAGTGGTCACAGCCACCAGGGGTGTTGTAGCCGTGCACCACGCGCTCATCGCCAGCGGGATACTCGAAGACCACGTAGTACGAGGAGCCGTCGCCCAGGCAGTCCACCATGGCTCCGGGGATGAAGTTCAGGGCGTTGAACGCATCCACCGCCTGCTCTACGCCGGCGATCAATGGTTCGCCTGCGCCCAGCAGGTCGCCGTGCGCTTCGTCGGAACCAAGTTCGGCGTCACAGACCCAGATGCGGCTCGCCCCGCCGGGGATCTTGCCATCCACGGCCTCCGCCATCCGCCCCCGGACATCGGCGCCACACGGGCTCACCGCGTCATCCACCGCCGGAGGCGTCGTCTCACTGTCAGTGCTCTGTTCGACGGTGGGTTCAGGCGACGCATAGATGGGCTGCGAACGGCCCAGATTCAGCCCGAACGGGATGGCCAGGGCAAGTACCGCGACCCCCGCCACGGCGCCGACGGCGGCCCGACGGCGGGCCACGCGCCTGCGCGCTGCGTGCCCCCAGCCAACTGTTCGGGGCTGCTCGGGCAGAGATCCGTGTAGGGCATCTGTGAGCTTCATGGCGAGTCCTCCTCGTCCGTCAGGAAATTGGAGGCCCTGAGCGCTGCCAACCCTCGGCTGACATGCGAGGTCACGGTGCCCTCGGGCATGCCCAACAGCTCCGCCACCTCACGGGTGGGCTTGTCCTCGAAGTAGCGCAACACCAGCACCGCCCGCTGCTTGCGGGGCAGCGTGGCCAGCGCCCGCAGCAGGTCTGCCCGCACGGTGGGGTCGCCGTCGTTGCCCTGCACCGCATCCGGCCGGATGTCCGAAGGGATCTCCGAACGCCAGGACCTGCGCCGCCACCAGGACACGAAGGTGCGGTAGATGGTGGTGCGGACGTAGGCCTCAAACGTGTGTGCGTTGTCGAAGCTGGCGAAGCGCGGGTAGGTCTTGGTGAGCGCGGTCTGGACGAGGTCCTCGGCGTGGTGCTGGTCTCCGGTGAGGAGCCAGGCGGCCCACCACAGGGCCCCGCCCCGCTCGTCGACGAACTGGTCGAACTGAGCGGCGCGGTCTGCGGTGGTTCCACCCTGCATCACGGCCTCCATGTCCTATCGACGCGGTGGGCCCAGCCTTTCACTGCACTGGGGGCGCGGGCGGTCAGAGACCGAAGATGCGGTCCAACTGCTCCTTCACCGCGCCGGTGGGAATCCACTGACGCGTGGAGTCCTCGCCGTCGACCCAGCTGAACGAGCCGTCCTCGCCGCGCACCATCGTCATGGGTTCGCCGTACTTGTTGACCCAGACCAGCGTTCCGCCAGCCGGCGTCCACTCCTCCGAAGTGGCGGCCGGGGCGCTGCGGAAGCCTGCTGTGATCTCCTCCACGAGGGTGGAGGCGAGGTCGATGGGGAGCTCACCCTCCGGCCCCACGCACGCGGCGATCTGCGTTGCGAGCTCCTTGGCGGGGTCGAAGCGCACCAGCGGGTCGGCCTGCGGGCAGAGTTCCTGCACGCCGTAGTGGATGCCGACGCCCAGGTCTCCACTCTCCTCGCGGAACAGAGCGTGAAGGGTTTCCATGAACTCCGGCCCGTCCTTCGCCACCGCCCCTGTGGACGGTCCGCACGAGGTGACCTTGACCGAGGCCACGGTGCCGCTGTTGCCGTGGTAGCTGACGTAGACATCAGCGCGCGAGGTGTCCGTGCACTCCCCCACCAGCACCGGAAGGTCGTTGAAGGCATGGACGGCGCGCTGGATGTATTGAGGCTCATAGAGGCCCATGCTGTCGGCGAACCAGCGGGGCTCGCCGTCGCGGTTCACGACGCAGACGAAGACCCCGGTGACCTCGCCGTCGATGACGGCTGGGCTGGTGGCGAACTGATCCGGCAACTCGCCGCAGGTGCGCGGCTCTCCGGGGGCCGGTGGCGGGGCTGACGAGCCAAGGGCGGCAATGGCGGCGTCGAGCTTGTCGGCGAGGTCGCCCTTGGGCCGCCAGACCATGTTGCCCCACTGATACGTGCCGCTGGCAAGCCTCATCAGCTGGACGGATTCGCCCCACGCATTGCGCAGCACGAGGGTGGCGGTGGGCTCCCATTCGCCAACGGTGCCCTGCACGGAGTTGGCCTCCACTGCGCTGCCAACCTCCGTGACGAGGCTCGGGTCGAGCAGCTCGCCCTGTGGCTGCTCTCCGGTGAAGGCATGTGGCGTGCAGACGGCACCGGTTGTTGCCTGCCCCGGAGTGGCCGGCAGGATCGAGCCTTGGGCCGTGCAGATGTCCTGCGCAGTGGCGGTGGACTCTGGCGGCGTGGCTTCGGCGCGCTGCGCGGCCCACAGTTCGGCCAGGGTGTTCAGGTAGCCGGCAGCACCCACGCGGTTGCCGATCGTCCGACACCCGTGCAAGCCACCGGATACTGGCGTCAGCGCGCCGTCCGCACCCTCCGCCACCACGACATAGGTCAGGGTGTATTCCGCGGTGCAGGCCATGTTCTGGTCGGTCTTGTCCAGAGCGTGGAACGCATCCAATGCCGCCTGCACGTCCTTGGTGAGCGGCTCCGCTGGGCCCTTGCGCGAGAATCCGATCTCGCCAGGCTCATCGCACAGCCACAGCTTCGCAGCAGAGGTGGGCAACTCGCCGACGGCGGACTCGCCCGCGCCGGAGCATGCCGCAGCCTTGGACCCGTCGCCCTCATTGGCCGGCCCGGTGCGGTCCGGCGGTGAGGCGGGCTCTGTGGCCGCCGTGAGGTCGGTGGGCGAGTTGCCGATGGGCCCTGGCACAGCGGTGTCCACGCCGTCGCCGTTGCCGCCCACCATCTGCAGGGCGAAGGGTGTCACGAGGGCTACTGCTGCAAGGACGGCCACTGCACCGGTGATGCCCCGACGGCGTCCGTGGCGCTTGCGTGCGTCGTCGGCCCAGTTGCCATCGCCCTGGGTCGGTAGGTCTCGCTTGAAGATGTCAGAAAGCTGGTCGTCGCTCATGGCCGGTCCTCCTCAGACAGGTGGAGGGACGCACGCAATGCGGCGCGTCCCTGGGAGGTGTGTGCCTTGACCGTGCCCTCGGCGATGCCCAGCAGGTGGGCGGTCTCCTGCACCGTGCGGTCCTCGAGGAACCGCAGCACCATCACCGCGCGCTGCATCCTGGGCAGGGCGGCGAGGGCGCGGGCCACGTCAACGCTCGTGGCGCCGTCGGCTGACTCCGTGGGCTGCTCGGGGAGCTCACCCGAGGGCGCCTCCGAATTCCACTTCCGCCGCCACCACGACACATACGTGCGGTAGATGGTGGTGCGCACGTAGGCCTCGAACTTGGCGTCGTTGGCCAGCGCCGAATAGCGCCCGTAGGTGCGGCCGAGTGCGGTCTGCACCAGGTCGTCGGCCTTGTCGCGATCACCGGTCAACAGCCAGGCTGCACGCCAGAGCGCTGGCCGGTGGGTACGCACGAACGCGTCGAACCCCATCGCGGCCTCCTCGACGGGGGCCTGGGCTTCGGACACGAGTACCTCCATGTCAGTTACGACGCTGTGGTATCAGTATGGGGTTTAGTCGGCGCCACGCGCTCACCGCCCGGTTCGCCGTGCTGAGAGGGGCGGTTCGCCGCCCAACGGGGGCCCTCGGCCGGTGCGCGAAGACGTGGCAGCGTGGTTGGAACCTAGCTCGGTGGTGAAGGCCAAAGACACGCTTGGCGGCCCTTCGTCGCCACGGGGTGCTCGTTCCTCGCACCTGTGACGCTCAGGGACCGTGCGAAGTCCTTCGTGAGCATCCGGCGACTCCGTCGCGGGACACTCCTCAGGAACCTCGGACGCCGATGGTCAGCAGCAGGTTCGCGTAGATGCGCTGCTCACCGCTGGCGATCACGATGCCAACGTCGTCCTTCTTCGCCTCGTCGTAGAAATCCCAGCGGCTGATCTCGACGAACTCGATGCCGGGCAGCGCGGCCTTGTACTCGTCGTGGGCCTCGATCTTGTCGGGGCGCAACTCCGGCGGGGCGTCGGGTGCAGGCACCATGATGCCGGCCTGCTCGATGGGAACAGCCTGCTTCAGCACGTCGAGGATCTGGCCTACGTTCAGCAGCCCGGGAGCCAGGTTGAGGTAGATCCGACGGGCGGCTGCGGGGGCGCCGGTCTGGTGCGGGTAGTTGCCGTCGGTGATCAGGATCTTGCTGCCGTGACCAGCGCGACCGAGCGCGTCCAGCAGTTCGGGGTGGATCATGGGGCCGAAGAGCATCGGTGGTCCTTTCTTTCGGGTGGAGGGTGTGGTGTCTTCTGGCAGACGAAAGCCTGGAGCCCCCCTGCCGCGACTGTGCCGCCAGTAGCGGCAGGGGCGCGGCAGTGAGGCTCAGGTGCTGTCGCGGACGATCAGGCTGGGGGTCAACACGGTGGATTCAGCCGGCTTGCCCTTGAGGAGCAGGTTCAGCGACTTGACCGCCTGTTCGCCCATGGCGCGGAAGTCCTGACGCACGGTGGTGAGGCCTGGGAGGAACCATTCGGCGCCGGGCACGTCGTCGTAGCCAACCACCCGCACGTCGCCCGGCACGCTGCGGCCGCTGAGTTGCAGCGCCGTCATGCAGCCGAGCGCCAACTGGTCGTTGGCCGCGAACACCGCATCCACATCCGCGGAAAGTGACGGCAGCAACGCCGCGGCGGCTGCCGCATCCCAGGAGCCGGCGTGCAGCACCTCTGGGGTCAGCCCTGCATCTGCCATGGCGTGCTCGTAGCCCACGAGGCGCTGCTGGGCATCCGTCCAGTCTTGGGGGCCGGCGACGTGCACGATGCGCTTGGCGCCACGCTCCAGCAGATGTTCGACGGCGGCGATGGCCCCGGCGCGATGGTCCACCGCGACCCCGACTGCCGACGGCGGCAGGTTCTCCATCTCGCCCACGCACACCGTCGGGAGGCGCAGCGACACGGTCTCGATCCACGAGCGCGACTGGGTGCGGCCGCCCAGCACCACCACGCCGTCGGCGCTGACGGGCAACAATTGGCGCAGTTCCAACTGATCGGGCAGCTCTGCATCTCCGAGCACGGAGGTGGAGGTGTGCAGCTCGAGCGTGGACAGCGCCTGCGTGATGGCGACGAAGGTGTTGGCGTGGCCGTGGAACAGCGGCACGGCGTCGATGATGTGCACCGATCCCGTGCGGGCAGCCGACAGGGAGCGGGCCGCCAGGTTGGGCTGATAGTTCAGCTTCTCGATGGCTTCAAGCACGCGCTTCCGGGTGGCCTCTGCCACCACGTCCACGCCGCGGACGACACGCGAGGCCGTCTGGATGGAGACGCCAGAAGCCTCGGCGATGTCGCGCAGGTTGGCGCGAGGTTTGCTGTTGATCATCGGGGCTCATACGTTTCGGTGCGGGCCGTGCGGGAGATCACGTCGTTGCGGTCTGCCGGATCGAGATGGCCCATGATCTCAAGCTGGGCAAGCAGGGAGCCCAACACCGAGGCCTCCACGGGGCCGGCCACCACGGGCACCCCAAGGGCATCTGCCGTGAGCTGGCACAGGAGCTTGTTGCGGGAGCCACCGCCCACGAAGTTGAGCTGCGTGGCCGGGGCGCCAGTCAGCGCCGAAAGATCCGCGATCCCACGGGCGTAGCGGGCCGCAAAGGATTCGATGACGATGCGGGTGATGGCCCCCTCGTCGAGCCCATCCGTCTCAACGCCCTGCGCGGCGAGGGCTTCGAGCACCCGTCGCTCCATCTCGAACGGCAGCGCGAACTGTGGCTCATCCGGGTTGATGATGGCACCCGTCGACGGCGCAGCCTCCGCGAGGCGGATGAGCTCCACGATGTTGTGGGTGCGGCCCTGGGATTCCCAATCTCGCTGGAGTTCCTGCAGGATCCAGAGGCCCGTGATGTTGAAAAGGGGGCGAAGCCCGTTGTCCGCTCGGGCCTCGTTGGTGAGGCCGAGGGCGCGCGCCTCGTCGGAAAGCAGCGGGTCATCGCGCAGCACGCCGAGCACAGACCAGGAGCCGCAGCTGAGGAAGTAGGACTCCTGCGTGACGTCGCGCTGCAGGGCATGCACGGCGCACGCGGTGTCGTGGGCGCCTGCGCGCACCACGGTGAGCTGCTCCAGGCCCTCGACGGTGCAGGGCCCCGCCACGCTCAGTTCGGGCGTGATGTCACCCACCCAGGAGCGCGGGATGCCCAGCGCCTCGAACACCTCGTCGGAGAACGAGTGGGCGCCAGGGCTGATCAGCGCCGACGACGACGCGTGCGAGCGGGACCAGCCGCGCTGGCCGCTCAGCAGGTAGGTGAAGTAATCCGGCAGGAGCAGGATCTGCTCGGTCTGCGCAGCCAGCTCGGGTTCCTCCTGCAGGAACGCGAACAGCTGGTTGGCGGTGTTGATGGTGGCCGGCGCGATTCCGGTGGCGGCCCAGCCCGCCTCGTCGGGGAGACGTTCCTGGAAGGCATCCAGGGTGCGGATGGTGCGCTCGTCGCGGTAGGCGCGGCCAGGCGTCAGCGGCGTGCCGTCTGCGCCGAGGGGAACATAGTCGACACCCCAGGTGTCAACGGAGACGCTCACTGCGTCTGGGAATTGGGCGACGGCGTCGCGCAGCCCGGCGACCACCTCGCTCCAGATGAAATCGAGGTCCCACGAGAGGTACCCGTCCACCATGCGCGCCTCGTGCGGGAAGCGTCGAACTTCGACCTCCTCGATGCGACCTTCGCGGAACGTGCCGGCGATGACGCGGCCGGATGATGAGCCGAGGTCGACGGCGAGTGCGGTGACGGTGGACAAGACCCCTCCTGGGCTGAGAAAGATGCGGGCCCCTGCCGCCACCTCCCACCGGGAGGCAGGCAGGTGGCGTCAGGCGCCCGTGATTGTTCTAGTGGTGGGTGTGGTGGGCCCGTTCAGGCCCACCAGCACGGATCACTCGTAGAGGTTCGCGGCGATCGCGGGATCGTCGATGTTGCTCTTGTCGTACCACTCGAAGCCGGAGTCGATGACCTTCGGCAGTTCCTGGCCGTTGATGGCCTTGATGGCGGCGATGACGGTCTCGTAGCCCATCTTGACGGGGGCCTGGGTCACGGCACCGGCCTGCGAGCCGTCCTTGATGGCCTCGATCTGGGTCTTGCCGGAGTCGAAGCCGACCACGACGAGATCAGCGCCGGATTCCTTGGCGCCCTGGATGGCGCCGGTGGCGGCGGCCTCGTTGGTGCCGTAGATGCCCTTGATCTCAGGGTTGGCCTGGATCATGGACTTGGCGGTGTTGGCGGCGAGGTCAACCGCGCCAGCAACCTGGGGCTCGAGGACGGTGACGTCAGGAGCGTTGGCCTTGATCCAGTCCTGGAAGCCGTTGCAGCGCTGCTTGCCGGTGGTGGAGGTCTGGTCGTGGCAGATGAGGCCAACCTGGCCCGAGCCACCGATGAGCTCAACCATGTGCTGGGCGGCAGCCTCGGCGGCGGCCGTGTTGTCCGTGGACACGGTGGTCAGCGGGATGTCGGAATCGACACCGGAGTCAAAGGCGATCAGCGGGATGTTGGCGGCCTGGATCTGGTTCAGCAACTCAGAGGCGGCACCCGAATCGAGGGCGGCGAGGCCGATGGCGACGGGCTTGGAGTCAAGCGCGGTCTTCAGCTGGTTGAGCTGCTCAGTGACCTGGGTCTCATCCTGCGGGCCAACGAACTCGACCTTGTAGTTGTACTCGGCGCCAGCCTTCTCGGCGCCTTCCTTCACGGCCTGCCAGAAGCGGTGCTGGAAGCCCTTGGAGACGAGGTAGATGGTCTCGCCGTTGCCCTTGGGGAGCTCGCCCGAGGGGGCCTCTTCGGCAGGAGTGGTCTCCTCTGCCGGAGTGGTCTCCTCAGCGGGAGCGGCCGCCGTCGTGGTGTCCGCCGGGGCGGGAGCAGCCGTCTCGGCAGGGGTGGAGGTGCCGCAGGCGGTGAGGCCCAGGGCAAGCACGGCTCCGAGAGCCAGCGTGGAGCGCAGCATGCGCATAGCGGTTTCCTTTCGGTTGTGGGAGGACCGCCCTCCCGGTATTGGGGTTGTGATGGATGGGCTGATGGAGGGCGACTAGACCGCTGCGGCTCGCGCCCGGCGGACGTTGTCGATGAAGACAGCGAGCAGGAGCACCACACCGGTGGCCACGAGCTGCCATTCCTGGGCGACACCCATCATCTGCAGGCCCTTGCGCAGGGTCTCCATGATGAGGGCGCCGACGACGGTGCCGATGATGTTGGCGCGGCCACCCGCAAGGGATGTGCCACCAATCACGACGGCGGCGATGACGTAGAGCTCGAAGCCCACGCCTTCAGCCGGCTGGACGAAGCCGAACCGGGCAGAGTAGAGGATGGCGCCAAGGGCCATGAACACGCCAGCGGTGACATAGATGAGGGTCTTCCAGAACTTGACGTTGACGCCCGAGAGGCGGGTGGCCTCTTCATTGGAGCCGATGGCGATGGCGTAGCGCCCCAGCAGGGTCTTGTTCAGCATGACGCTGGCGATGATGGCCAGCAGGATGAACCACACGATGGCGTTCTTGATGCCCGGGATGATCTCACCGTTGAAGAGCCAGATGTACTGGGGGTTCTTGATGGAGATGGTCTGCTTGTCCGACACCACCAGCGCCAGGCCGCGGGCGGCCATCATCATGGCCAGCGTGGCGATGAACGGCGGCAGGCCAAGGAAGGAGATGTTCAGGCCGTTGACCAGACCCACGAGTGCGCCGACGAGCAGCGTGAGGAGCAGGCCTGCGCCGAGTGGCAGGTTCCACCAGTCTCCAGCCAGGAACACGCCTGCCATGACGGCCACGAAGCTGAGGCCGGTGCCCACCGACAGGTCGATGCCGCCGGTGGCGATGATGAACGTGGCTCCCAGTGCCATCACGCCGATGTAGGCGGACTGCTGCACGATGTCCATCGCGACGCCCAGCGAGGCGAAGTTGGGAGCCACCACCATGAAGACGATGTAGATCAGGACCAGCGCCAGGAAGACGAAGATCTGCTGAAGCGAAGACTTCAGAAAGGGGGGCAGGCCACCGCTCTGCTTGGTTTCGGCTTGAGTGCTCACGCTGCGTTTCCTTCCAGTTGGGCCTTGCCGAGGGTGGCGAGCTCCATGATGTTTTCCTGTGTGGCTTCCGCGTTGTCGAGGACGCCGGTGATGTGTCCGTGTGCCATGACTGCGATGCGGTGGGAGACCCTCAGCACCTCAGGCAGCTCGGACGAGATGACGATGATGGCCTTGCCGGCCGCGCAGAGTTCCTCAATCAGCGTGTAGATCTCTTCCTTGGCTCCGACGTCGATGCCGCGGGTGGGCTCGTCGAAGATGAGGATGTCGGAGTTGCGCACCAGCCACTTGGCGATGACCACCTTCTGCTGGTTGCCGCCCGAGAGCTTGCCCAGCAGCTGGTTGACCGACGGCGTGCGCACCCGAAGCTTGTCCGAGTACTCCTGGCCCACCGTGCGGATCTTGCCGTCCAGCACGAAGCCGCCAATGCTGAAGTCGTTCATCGCGGCGAGCACCGCGTTGTACTTCACGTCCTGTTCAAGGAGCAGGCCGTAGGTCTTGCGGTCTTCCGAGAGGTAGCCGATACCGGCGCGCACCGCGTCTCCCGCGTTGCGCACGTTGACTCGCTTCCCGTGTACGTAGATCTCGCCGCTCTCCTTGGGGTCGGCGCCGAACACGGCGCGAGCCACCTCGGTGCGGCCAGCGCCCACCAGGCCAGCGAAGCCGAGCACCTCGCCCTTGCGCACCTCGAAGTTGACGTTGCGCAGCAGCTTCTTGGTGTTGAGGCCTTCGACCTTGAGCAGGACCTCGTCGGAGTCGACGGTGGTGCGCGGGCGGGCATCGCCCGAAACCTCACGGCCCACCATGAGCGAGATGATCTCGCGCATCTCCACGTCGTCGGTGACGACGGTGTCGATGTACTGGCCATCGCGCAGGACGGTGACCCGATCGGTGATCTCCTCGATCTCCGGCATGCGGTGGGAGATGTAGATCAGGCCGGTCTCAGGGGTGACGAAGTCACGGATCATGTCCATGAGCGCATCGGTCTCGGCGATGGTGAGAGCCGCCGTCGGCTCATCCATCACGAGGATCTTGGAGTCGAAATCCAGCGCCCGGGCGATCTCCACCATCTGCTGACGAGCCACCGAGAGGTCTCCAACCCGGTCTGCCGGATTGATGCGCATGTTCAGCCGCTCGAAGAGCTCTGCGGCCCTGCGGTTGAGCGCCTTGTCATCAACGAATCCACGCTTGGAGCTGCCGGGGCGGCCCAAGTAGAGGTTCTGCGCGACGGTGAGATCAGGCACCATGTTCAGTTCCTGGTGGATGATGCTCAGGCCGAGGTCACGGGCGTGATTGACATCACGCACGTCCACCTTCTGGCCCTGCAGCCAGATCTCTGCGCCCGGATCAGGTGTGTAGATGCCGGTCAGGATCTTCATCAGCGTGGACTTGCCCGCGCCGTTCTCGCCGCACAGGCCCAGCACCTCGCCAGCGTTGAGGTCCAACTGGACATTCTGCAACGCTTTCACGCCTGGGAACGTCTTGCTGACGTTCTTCAGCTCGAGAAGTTTGGTCACATGTACTCCTTCGTACCCTTTGCTCAATCAGGCTGCGACGCCCGATCCGGCAATAATGTTAACGCTAGCACTCTTGGGCCCGGAAGCAAGGGTCTGTTATCAAACTGTGACTCTCGACAGAAACCGACGGCACTACCGAGGGCGGGACGTCACCGGTAGTGTTCACCCGTGATGATGGCGCACTCCCGAGACGGCTTGGTGGAGCAGCTCCGCGCCCTCTTTGCTCGGGGCCAGGAGTCGGCTTCGGCTGTCGTCGCATGGCTGCGGGGGCCGGAGGGAATCGGGAAGTCCACGCTGGCCGAGAAGGCGGCCCAGGGCCTGTCGGTGCGGCGCGTGCAACTGTTCCCCACGGATATCGACGTCCCGTTCAGCGGAGCGCTCGAACTGTGCGCCCAGCTGGGAATCGACCCACCAGCGGATAACTTCGCCCCAGCTCTCCTCCACGCCCTGGAAGAGGCGGGGCCGGTGACCATTCTCATCGACGACGCCCAGTGGCTGGACACCTCCTCTGCCCACGAGCTGTGGCAGGTGGTGCGCCGGTTCCGACGGTTGCCGGTCAGCCTGATCGTGACCAGCGTGGACGCCAGCAATCCGCTGCTTGATGGCCTTGGCTTGCTGCTGCGAGACCCGGAGCGAGGCGCGATCGTCACGCTGGAGCCCTTCACCTCAGAGGCCGCGCGGGACTTCATCCACGAAGAGCTCGGCCTGACCCTGACAGCCGCGCCGCTGCAGGATCTGATGGAGGTGACTGGCGGCTATCCGGTGATGCTGGACGCCTTCACGCGGATGGTCAGGGCTGCTGGCCGCTCACTCAGTATCGACGCCCAGCTGCGCAAGTTGGCGAGCGCGAGCGCCCCAGGCAGCGCCGTGCCTGCCTACGCCCACCAGACGCTGAACCAGAGCAGCGAGAGCTCCCGCGCAGCTCTGCTGGCCATCGCCGTGGCAGGCAGCCTCACCGGGGAGGAGCTGGCGGCCACATTGTCACGCCGGGGCTATCTCTCCGACGAGCGCAGCTCGCTGCTGCGCACCGGCTTGGTGGACTCCTGGGCTGACCACGGCCTCAAGGCGCGCCACGAGTTGGCCCGGCGGGCCGTCATCGATCAGGCCAACTGGGAAGAGATTCGGGCCACCCACCGTGCGCTGGCCCAGACCCTCGTCGGCATCCGCGCCCTCGAGCACGAAGCAGCCTCCACAGACAACCCCCAGGAGTTCCTTGCCACGCTGGTGGGCGCACTCGTCGAGGCCTACGCCCAACGGGATTACCACGTGGCCTTCCGGCTGGCCAAGATTGGCGCCCGGCTCGATCAGGGGTGGGCGCGCCAACTCCTGCTCGTGACGCTGCGAATGGGCCACCCCGCCTACCTCGCCAGGTTCACTGAGACCTTCGAGAACCTGCCGCCTTCCATCACCCGAACCGCCGCCTTGGCCATCATCAGCTCGGAGGCCAACCCCACCGAATCCCTCCGACGCCTGCAGAGCATGGGTTGGGAGACGATCGAAGACCCTGAGGATCTCATGATCGTCGCCCATGCGGCGCTCCACATCGTTGCGCAGGGGATTCTTCTGGCCTCAAGCTCCCTTGCCGCTCTGACGTCGGGTTTCGCGGGCCTCCCAGCCCTCCTCCGGCAGCGATCCGCAGCTGCCCACCACCCTGATCTGGCCATCGAACTGCTGATTGGCGCCGTCGCGGTGGAGCTGGTGATCAACAGCCTGTTCGCGCCACACCTGCCGACGGAGCAGCGCATCGGCACGCTCCGAGCCATGCTGGGCGAGGCCGCCACCAACCCGGTGATCGCGGTGATGGCGCCTGTGCTGCAGGCGGGCCTTGGCGCGCTTCTGGCCAATGCGGGTGAACTCGACGCGGCTGCAGACCTCCTGCAGGAAATCACCCTGCAGAACGCCGCCGCCTTGGAACTGCACGCGTCGTGCGTGGCAACGCAACTTGCGTTCCTCGATGGCCGCTGGGATGCGGCCCACGAGGTGGCAGACGGCCAATTGGGGATCAGCTTGGATGCCCTCTTGCCGAACCACTGGCAGCAGTCCTTCGCTGTGGCGGCGCTGGTGCCGGCGTGCCGCGATGAGCGCGCAACCGCACAGAACTACCTCGGCTGGCAGGACGCCTCCCAGATGAGCACGATGGCCGACGCCTACCGGCGCTACACGCTGGCTTGGGCCGCCGTCGCTGGCAACGAGAACCCCCAAGACGTCGCTGGCTGGCTGGATGACGTCTGGGGCTCAGACCTGCTCAGCTACACGGGCGGGCAGCACACCGGTGTGCTGCGGGTGAGGGCGCACCTGCAGGCCGGAGATCGTGCGGCCGCGATGAGGGCCCGGGAGGATGTGGCGGCGCTGGCGTACGCAGAGCCAGTCCTGGCCTACCTTCTGGCCCATTGCGACGCGCTCCTGAACAGCTCGGTGGAAGCGTTTGCCCGAGCGGCGGACCTGCTGCAGCAACACCTGCAGGAGAGCCCCAACGCTGGGCTGCGCCTGTACCGGGCTGTGCTGGCAGAGGACCATGCGGCGTGGTGTCTGGCGTCGCAACGGCCTGCAACTGCGCAGTTGAGCAGCCTGATGGGCGAGGCCCTGTCGATGTTGTCCACATGCGGCGCCACCGCATGGCAACAGCGGCTGGACGCACAGGCAATCCAGTTGCTGCCGGCCCAGCGCATCCCTGACAGTTCACAGCGCGAAAAGCTACTGGCGTCGCTGACCAGCCGCGAACGCGAGATCGCGATGCTGGTGGCCGACGGGATGAGCAACCGGGAGGTCGCTGAGCGGCTGTTCGTCACGGTGCGCACCGCGGAGTACCACGTGCACAACGCTCTGACGAAGCTGGGCATGAAATCTCGGGTTGAACTGCGAAGGGCGCTCAGCCCAGAGTGACCACCAGTTCGTCGACGCCGCTGGCCTGGGTCACCGACTTCCCGGATGTGATGGCGAGCGTGTAGGACAGGGTGTACCTCAGCGCGAAGGTCTCGTCCTCGACGGCGTTGACCAGCACGGTGGCACCAGCCGCGGCCGGCGCCTTCACGGAAACCCCGGGCTTGATCGCCGGCTGGACGACGGCGGCGCTGGGCACCGCCGTCCATCCGTCGTAGGTGAGGCGCTCCACCTGCACCTGGATTGAGGACAGCGACAGCTCTCCCCTGCCGTTGGCCGAGAGGCTCAAGGTGAGCGGCTTGACGGCGCCCGGGGTCCAATCCGGCTTGCCGCGGGTGGACCAGTAGTTGATGTCCAGCACCAAACCACCGGCGGAGAGTTGTTGCTGGATGCTCCCAGCCGCCAGGTCGTCGACCACCATCGGCGGGGTTCGTTCGGGGGTTGGCTCCGGCGTCGGTTCTGGTGTCGGCTCTGGCGAAGGGGTGGGTGTCGCCGTGGGCTTGGGCGTCGGCGTGGGTTCAGGCGTCTCCCAGCCAAGGGCCGACGCCACAGAGACAGGGACAGCAGCCGCGGCCTCCGTCTCCCATGGCGGCGTGCCACAGCCACTCAACAGCACGGTGGCCGCCAGCCCCAACAGAGGCAGCTTCAGTCGCATCAGAGATTCCTTTCCCAGCGGGCAGGCGGCGCCTGTCCCTACCGAGAAGTCTTCCCACCCCAAGCCCCCACCACCACAGTGGCCGCTACTGGGATGTGTATCCCGGTAGTTGCTCGGAAAGCTGGTAGCGCCAAGCCATTGTCAGGTAGCACGCCCACTGGCTCCTGCCCCTCACTTCCGCAGACGATGGGAGCGCACACCCATCCACGAAAGGCAGCCATGACCTCGTCACAGCAGCTCATCGCAGACGTCGAAGAATCCGACGCCTCCGCGCCAGCCACTCCCACGGCCAGCAGGGAGCTCGCCCCCTACGCAGGCCCGTGGCTTCCCGCCGCCCAGACCCGGCCCAGAGTTGGGGTGGTGATCCCCGCCTACAACGAGGAGTCATCCATCGAAGCGGTGATCGGAGGGCTGCTGGCGCAGACCCGGCTGCCCGACGAAGTGCACATCATCATCAACAACACCACGGATGACACCTTCTGGGTGGCCAAGAAGCTGGCTGGTCGGCATGAGCGCACGTACAAGGACGAGACGATGTCCTGCGACATCCACATCCACGACGTTGGCAAGCTCCCCACCCGCAAGGTTGGCGCCCTGAACATCGGCTTCGCGCTGGTGGAGCATTGCGACTACTTTGTGGGCGTCGACGGCGACACGGTGCTGGCTCGCACCGCCATCGCCAACCTCCTGGAGGAGATCCGCTCAGACTCCCGCATCGGCGGCATCAGCGCGATCTTCTCCATCGACTACAACGAGGGCCGCAACGGCGGTGAGAAGTTCCTGATTGCCGGGCAACGCCAGCAGTTCGCCAGCTTCAACATGCTCAACCTGCTCCGGGGCCGAAACATGGCCGTGCTTGGGGGGCAGTGCTCGATCTTCTCGATGACGGCCCTCAAGGCCGTGCGAGACGAGTTCAGGCAGCTCGGCCCCTGGGTCACGGATTCCGAGGTGGAGGATTCGCTGCTGTCCATCCAGCTGAAGTCGTTGGGTTACGCGACGAAGATCAGCGCCTCAGCCCGAGCCAACGTCGGCCCCATGCTCACCCTGAAATCCCTCGATGCCCAGCAGGTGAAGTGGAGCTACGGCGCCATCGACCTGATGTGGCCGGGGCAGCGCGGCGACCTTCAGGGACAACCCTTCCACCCCAACCTCCGCCTGCGTTGGTACGAGAACTGGGGCATGCTGTTCAACCTGCTGGTGCGGGTGGGCTTCGTCCTGCTCCTGTTGGCGTCCCTCAGCATCGGGGCCTACACCTTCTCCCCGTGGTGGCTCATCCCGCCGGCGCTGGCGACGCTGATGAACCTGCGCAACGCTTTGTCGATGCATGACAGATCAGCCAAGGACGTGGCCTTCGCCGTCCTGTTCCTGCCTGGCGAGTTCTATCTGTGGCTGAAGATCGGCCACTTCATCCGTGCCTGGACGAAGTTCCTGAGCCGGGAAGAGGTGGACAACTGGGGCGCTCAGGCCGCTGCGGAGCGCGGCAAGGCCAACAATGCCCACCTGATGCCGCTGGTGTACCTGGGTGTCGCCTTCGCGGTGATGATCGTCACCTGGACACAGCTGCCGCTGATGGTCAAGGAGATCATCCTGTGGGTCGCCTGGCCAGCCCTGGCGCTGGTGGCCTCGCTGCAGTCTGCGGTGATGATCCACCGGCTCCTGCGCAGGCAACGCGGCTTCCTCGTGTAGGAACTGCCCGGCCGAACCTGGCCAGCACCGAGAAAACTGGTACTTCCAGCGCGAAACCCAGTAGCGCTCCACCTAGCGGAACCCCACATCAGGGACGCATGATGGGGACACAAAAACACACCTGCGGCTGACCACTTGGGGGGGACAGCCGCAGGTGTGTTCGTTGTTCAGGCGATGCGCTTACTTGGCGGCCTGGCCAGCGGAGCGGAGCTGCTCGCAGGCCTCAACGATGCGAGCGGCCATGCCGGCTTCGGCTGCCTTGCCCCACGAACGCGGGTCATACAGCTTCTTGTTGCCAACGTCGCCGTCGATCTTCAGCACGCCGTCGTAGTTCTGGAACATGTGCGTGACCACGGGGCGGGTGAACGCGTACTGCGTATCGGTGTCGATGTTCATCTTGATGACGCCATAATCCACCGCATCCGAGATCTCCTGAGCGGAGGAACCGGAGCCACCATGGAACACCAGATCGAACGGCTTGTCCTTGCCGTACTTGGCGCCGACGGCGTCCTGGATCTCCTTGAGGAGCTCGGGGCGCAGCTTGACGGCACCCGGCTTGTACACGCCGTGCACGTTGCCGAAGGTGAGAGCCGTCATGTAGCGGCCCTTCTCACCCAAGCCGAGGATCTCGGCGGTGCGAAGACCGTCTTCGATCGTGGTGTAGAGCTTCTCGTTGATGGCGGCTTCGACGCCGTCTTCCTCGCCACCGACGATGCCGACCTCGATCTCGAGGACGATGTTGGCCTTGGCGCAACGCTCAAGCAGCTCGTCTGCGATCTGGAGGTTCTCCTCCATGGGCACGGCGGAGCCATCCCACATGTGGGACTGGAAGAGGGGCAGCTCGCCGCGGGCGACGCGCTCTTCGGAGATGGCCAGCAGCGGACGCACGAAGCTGTCCAGCTTGTCCTTGGGGCAGTGGTCCGTGTGGAGAGCCACGTTGATGGGGTAGTTCTTGGCCACTTCCTGGGCGAAGGCGGCGAACGCGGCGGCGCCCACGACCTTGTCCTTGATGGTGGGGCCGGAGAAGTACTCCGCACCACCGGTGGAAACCTGCAGAATGCCGTCCGAGCCGGCCTCAGCGAAGCCCTGGAGGGCGGCGTTGAGCGTCTGCGAGGAGGAGACGTTGATGGCCGGGTAGGCGAAGCTGCCTGCCTTGGCCCTGTCGAGCATCTCCGCGTAAACCTCAGGAGTTGCAACTGGCATGAGTGCCCCTTTTCTTGAATGAAAGTCGGTCGATTCTCAGCCTATCGCGTCGGTGTTCGAACCTGAACGGAGGGGCGCTTTCAATCAGAGCAGATTGTCCAGTGCGCTGGCGTCGAGGTGGATGCGGCCGAGCGAGTTGGCGCGGGCCGCGGAGTCGATGACCGCTGGAGTGGCGTCGAGGAACGTGATGGGCACCTGCGCCACGGTCTGCCCTTGGGCCTCGACGACGAGGTTGGGCCCGGCGCCATAGTTGCGACCCGCGAGCTTGAGCGCCGTGACGTCATCCCACGGCACCTGGGCGGCCTGGGGGTAGACCAGTTCGATGCCCCTGGGGTCGAGGAAGAAGGCCACACCCTCAGGGATGCGCGACAGATCCTTCTTGGCGCGGCTGAGGCCGACGATGGCCAGGACCATCCAGAACGCTGAGGAGACCACCCAGAAGGTGACGATGCCGATGGTCCAGCCGCGCGACATGTCGCGGCCGAAGAACCACCAGAACAGGCCCAGAAGCGCGAACGAGATGACGGTGGAGATGATGCGCCACCGCAACACCCCGCGCGCCCGCGTGACCCGAGCCGCTGTGGGCAAGGGGGTCAGTCCGGCGGCGAATCGCTGTGCCTGCTGCATGCCCGCCATGCTAGCGCTCCCAGACGTTCGGCAGTTGGTCCCTGAGCGGGGCGGGTCTGAGGCGCCGAGTCCACATCTGGTCCCTGAGCGGGGCGCGTGCGAGGAACGAGCACCGCGTCACGACGAAGGGCCGCCGAACCCACCCGCCTGCTGATCACGATTCGTGGTGTAGGCGCCAGTGATACATCGCGATGGCAGCCGCCGCGCCGGCATTCATCGAGCGGGTGGAGCCCTCCTGGGTGATGGCGACGAGCCGCTCGCACCCGGCGACCATCGCTTCGGTGAGCCCCGGGCCTTCGGAGCCGAAGATCAGGCAGCACTTGGCTGGCAGCGTGGTGGCCTCAAGCGCCACCGATCCGGGAAGGTTGTCGACGCCGATGGGCGTCACGTTGCGCTCATGAAGGTAGGCGAAGAGGGATGCCTCATCTTCGTGGTGGTGCACGTGGAGGTAGCGGTCGGTGACCATCGCGCCGCGGCGGTTCCACCGTCGCTTCCCAACGATGTGCACGGCGGCCACGTTGAACGCATTGGCCGTGCGCACGATGGAGCCGATGTTGAAATCGTGCTCCCAGTTCTGAATGGCGACGTGGAGCCCGGTGCGCGTCCGGTCGAGGTCCGCGACGATCTCCTCAAGCTTCCAGTAGCGGTACTGGTCGACGACGTTGCGCCTGTCGCCGTCGCGGAGCAACTCCGGGTCCAGCCGCGGATCCTCCGGCCATGGGAGCGGACGCGGCCCCACCCCGACGGTGGGCGCTGTGGGGTCGAAGGGCTCGTCGCTCATGGGCCCAGACTCTACGCGGTTCCTGAGGAGCGCCCCGCGGTCCCTGAGCCAGTCGCCTCCGAGGAACGAGGAGCACGACTGGTCGAAGGGCCCTAGGCGTGTCTACGAGTTTGATCACCGACGGTCGGTTCCGCGTAGCCCCTGGGGCCT
This sequence comes from Propionibacteriaceae bacterium, assembly GCA_030538315.1. Lineage (GTDB taxonomy): Bacteria > Actinomycetota > Actinomycetes > Propionibacteriales > Propionibacteriaceae > Arachnia. The sequence goes on from JAUNUF010000032.1 coordinate 20,665, forward strand.
TCCGTGTTTGGCCTTAACCAACCAAGCGATCACGCCAGGCGTCCTTCGTGAGCATCCGGCGACTTCGTCGCGGGACGCCCCTCAGGAACCGTCCTACTCGCAGGACAGGGTGTAACCGTAGAGGTCGGTCTGGACCTCGCTCAGCCAGATGGACCGTCCCCCGTCGGGATCCGGGATGTGCACGGTGCGGCCGTAGGTCTCGTCGATCAGCTCAGCGTCAATCCCGGCGGACTTCAGCAGCGCCAGGGCATCCTCGACGTCACCGTTCCACTCCAGGCCCAGTTCGGTACCTGGTGTGGCGCCGGAATGGACCGCCATCAGGCCTCCACCGTCGCAGGAGAAGTCGGTCCACGCTCCGTTGTCGGCGACCACCCGGGCCTTCAGGCCGAGCTGCTCGAGCAGCGTGCGGGCACCAGCAGTGTCCGCGCCGTACCAGATGCCCAGCACGGAGAGCTCAGGCTGAGAGGCGACCGCATCACCCGGCGTGGCCTGATCGACCGTGGCATGGAACACGCCGTTGACCTCCACGGAGATGCCATGGTCCAGTTCGCGCACCTCCACGGGCGCGCCTGCTCCGCTGGCCGCGGAAGCCACATCGCCAAGGCTCTGCTCGGTCTCGAAGCACAGCATGCTGCTCCCGGCCGGGTCCTCCTCCGACGCCGCGTGTAGGGCCAGGCGCCCCGAGCCCAGTTGGTACACCACCCAGCCGTGGTCGTCGGTGAGGAGCGCACCGCCGAGGGCGTCGAGGATGCGACGCCACGCGTCGACCTCATTGGTGAATCGGATGGGACGCGAGATCAGGTTCATTACTGCTGCTCCTTCTGGGTGTGTTCGAGATATTCCCGCAGTGCCTTCTCCACCAGGGCCGAGAGGCTGATGCCCTCGTCGATCCCCCTGTGCTTGATCTCGGTGATCAGGTCACGCGGCAGGTAGACGTTGAACTGCGCTTTCTCGCTCATCCTAGAATGCTAGCATCCTAGGACTGGCTGTCAAGGGCTCGGTGATGTTCATGGGACGCGGACTGCGTAATGGTGCGCCAGTTACGCGGTGACCGTGTCCACTATCGCGGTGGGCATCAGGCCCGGCAGCACGTCGTTCAACGTGACAATGCCAAGCTCCCGGTCCCCCTCTGTGACGATGGCGATCTGGGTGCGCGCCAGCCGCAGTTGATTCAAGGCCGTCGCCAGACCGGTGTCCGCAGGCAGCAGCACCGGCGGGCGGGCGAGATCCATCGCGGGGCGCGAGAGATCTGGCTCCTCCAAGGTGTCGCGGACATGCACCACGCCGACGGTGGTCCCACCGTCGCGGACCAGCACCCGCATGTGCCCGTGGTCGCGGGTGACAGCCTGGACGTCGGCCAGCGTGCCACCCACGGGAACGGCTGCCAGGTCCTGCTCCTCGGGGAGGAGCTCGCGCACCTGACGCTCACGCAGCGTCAACACGGAGGTGAGCGACTGCCCATAGTTTGCCTCCAGGGTGCCCACCTCGGCGGAGTGCTCCACCAAGTGACGCAGGCCGGCGACGTCCTGCGTGGCCGTCAACCCGTCAACCGGGGTGGCACCGGCCTTGCGGACCAGCCAGTTGGCCATGGAGTTCATGGCCTTCAGGATGGGACGCGCCACGAACATGAACATGCGCATGGGCACCGCCAGCAGCACGGAGGAATCCTCCGGGTGCGCGATGGCCCAGCTCTTGGGCGCCATCTCCCCCACCACCAGGTGAAGGAAGGTCACCACGAGCAGCGCGAGGATGAACGCGACCACGTCCGCGACCGCCGTCGGCAGCCCCGTCCGCTCCAACAGGGGCGTGAGGGCATGGTGGACGGCGGGCTTGGTGATGGCGCCGAGCGCCAGGGTGCACACGGTGATGCCCAACTGGGAGCCAGCCAGCACCAGGGTGAGCTCATGCGAGCTCTTGATGGCGGCTCGACCCGAGACGGTGTTCGCCCGCTCATCCAGGCGGTGCTGCTTGGCAGCCATGAGGGCGAACTCGACGGCCACGAAGAACGCGCTGAGCGCGATCAGGGCGATGGTCCAGATGGTGACGGCAAGGCCGCCCATGCCGGTTTCGAGGCCGATCATGCCTTCTCCTCCTCGAACTCGGGCAGCGTGATGCGCACGCGCGCGGGCACGTGCCGTTCGACGGCGAGCACCTCGAAGCGCACGAGTTGCGCGGGCGTGTGGGCGTCGATGGCGCGCTGAGCCGCCGTCGGCTCGAGGGTGAGATCGACGACGGCGCCCTCATCGGGAAGATCGCCCAGCGCGTTGATGATGAGGCCGGAGACAGTCTCGTAGTCGCCAGCCGGGAGCTTCAGGCCGATGGCCCTCTCCACCTCGTCGACGTGCACGTCGCCCGGCATCACCCAGACGCCATCATCAGCCTGCGGCAGGTAATCCGGATCATCCGGGTCATGTTCATCCGTCAACTCACCGATGACTTCTTCAGCTAGGTCCTCGAGCGTGACGACGCCCACGAAGGCGCCGAACTCGTCGATGATGCAGGCCATCTGCTCGCTGGCCGAACGCAACTGGTTCTCCGCATCCGGCAGCTTCGTGATGTCTGGCAGGCGGAACGGCTCACGCGCGATCTTGAGGGCGGGCTCATCGAGACCACGGTCCGTCGCCAGCACGTCCGGCAGATGCACCACACCCACCACGAAATCCGCCTCGTCGACGATGGGGTAGCGCGTGTGCCCGGTGGCCATGAGGCTGCGCACCTCGCCGATGGTGGCGTCGTCGCGCACGGTGTCGACGTGTGGCCGCGGCACCATGGCGTGCTCGAGATCCCGGCGGGGGAAGTCGATGATTCGGTCGATGATGTGCGCCAACTCAGGCGAGAGCACTCCAGATTCGCGCGAGGCGGCCACCACGCGCTCGAGATCCGTGGCCGAGGCGGCGGATTCGACGTCGTGGACAGGCTCGATCTTGAGCGCACGCAGCAGCAGCTCAGCGGCCTTGTCGAACACCCAGATGATGGGGCCGAAGATCAACAGGTACAGGCGGGTCGACGGCGTGAGCGCATCCGCCACAGGGGCGGAGCGGGCGATGGCGTAGTTCTTCGGGAACAGTTCGCCGAACAACATCTGGACGAACGTGGAGAAGCCGATCGCGACGAAACCACCGATGGCCACGCTGACCGCGGTGAGGGCACCGCCGTCGAGCATGGAGCCGATGGCCTGGCCGATGAGGGGTTCCGCGACGTAACCCACCAGCAGGCCCGTGACGGTGATGCCCAACTGGGCGCCCGAGAGCATGAAGGAGGTGCGGCGCGTGATTTCGAGGGTGCGGGCGGCCTTCTGGTCGCCTGCTGCAGCTCGGCTACCGAGCTTGGAGCGGTCAACGGCGACGTAGGCGAACTCCTGCGCCACGAAGTAGCCGGTGGCAACGGTGATGAGGAACACCACCACGATGCCGACGAGTAGAGAGACAACTGGGGTCATCGATGTTTACCTCTGCGAGGAAAACGTTGGGACCCCTCCGATGTGTCAGTGCAAGGCATGCCGAACAGTATGTCAGGCCACGCAAGCGGCCGCGAGAAGTTCAACGCCCGGGCGCTTCGATTACCTACCGGGGAGGGGTATCGTTGCTGCCATGACTGATGAAGCAACCGTGACCCACAACCCCGACGAAAAGCGCTACGAGGTGCACGCAGACGGAACTCTTGCCGGCTTCGCCGAGTACATGCTGAGCGACGGCCTGATCACCTTCACCCACACCGAGATCGATCCCGCATTCGAGGGCCGTGGCCTGGGCTCCAAACTGGTTCGCGGCGCCCTCGACGACGTGCGCGAGGTGGGCGAACGCAAGGTGCTGCCGCTGTGCCCCTTCGTGAAGGCCTACATGATCAAGCACCCCGAGTACCAGGACCTCGCATACGGGCGCTGATCCCAGGAATGGCGAAACGCCCCGGCTGTGGCGGCCGGGGCGTTTTGCGTGTGATCCGAGATCAGGCTGAGGTTCAGGCCTGCTCGATGGCGGAGACCTCGATCTCGAGGGTGATCTTGTCGGAGACGAGGAAGCCGCCGGTCTCGAGGGCAGCGTTCCAGGTCAGGCCGAAATCGGAGCGGAGGACCTGGGTGGAACCCTCGAAGCCGATGCGGTTGTTGCCGAAGGGATCCTTGGCGGAACCCTGGTACTCCAGCGGGATGGTGATGGACTTGGTGACGTCCTTGATGGTGAGGTCACCGGTCACGTCGACGGTGTTGCCGTGGACAGCGAAATCGGTGCTCTTGAAGGTGATGGTGGGGTAGTTCTCCACGTCGAAGAAGTCGGCGGAGCGGATGTGGCCATCGCGGTCAGCGTTGCGGGTGTTCACCGACGCAGCATTGATCTTGACCTCGAGGTGCGAGGCGGAGGGGTTGGCACCGTCGACGACGCCCTGGCCCTCGAACTCCTCGAAGGAGCCACGGACCTTGGTGACCATCGCGTGGCGGGTCACAAAGGAGAAGGTGGTGTGCGAGGGATCGAGAACGTAGGTGCCCTTGAGTTCGTTGAGGTTCATTGTGGTGTCCTTTCCTGGGGTGGTAGTTGAAACTCTAACAGTCTTTGATTGAGAGTTCAACTAGTTTCGAGAACTTTCCTTGAAAAGCCTAGTCAGATCGGCGTGTCGCTGTGGGCGACTGGGGGAATCGGCGTCCTCCGGGCACGGAAAAGCCCCGCCGTCGGTGCTCGACGGCGGGGCTTTAGCGGGTCAGTTTTCGAAGGGAGGGCGATCCGCCGGCTGCTGCTGCGCCTGCTGGATCTGCTGCTGCGGCGGCTGCACGGGCTGCTGGTACTGCTGCTGCGGGGCGATCTGCGGTGCCTGATCAGCGGCGGCGGGGCGCTGCGAGATCTCGCCGAAGTTCACGTCTGGGGCCTGGCGCACCATGGGGTCATTGACCTCGAAGTAGGTGGCCTTCTCGAACTTCGCGAACCCGGCGATGATGTTGCTGGGCACCGATTCGATGCGCGTGTTGTAATCACGCACGTTGGCGTTGTAGAAGCGGCGGGCGGCCGCGATGCGGTCTTCCGTGTCCGTCAGTTCGCGCTGGAGCTGCATGAAGTTTTGGTTGGACTTCAGATCCGGGTAGGCCTCCACCGACACGAGCAGGTTGTGCACGGCCTGCGTCAGCTCAGACTCGACGGCGGCGCGCTGTTCGCTGGGCTGTCCGCCGGACTGCCCGGCCAGGGCGCGTGCCTGGTTGCGCAGCGCGGTGATCTGCTCGAGCGTGTTGCGCTCGTGAGCGGCATAGCCCCGCACGGTCTCCACCAGGTTGGGGATGAGCTCGTAGCGGCGGTTGAGTTCGACGTCGATCTGACGCCAGGATTCCTGGATGAGGTTGCGGCTCTTCACGAAGCCGTTGTAGGACCCGACGCCCCAGAGGACCACACCGAGGGCGAGTACCACCAGCACGGCGAGGATGATCAGCAGAGTGTCCACGAAGTTCTCCTATCGACAGGTTTCACGGTACCGCAGCGCCGGGCCCCTCGGTACGTCGATTCGTTGAGTGTGCAGGGGTCAGAGGCCGAGGTCTGCGAGGTCCAGGGCGTAGCGGTATGCGAGACCGGCATCCGCGATGGCTTCCGCGGCGCCGGTGCCGCGGTCGACGACCACGGCCACCGCGACCACCTCTCCCCCGGCTTCCCGCACAGCTTCGACGGCGGTGAGAGCCGAGCCACCCGTCGTCGAGGTGTCCTCCACAACCAGCACGCGGCGCCCAGCCACGTCGGTGCCCTCGATGCGGCGCTGCAGGCCGTGGGCCTTGGATTCCTTCCGCACCACGAACGCATCCAGTCGGCCCCCCGCAGCGGCGCGCGAGTGCAGCATCGCGGTCGCAACCGGATCCGCACCCAGCGTGAGTCCGCCCACGGCGTCGAACGCGAGGTCCGCGACCAGCTCGTTCATCACACGGCCGACGACAGGCGACGCGGCGCCGTCGAGGGTAACGCGGCGCATGTCCACGTAGTAATCCGCCTCCTTGCCAGAGGCGAGCGTGACCTTCCCGTGGACGACGGCGAGGTTCTTGACGTGCTCGATGAGCTCGGTGCGGTCTGTCATGAGGTCTTCTTCTCCGTGGCGGTGAGTGCGCCGAACCCGACGGCGCGGTCTTGGGTGGGGAACAGGTCTTCGCACGTGGTGAGCGTGACGAGGGCCTGGTGGGGGACGACGTCGCTCTGCCCAGGCACCGGGTTCAGCACCCAGGATTCCGTGGCGTCGACGGTGAGCTCGGCGGGCGCCGAAATGATTTGGTAGGTGAAGACTGCAGTGCGGGTCTCAACCACCACCTCGTCTCCCTGCCGCAGCTCGAGGAGGCGACGGAACGGCTCACCCTCGGTGAGGCAGTTGCCAGCCAGCGCGAAGTTGCCCAGCTGCCCCGGACGCGCGGTGCCTGGGTACCAGCCCACGCCGCGGTTGAGATCCGTCTCGGTCACGCCCGCGATGATGGGCCACTCTGCGCTGAACGCGGGAATCTGCAGCAGCCAGTTGGCCTCGTGCATACGCGGGTCGCCGACGATGGGCGGGCCTTCGGGATCCTCCTGAATCAGCTCCGTGGGCAGGGGGCCCTCCCACGAAGTGCGCACCTGCGCGATCTCCTCGACGGCGCGGTCTCTGGCGAACGCCGTGGTGCCCCACACCATCCAGGCGAGGTACCCGCCGGCGCCCACGGCCGCGACGATCAGGGTCACCAACAGGATCAGGAAGGGGGAGACTCCCCGCTTCTCTCTGATCGTTCGCTGTGCCACGTGCCCCATTCTTGCAGGCTCCTCCACCGGGCGCCCCGAGCGCCACCGGCCGCCTGCCCAATGCACAGGCGCCTGCCTTATTCGTGGGTGCCTGCCTTGCTGGGGATGGCGCCTGCCCTATTCGTGGCTGCCTGCCCTATAGAGCAGGCACCTTCGATCAAGGCAGGCGCCATCCTCACCGAGCC
>JAUNUF010000151.1 GCA_030538315.1 Propionibacteriaceae bacterium
GCTTTCGTTGTCTCAACTGGCGGGTGTTGTTTCCCTGGCGCAGATCTCTGCCTCACCCTTCCGGGTCACCGTTCCATCGGGATGATGCACATCTCTGCCGTGCGAACTCCGCACGACTCAGGGTTCCTCGCAACGTGTAGGATCTGAGCGTCATGCCAGGGCACGCACAAAGCGCCCGAGCAACCGGGCACGCTTGTCAAGGTTACTCCAGAGCACCCTCCGGGTCAAAAACGACGCCACCCCGCCATCGCCTCCCCACCCCGGCAAAGCGAACCTGTGCACCATCTCCCGCGCACAGCGTCGCTCTACTCACCCCACCGTCGGAGACCCCTCCGGGCAGAACGAACCTGTGCACCAACCCCCGTGCACAGGTCCGCATCGGCAAAGTCGATCCTGTGACACGCCAGTCGCAGACGGCGGGTTATCCACAGAGGAGAAATCTCATGGTGATTCCGGGGCGCAATTGACGATCAATGGTCATGTGAAGTTCTCCATGCCGACTGACCTGCTCGATCTTGCCCGACGACAAGGGGGCGTGTTCACCACCCGCCAAGCCGCCCGGACGGGCGTCACCCGCAAGGTGACCCAACGCTATCTCGACGACCACATCTGGTGGTCACTGACCCGAGGTCTCTATTCGCTCTCCCCTGACCCAACATGGGACGGGCTCGCCTGGGGAGGGGTGCTGCTCGGCGGGCCTGGCGCTGCACTAGCCCGCGCTGCCGCCGGACACAAACTCGGCCTGTGCCCGGCACCGGACATCATCGACGTGGTCTGCCCTCGGGAACGGCGCGACCGCGGGCCGTGGCGGTTCCACCGGGCTGGCCGAATCGATGCTCGAGGAGAGCCCGCCGTCGCTGATGTGGAATCAACAGCACTGTCGCTCTGCGCCGACGCCGAGTTGGCGGATCTGTTCAACCATCTCGCCCGGGCAGTCACTTCCCGGCGCACATCCCCTGAACGTCTACTCAGAAGAGCAAAGTCCACTCAGAATCTCAGGCACCGCGGCCTTATCTGCGAGGCGCTCGCCGACGTGGCTTCCGGCATGCACAGCGCTTTGGAGCGTCGTTTCATTCAGGATGTGATGCACCGCCACGGACTGCCAGAAGTGGAACTCCAAGCTGAACTCGAGCCCAGCAGATACCGGGACGTTGTGTTTCACGAGCAGCGGCTCGTCGTCGAACTCGACGGTCGGCTGGGGCACACGGGCGATGGTGTGTTTCGCGACTTTCGACGCGACAACGCCAACACCCTCCGCGGCTACGCCACCCTGCGCTTCGGCTGGGACGACATCGCCAACCGCCAGTGCACCGTCGCCGCAGTACTGGCCCAAGCCCTTCTGGATCGAGGTTGGCCGGGCCGACCGCAGCGCTGCCCCCTCTGCGCTGCATGAGCAGTACGAACCTGTGCACCAGCCCCCGTGCACAGGTTTGCTTTGCCCAACGGGCCTGAAACGCAGAGCCCGCCGTCGGCACGGGAGGCCGACGGCGGGTTCAGGTGAGCGGGACGTCCAGGGTCTACTTGACCGAGCCGCTCATCAGGCCGCTCACGAAGTAGCGACCCAGCAGGATGTAGACCAGCAGCGTCGGCAGCGACGCCACGAGGACGCCCGCCATCATGCGAGAGTAATCCGGGTTCTGCGCCGACGCGAGTTCTTGCAGCGCGTACGTCACGGGGCCGGTGTTGCGGTCCGTGAGGAACAGGGCGAAGAGGAAGTCATTCCACGCCGAGGTGAACTGCCAGATCATGGTCACGACGAAAGCCGGCGCGGAGACCGGCAGCACGATCTTGGTGAAGATCCCCCACATGCCCGCGCCGTCCACACGCGCCGCCTCGATGATGTCGGTGGGCACCGCGGTGGCGTAGTAGTTGCGGAAGATGAGGGTGCAGATCGGGATGCCGTAGATGACATGCGCGATGATCAGCGTCGGCACGCCAGAAAGGAACGGCATGGTGGAGTTCATGCCGATCATCAGCTTCTGCAGCGGGATCATGACGGCCTGGTACGGGATGAACATGCCGAACAGGAACATCGTGAAGATCACGTCCGCGCCGGGGAACTTCCACTTCGAGAAGACGAAGCCGTTCATGGAGCCGAGGATCGAGGCGAAGACCGCCGAGGAGATGGCCAGAATCACGGACCGGCCCAGTGCAGGCGCGAGCGCCTCCCAAGCCGCTCCCCAGCCAGCGAAGCTCAGCCGCTCGGGCAGGTTCCACGCCGTCGTGACGGAGAAGTCAGCCGGCGACTTGAAGCTGGTGACCAGCACCACATAGATGGGCATGAGGATGACCGCGGCGAAGAGAATCAACAGCGCCATGCGGATGCTGCGCCAGGTGATCTCCCCAGGGGTGGCCTTCTTCTTGCGGGGCGTGATGCCATCGAGCCCGGAGCCGGGGCCCTGTGCGGGCGCGGGCGGGGCCACAGTTGAGGTGGTCATCGGTTCCCCTTCTCGGTCTTGTTCGTGTACACGAGGTACGGGATGACCACCACTGCGACGATCAGCAGCAGGATGGTGGCGTTCGCGGCCGCCTGCGGGGCGTTCTTCTGCTGGAAGAGCTGAACCCACATGAGGGTGGCCGGCACGTCGGCGACGACGTTGTTCTGGCCGGCGATCGCGTAGATGAGGTCGAAGGTCTTCATCGACATGTGGCCGATGATGATCAGCGCAGACAGCGCGATGGGCGACAGCTGCGGGAACAGCACGTGCCGGTAGATGCGCCACTCAGATGCGCCGTCCATCCGGGCGGCCTCACGCTGATCCTCGGAGATGCCGCGGAAACCGGCAAGGAACAGCGCCATCACGTAGCCGGAGAGTTGCCAGACGGCGGGCATGGCCATCGCGGCCATGCTGAAGGCTCCGGGGTCGGACCACCAACGCGATTGCAGTTCGGGCAGCCCCACCATGAGGAAGAGGCGGTTGAGGCCGATGGCCTGGTTCTCGCCGATGCCGGGCGACAGGAGCCACTTCCAGACGGTGCCGGAAGCGATGAAGGACACGGCCATGGGGAAGAGATAGGTGGAGCGGAAGAAGCCCTCGCCCGTGACGC
>JAUNUF010000033.1 GCA_030538315.1 Propionibacteriaceae bacterium
CATCGCGGCGGCGGCGGTGGCGATGCGGGTCTTCGCCTCGATGTCGACCTGCTCCTCCTCCAGCCCGGGCTCTTCGACCACCACGGGCTCGTCTTCCGCCGCGAGCACCTCGTCGGGATCAGGCGCGGTGGGCTGGTTCTCGACGGCGACCTCTACGGCCTCCTCACCCTCCGGCTCAGGCTCCGGCTCCGGCTGGACGGGGCGGGGCGGGACAGGCATGGCCTGCTCGTCTGAATAGTCGTCCCACTCGGCGGGTTCGACGGGTACACCGTAATCATCGGCCTCTTCCGTCCACTCCGCATCATCACGCGGGGTGCCTTCCTGGACCCACTCGTTGTTGGACATTGGCTGTTCCTATCCCTGGGCAGTCTTGCATTTCATCTTCGCATTGAGTGCGGATGCTGCCCCGGGTGACACGCCGTTCCTCAGGCACACGCGTGCCCGCGAGACCGCTCAGGCGCCGCGCGGGTGGGTGCGTGAGGCCAGCGACAAGCTGATCAACATGGATTCGAGCGCCAGGAGCGGCGCCACATTGCCTTCGAGCGCGGTGCGGGCCTGGAGCAGCGCGTCGAGCGCACGAACCGTCTGCTCAGGCGTGGAGCGGTTGGCCACCGGGCGGATCTGATCCGCCAGATCTGCGTTGACCAGCGGCACCTCCGGCGCAGTCTGGACGGCCAGCACGTCGCGGTAGTAGCCGGTGAGTTCGGTGAGCACCCTGTCGAGCGCATCACGCTGGATGCGCTTGGAGCGCATCTTCTGCTGCTCCTCCAGATCCTTGATGGCGGCTTGGGCGTTGCGAGGCTTCGCGGTGCCGCGGCCACCGATGCCCAGCGCCTCCTGCAGCGCCGCCATCTCCTTGGCATCCAGCTCAGTGGTGGTCTGCTCCGCCTCCTCCTTGGCGGCCGCCACCAGATTTTCCGCTGCCGTGAGGCAGGCGGTCACCGAGGTGAGCTTGGCCGGCAGGGTGAGGATCTCGTGCCGGCGGATGCGGGCGTCCTCCGAACGCGCGAGCATCCGGGCCCGGCCCACATGGCCCTGCGCCACTCGGGCGGCGTGCGCCGCCAGCGCCGGGGAGACGCCGTCGCGTTGGATCAGCAGCTGGGTGACCGCATTGTCGTTGGGGGTGGAGAGCTTGATCACGCGGCACCGCGAGCGGATGGTGATGATCACGTCATCCGGGTTGGGTGCGCACAGCAGCCACACGGTGCGCGGAGCCGGCTCCTCCAGGCCCTTCAGCAGAGCATCTGCGCCGCGCTCCGTGATGCGATCTGCATCTTCCACCACCACGATCTGGTGCCGCTGCTTGACCGGCGCCATGTTGGCCCGACCCACCAGCGCACGCACCTCGTCGACACCGATGGAGAGCTGCTCCGTGCGCAGCAGGGTGACATCTGGGTGCGCGCCGGACAGCGTGGTGCGGCATTCCTCACACGCACCACAACCACCGCGGGGGCATTGCAGGGCAGCGGCAAACGCCTTGGCCGCGTTGGAACGCCCGGAGCCGGGCGGGCCGACGAACAGCCAGGCATGCGTCATGGCGTGCTTGTGCCCTGCGACCGCCCGCTGGAGCGTGGCCACCGCACGCTGCTGACCGATCAGCTCAGAGAACACATCGCCCATGGGCTTCATCCTAGAGAAGGGCGCTGACACGCTCGGCGATCTGCGCCGCCATCAGGTCCTTGCCCTGGAACGCCTTCATGACGAAGTACTCCTCCGGCCGCTGGGCCGCGAGATCCAGGAAGTGCTGCCGCACCCGACGGTGGAAGTCCAGGCCGGCGCTCTCGAGGCGATCCTTGTTCTGCTTGATGGAGACCGCATCATCCGGATCTGCGTCGAGCAGGATGGTCAGATCTGGCCGGAGGCCCTGCACCGCCCACCACGCGATCTCACCCACCTCATCAAGCGCCAGGTCTCGGCCCGCACCCTGATAGGCGATCATCGAATCCACGTAGCGGTCACACACCACCACCTCGCCACGCTCAAGGGCGGGCCGGATCACCTGGTAAACGTGCTGCGCCTTGTCCGCGGCGTACATGAGCGCTTCGGCCCGATGATCGACGTCGCCGGAGGCTGGGTCGAGGACGAGACGGCGGAGCGTGGCGCCCAACTCGGTGCCGCCGGGCTGACGGGTGAGGATGTGGGGGCGGCCCTGATCCGCCAGCCACTGCTGCAGGCGCCGCACCTGCGTGGACTTGCCGGTGCGGTCGCCTCCTTCGAACACGATGAACGTCATTTCTTCTTCTGCTGTTTCTGCTGCTTCTTCTTCGCCTTGGCCATGAGCCTTCGGGCCTTCTCCACCCGTTCGGGCCACAACGCCACGAACAGGCGCCGACGACGGCCCAGCTCGCCCCGGCGACGCTCATGCTCGAGGCCCAACTGATAGGCCTGAGAGGGCGAGACGCCGTCCAGTTCCGGTTCGCCGCCCAGCGCATCGGTTGAGCAGGCGCGCAGATCGGTGAGCACCTCGTCGAGGTTGACGAGCAGCTTGCCCATGGACTTGGGCATGAGGGGCGCGAGCACGGTGGCCGCCACCTCAAGCTGCTGGGCGGCGCGGAGGGCCGCCTGCCAGGCCTCGTGGGTGGATTCGCCGGTCAGCGAGCGGCACCGATCAGCCAGGATCATCGTGGCCTGCTGCGCGCGTTCGAACAGCAGCAGCGCCGCGTTGCGTTGGGACAGATCACCCAAGCGCGGGGCACGGACGGCGGCCACCAGAGCGTCGAGCACGGCGAGCGTGGGCTGCTCCACATCTGCGGGCGTCTCGAATGGGAGCCCGGCAAGCGTGTCCTCAAGGCCTTCGCGCCACGCCGGTTCGAGTACTGGGGCGAGCCCACGGAGGTCGCGGCCGAAGGCCCACAACCGCTCATTGAGCACGACCACGCTGTCTGAATCCGCAGCGCGACGATCCAGATCAGCGCGCACGATGGCGCCGAGGTGCTCGGCGAAGATGGCGGTGACAAACTCCTCCAAGCTGGCGTTGCGCTCCAGCGGACGGGGTTTCGGGAAGCTGGTCAGGCCCATGGCCGGCGCGCCCAGCCGCTGCTGCAGCGTGGGGAAATCGGTGAGGGCCGTGGCACCAGCGGCGCGGGCGGCGCTCAGCAGATACTCACGGCGCTGCCCCGTCAGCGCATCGGTGGGTTCGACGGTGATCTCGCGGTACTGGGAGGCGCTGCCGTCGGCACGGTGCACCTGCACCTTGTCGTCGCGCACCAAGCCGGCAGCCGCACCGTCCTTGGAGCGCAGCAGCCACTCGCCGCGCTCACAACTCAAGGTGGCCATGGGTTCGAGCGCGGCGCCGCGCACCAGCGGCTTGATCAGCCGGGCGAAGGGCTCTGGCAGTTCGCCCTTGCCGGCCATGGGTTCCACCTGCTCGGCGGGTAGGTGCGGCGCCCAGGCGGGGGCGGCCAGGTACCACTCCCCCGCACCCGCAACCACGCGGTGGGCCACCACGACGCCAGCTCGTAGGAGCCGGCCATCGGCGGCGTCGAGCACCGTCACGTCCATGGTGTAGCTGCCTGCCGGGCGGCGCATCAGGCGCGGCAGCCCCACCGCATCCGACGTCAGCGCCGGGGGTTCCGCCTCGAACGGCAACTCGAACCGCAGTGCCCCCTTGGGCTTGCCCTTCTTCGCCATGCCAGCAGCCTAGTGAGTTACTTCTTGCGGGTGGTCCTGCGGGCAGGCTTCTTGGCCGGGCCCTGGGCGCGCTTCTCGGCGAGGAGCTCAAAGGCCCGCTCTGGGGTCATCGACTCTGGCGTTTCGCCGGAGGGCACCGTGCGGTTGGTTTCGCCGTCGGTGATGTAGGGGCCGAAGCGGCCGGACTTGATGACCACCGGCTTGCCGTTGGTGGGATCTGCGCCGAGCTCCTTGAGCGGGGCGGCCGCGGCGGCGCGCCCCCGGGTCTTGGGCTGGGCGTAGATGGCCAGGGCCTCGTCGAGGGTGATCTCGAAGATCTGATCCTCCGACGTGAGCGAGCGCGAATCCGTGCCGCGCTTCAGGTACGGGCCGTAGCGGCCGTTCTGCGCGGTGATCTCGTTGCCCTCCGCGTCCTTGCCCACCACTCGCGGCAGGCTGAGCAGCTGCAGCGCCATGGGGAGGTCCACGTCATCCAACGTCATGGACTTGAACAGCGAACCCGTGCGCGGCTTCTTGGACTTGGGTGCGTCCTCGGGCAGCACCTCGGTGACGTAGGGGCCGAAGCGGCCGTTCTTGGCCACGATCATGAGGCCAGAGGCCTCGTCAACGCCCAGCTCCCGCTCCTCCGCAAGGGGCTGGGTGAGCAGCTCCTCGGCCACTGCGACGGTGAGCTCATCCGGTGCCATGTCCTCGGGAACGTTGGCGCGGCGGCCATCAGAGGCCTCCACGTAGGTGCCGTAGCGGCCCACGCGCACGTCGATGCCGGAATCCTTCAGCGGGAAGGTGGACAGCGCGCGGGCGTCGATCTCACCGAGTTCGGTCACCAGAGTCTCGAGCCCCTGGTGGGAGTCGCCTCCGGGGCCGCGGTAGAAATCCGTCAGCACCTGGAGCCTCTTGGCCTTGCCAGCGGCGATCTCGTCGAGCTGATCTTCCAGATCCGCGGTGAAGGCGTAATCCACCAGTTCCGTGAAGTGTTCCTCCAGGAGCCGGGTCACGGCGAAGGCCAGCCACGTGGGCACCAGGGCCGAGCCCTTCTTGAACACGTAGTCACGCGCGGTGATGGTGCGGATGATCGAGGCGTAAGTGGAGGGGCGGCCGATCTCCAGCTCCTCCAGCTTCGCCACGAGCGAGGGCTCGGTGTAGCGGGCCGGTGGACGGGTTTCGTGGCCGGCCGGATCTGCCTGAGCGACGGCGAGCGCCTGGCCATTGGTGAGCACCGGGAGGCGAGACTGTGCGTCGTCGGAGGCAGAGTCGTCGTCGACGCCCTGCACGTAGGCCTTGAGGAAGCCGGGGAAGGTGATGGTGCGGCCGGATGACACGAGGCCCGCCGAGGTGACCTCACGGCCACCGATGGCGGTCTTGGCCAGCTTCGCGTCGATCTTGATGGAGACGGATTCGCCGCGTGCATCCGCCATCTGCGAGGCGAGGGTGCGGCGCCAGATGAGCTGGTAGAGGCGGTAGGCGTCGCCCACCAGGCCGGTGTCGTCCGGGTGCCGGAACGAATCGCCTGCGGGGCGGATGGCCTCGTGGGCCTCCTGCGCGTTCTTCACCTTGGAGGCGTAGACGCGCGGCTTGTCCGGCAGGAAACGCTCGCCGAAGAGCACGCGAACGGCCTTGCGCGCCGCGTTGATGGCCTCGCCGGAGAGCGAGACGGAGTCGGTTCGCATGTAGGTGATGAAGCCCTTTTCGTAGAGCTCCTGCGCCACCGACATGGCGCGCTGCGAGGAGAAGCCCAGCTTGCGGCCAGCTTCCTGCTGCAGGGTGGTGGTGCGGAACGGCTCGTAGGGGCGGCGGGTGTACGGCTTGGATTCCACGGAGGCCACGGCGAGCGAGCCATCGGCCAGCGCGGCGGCAAGTGCCTTGGCGGCGGCCTCGTCCAGCACGACGGCATTGCCGGCGGTGAGCTCGCCGTCGGAGTTGAAGTCGCGGCCCTGCGCAATCTTCGCCTCCCCCACCTCGGCGAGGCGGGCAGGGAAGTTGCGGGGATCGACGTCTGGGCCGCCGTCGAGCGTGATGTCGAGATCCCAGTAGGCGGCGGGGACGAACGCGATGCGCTCGCGCTCCCTGTCCACCACGAGGCGGGTGGCGACGGACTGCACGCGACCAGCCGAGAGGCGCGGCATGACCTTCTTCCACAGCACGGGCGAGACCTCGTAGCCGTAGAGGCGGTCAAGGATGCGGCGGGTCTCCTGGGCATCCACCAGCGCCACGTCGAGGTCGCGGGGGTTGCGTACAGCCTCCTCGATGGCGGCCTGGGTGATCTCGTGGAACACCATCCGCTTGACCGGGACCTTGGGCTTCAGCTCCTCCAGGAGGTGCCACGCGATGGCCTCGCCCTCGCGGTCACCATCCGTGGCCAGCAGGAGTTCGTCGACGTCCTTCAGCTTGGCCTTGAGATCCCGGATGGTGGCCTTCTTGTCTGGCGAGACCACATAGATGGCGGCGAAATCGTCATCCACGTTCACGCCGGTGCGCGCCCAGGTCTGGCCCTTGTACTTGGCTGGAACCTCTGAGGCCTTCGTCGGAAGGTCGCGCACGTGCCCTCGGCTGGACTCCACGATGTAGTCCCGGCCGAGGTAGCCGGCGATCTTGGTCGCCTTGGTGGGCGACTCGACGATCACGAGGCGCTTGCTCATGGGTGCTTCTTCCTAACGGGGTGGGCTGGCTCGTGTCGAACAATAGCCTGCGCTGTCAAGATGGCCGCACGCCCGGCCCCCTCGATCACTCGGGCTTCATGCGGCCCTTGGCATCCCACTGCACCTCGCGGCCAGTACGCGGATCGATGATTCGGTCCTTCTTCACGAGCCGCATGAAGGACACCGACCAGGCGGCAAACAGGATCACGCCCAGCGCGATCGAGGCCCACGGCGGGATGCCGAATGGAGGCTCCGTCTTGTCCCAGAGCAGCGCAAGGACACCGTTGATCAGGAAGAACGCAGCGAGCGCGGTATAGAGGAAGCCGCCGATGGCCATCAGCCAGTGGCCGCGGAACAGGCGGGCGAACCCGCTGCCCTTCTGGTCGTCAGGCCCAACTGCGGTGCCGGCAGCGCGGGCCCGCTCTGCGGCGTAGTCCTTGACGGGGCCGAATGCCTCACGTGGGTCTTCGCCGGTCTCGGCGACGTGGGCCTGCACCTCGGCGAGGATCTCGCCGATCTTGGTGCCAGGCACGTCCAGGAGCCGCAGTTCAAGGGCAAGGTCGTCGACGTAGCTGGTGGCGTTCATGAGTGGTCCTTCAGGAGTGCGGTGAGGTTGGTGGAGAAGGCGCGCCAGGTTTCGGCGCGGCTGCGGAGCTCTGCCCCGCCGTCGGGGGTGAGGAGGTAGTACTTGCGGCCGGGCCCGGAATCCCCGGCGCGCCACTGGGTGTCCACCAGGTTCGCTTCCTCGAGCCTGCCGAGGATGGGGTAGAGGGTGCCGCCCTTGATGGCGCCGAAGCCATTGGCTTCCAGCTGACTGGTGATCTCGTAGCCGTACGTCTCGCCCTCGGCGATGATCGCGAGCACCGCCAGTTCAAGGAATCCCTTGAGCCAGGACGTCGGCCAGGTTGTTTCGGTCATGACTAGATCGTAACGCGATCTAGTCAGCAATGCAACCTATCTAGCGAAACTATTTATCCAGCACCAGCATCTGGTCAAGCAGAGCTGCCCGGATCTCGGGGAGGAGGGCAGCGGCGAGCTCGGAGGCATCCAGTTCGAGCACCTGCGCCACGGCGGTGAGGACCTGGCCGACGGTGAGGTCGCCGTCGAGTGCGCCGAGGGCGGCGGCCAGCGCCGTGTCAGCCTTGATGGCCCGCAACAGCCCCACCCGCTGGCGGAACACCACATGCTCTGGATCTTCTGCTCCGGGCCGGCCGATGGTCTCCTGCTCGACGTCCACCAGGCGTGGGCGGCTGGCGAGCAGTTCGGCGGTGGGCAGTTGATAGGCGTCGACGGCGGCCTTGTGCCGTGCAAAAACCTCCCCGACGGGCTGGGCAACCGCGTGCGGCCAGCTCTCGAAGCGGAGGTTGGGCTCCTCCCGTTCCGAGCGCGTGATGAGCACCCACCCCATGCCGATGCTGCGGATGCCGAGACGTTCGAAGTAGGCCAGCCAGTCGTCGTAGGCGCCGCGCCAGGTGGGCGAGCCGTTCAGCCCGGCATCGGCGAGCCACATCTCGATGTAGGCATACACGTCAAGGCGTTCGCGCTCGATCACCCACGCGTCGCAACCCTCCGGGATCCACTCAGCCAGCCGCTGCTCCCACGGCTGATCCGTCACCGCCCAGTTGGTCAGCAACTGAAGCGACCCTCCGGGGTTCAGGTGGTCCACAGCGTCGCGCACCAGGGTCTCGACGAGCCGGTCGCCCTCGAAGTTCGCCTCTCGGTAGGCCAGGGTGTCGGCTTCGTCGCTGGGCGGGCTCATCACGAACGGCGGGTTGGAGACGATGAGGTCGAACCGCTCCCCGGCCACCGGTTCGTAGAGCGAGCCGCTGCGGAAATCCACCTTCACACCGCCCAACGCTGCAGACACGCGGGCGAGCTCGAGCGCGCGCTCGTTGACATCTGTGGCGACGACGCGCTCAGCATGCTGGGAAAGGTGCAGCGACTGCACCCCGCAGCCCGTGCCCAGATCCAACGCCGAGTGCACGGGATCCCGCATGGTCAGCTGCGCCAAGGTGGTGGAGGCAGGCGAGACGCCCAACACGTAATCCGGCCGGATGGGCGCCATCGCGTGATCCAGGCCCGGCGTGGGGTCTGCCACCACCCAGCCGCTGGCACCATCATCGGGCGACCCGTAGGGGCGAACATCGACGACGGCCCGCACGTGATCACCGTCGGCGGTCAACCACCCGGCGGCCTCCAACTCCGCCGCGTCCAGGGCCTCATCCACCTGAGCACGAGGCACGGGTTGCTGCAGGATGAACAGCCTGATGAGGGTTGCCTGGGCATCAGCGGCCTCCCCCAACGCCACATCTGCCGGCACGGTGGAGTTGCGGCCCAGCCCCTCCTGCCCGGCAGCACCGATCCGCGCCACCACGGCGTCGGCGGTGTAATCAGCTGAGGCCAGGCTGCGGCGCAGTGCTTGAGGATCCATGAGCCAATCCTAGGGAAGCGCGCATTTTGGCGGCTGAAGACACCTGGTCAGTGACCCGTTGGCTTGCGAAAATGGGCAGATGAAGATGAGAAACACCGTCATTGCTGCCCTCGCCGTGGCCGCGCTGGGCCTCAGCGCCTGCGGCGGCGACGCCACTCCGGCACCGGGCAATACTTCACCGGCCACCACCCCGGCCGCCGCCCCGGCGGAGAGCACCCAGCCCGCCGCCCCTGCTGAAACCACGGAACCAGCCCCCGCGGAGGAGACCACGGAGGCTGCCCCCGCAGAGGCCCCTGCCCCCGCAGACTTCCCCTTCGAGGAAGGTCCGGTGGATCTCAGCCAGTTCATTGAGCGCTACACAGCGGCTCAAACCAGCATCAAGACGTCAAAGTCCGTCCAAACGTCAACGGCCAGCCTCTCAACCCCCATGGTCACCTACACGGATGCCTCAGATCCCAACAACATCCGCAGCTACTCCGTCATCGAGGGCGAGGGCCCCAAGATCGAGACCGTGGGCGTGGGCGACGAGGCCTACATGCGCACCGACGGCGGCGCGTGGGAGAAGCAGGATCTCCCGGATATCCCTGGCATGGGCATGTCGCAGGCTGAGGGAATCGCCAAGGCGATCGCCGAGGTGGAGCTGGTGAACAAGGCGGATCGCCAGTTCAAGGTGATGCTCGACCTGGGCGCAGCCCTGGGCGGCGAGGCCGGCGAGGCGAAGATCCCCACCATGATGTGGCTGGACGAGCAGTTCCGCCTCATCAAGCAGGAGGTGGAGATGATGGGAGTGACCTCCACCACGGAGTACAGCAACTTCGACGAGCCGGTGGACATCCCCGCCGTCCCCTGAGGCAGCGCCCTTACACGGAATCCGTGGCCCCCTGCCACAGGTTGATGCCGGCCACACCGCTGTGCTGATCGATGGCGGTGAGCTCCTCAACGCTGAACTCCAGATTGCCCAAGGCATCCAGGTTGTCGTCGAGTTGTGCCACCGACGAGGCGCCCAGCAGCGCCGAGGTGACCGACGCGTCGCCCTGGTCGCGCAGCACCCAGGCGATGGCCAACTGCGCCAACGACTGGCCCCGCGCCGCGGCGATCTCGTTGAGCGCGCGCAGGTGGGCGAGGTTCTCCTCGCTGAGGAGTTCCTGATCCAGCGACTTGCCCGCCGCCGCACGGGAATCCGCAGGGATACCGTCCAGGTAGCGGCTGGTCAACATGCCCTGGGCCAGCGGCGAGAAGGCGATGACGCCCATGCCGTTGGCATTGGCCGCCTGCAGCAGGCTTGGCTCGCCGTCCTCCACCCAGCGGTTCAGCATGGAGTACGACGGCTGGTGGATGACCAGCGGCGTGCCAAGATCGCGGGCAATCTCCTGCGCCTTGGCCGTCAGCGCAGCCGAGTAGGAGGAGATACCTGCATACAACGCACGGCCGGAACGCACGATGAAATCCAACGCCTGCATGGTCTCCTCCACGGGCGTGTCCGGATCTGGCCGGTGGTGGTAGAAGATGTCGACGTAATCCACGCCCATGCGCTCCAGCGAGTCATCACAGGACGCGACGAGGTACTTGCGCGATCCGCCGAAACCGTAGGGGCCAGGCCACATGTCCCAGCCAGCCTTGGAGGAGAGGACCAGTTCGTGGCGGTACTTCTTGAAGTCCTCTGCGAAGATCCGGCCGAAGTTGGTCTCAGCCGAGCCATAGGGCGGGCCGTAGTTGTTCGCCAGATCGAAGTGCGTCACCCCGCGGTCAAAGGCGCGCCGCAGGATGTCGCGCTGGGTCTGGAGCGGCTTGTCGTCGCCGAAGTTGTGCCAGAGGCCCAGTGAGATGGCGGGCAGCTTCAGGCCAGAGGTGCCGAGACGCCGGTAAGGCATGGATTCGTAACGGTTCTCCGCTGCAACATAAGTCATGCGGCCACTCTATTCCTGTCCTGTCCCGGCCGTGGCGGAGCGGTGGAAGGTGGCGGGAGCACCCGGGAGGTGCGGCCGCAGGGGCGCCTCGACGGTGACCTCCACCACCACGTGCCGGCCTCCGCCTCGCACATCGCAGCCGCTCACGGCCACCCCGTTGCGACGCGCCACATCTGCGGCCGCGGCGCACGGCGCATCCCCGCGCACGGAGGCGGAGGTGGCTGCCAGCGCCGCGAGTTCGGCCGCCTGCTCGGCGTGTCTGGCAGCGGCGAACCAGGCGATGAAGGTGGCGCTGAAAGTGAAGGCGATGAGCAGCACGATGCTCATCGCGGTGGTGATCAGCACGCCGGCTGAGCCGCGCTCATCCCTCACGGCCCCTCCCCCGGCTCGTAGGCAGCCCATGCCTCCGCTCTCACGTTGACGGTGCCCAACCTGAGCAGCCGCACCGGCAACTCCACGACGGCGAGCACGCCGTCGCTCTGCCGCTCCAGCTCGACGGTGGCAGACTCAGGGACCCTCGCTCTGGCCTCCTGCAGCATGGCCTCATCGCCCCGGGCGGCCTGCCGGGCCAGTTGAGCACTGGCCTCGGAGGCCGTTGCCTGGGCGATGCCGAGGAGGGAGGCCCCCACCAGGACGGCGGTGAGCACGATCGCGAGGATGAAACCCACACACATCTCGATCGTGACCATGCCCCGCTCCCCGGCGCGGGGCCTCCCCCGGCGCATCAGCCGCCCCAGCTGAAGAGGTCCTGGACGTTGAAGTTGCCGTTGACAACCTTGCCGAAGATGCTGATGACCCACTCCTGCAGCACCTGCAGCACGGCATTGTCTGAGAAGACGCGAACCAGCAGGATGGCCACGGTGGCGGCGGCGAGCAGGCCGATGGCGTACTCGACGGTGGTCAGGCCGCGTTCAGCGAGGCGGCGGGCTGGGGAAGGCTGCTGAACACAGACTTCAAGATCAGTCATGGTGGTTTCCTTTCTCGAAACGCGGCCGCCTGTCGGCCGGTCTCGCCACCATTGATCGGAAAAACACTCCCCGAATCACCACGAGTGATGCCCAATGTGGATGCTTTGGACGGACAACACCATTGCCTGTGGACAACGGCAAATGGGCCTAGAGCCTAGATCAGCAGGCTCAACAGCTCAGCGGCATCCGCCTTGTTCAGCACCTGGTTGGCGTTGCCGCACTTGGGTGAGACGACGCAGGCCGGGCATCCCTCCAGGCAGCCGCAGCGCTCGAGCCTGTCCAGGGTGGCGGCCAGCCAGTCTTCGATCACCTCATAGCCGCGGTGGGCGAAGCCTGAGCCGCCCTCCATGCCGTCGTGGACGAAGATGGTGCAGAGCCCGGTATCTGCGTGCAGGGCGGTGCTGACGCCACCTATGTCCCAGCGGTCGCACGGCGCGAACGCGGGCAGCAAGCCGATGGCGGTGTGCTCCATGGCGTGCGCGGCGGCTCCCATCCGCAGCTCGGCCCACCCCAGCCGCCCGGCGATGTGAGCGGGCACCGTCCACCACACCGCCTGGGTGGTCAGCCGGTGCCGCGGCATGTCCAGCGGAGTGGTGTCCCACACATCGTGGGTCACCTCATCGCGGCGCAGGTAGGCCGTGACCTGCGAATCCAGCCGCACGTCTCCCCGGCACACCTCGGTGTTGCCCAAACGCTTTCGCTCCACCTCGCGGAGGATTTCTATGTCGAACGCAGATTGGGCCTGCGTGTAGTAGCGAGGCCGTGCGGCCGAGACGAATGCCTGATGTTCCGGCCTGTCCAATTCGTCGACCACGAAGGTCTCGCCCTGGTGGAGGTACACGGCTCCCGGGTGCACGGTGCGGTCTGCCGCAGCCATGTCCACCGTGCCCACCACCCGGCCAGTGCTGCGCTCGATGATGTCGATGGGCCTCTCCCCGATGGCGCGCAGGTCGATGAAGTCGACGGCTCTGTCAGGCCGCGTCCAGAAGAATCGTCCAGCCCTGTCGCGCAGCACGCCCTGTTGTGCCAGCGCCTCCGCCAAGGCGGGCGTGGATGGGCCGAACCACCGCTCGTCTGCGGCCGAGAGGGGCAGCTCCTGCGCGGCGGCCGCCAAGTGCGGGCCGAGCACGCGTGGGTTCTCCGGATGCAGCACGGCGCGCTCCACCGGCGCGTCGAAGATCAGCTCCGGATGCTCCAGCAGGTAAGCGTCCAGCGGGTTCTCGCGGGCCAGCAGCACCACCAACGCGTCTTGCCCTCGCCTGCCCGCGCGGCCCGCCTGCTGCCAGAAGGAGGCGAGCTTGCCCGGATAGCCAGACACCAGCACGGCATCCATCCCCGCCACATCCACGCCCAGTTCCAGCGCGTTGGTGCTGGCCAACCCGCGCAGTTCGCCCGAATGGAGCGCCGCCTCAAGCTCGCGCCTGTCGTAGGCGAGGTAACCACCGCGGTAGGAGGCGATCTTCAGCGGCTCCTTCGCCACCTCCTGAGCACCCATCGACACCAGCTCCGCGCCCTGCCTGGACGCCACGAACGCGATGACCTGCCTGCCCTCATCCGTCAAGCCCGCCAGCAACCGCGCCGTGTCGTCCCGCAGGGACTTCTCCGGGCGCCACAGCGCCACGGTGCGCCTGCCGGAGGGCGAAGCGTCCTCGTCGATGACGCGCACCGGGCCCACCCCGATGAGCGCCTCTGCAAACTCCCCTGCGTTGGGTGCCGTGGCCGAGGAGAGAGCGACGGTGGGCTCAGCACCGTACTGCGCTGCGAGCCGCCGCAGCCGCCGGATCACTTGCGCCACGTGCGCACCGAAGATGCCCTGATAGCGGTGCGCCTCGTCCACCACGATGTAGCGCAGCGAGCCCAGGAACCGCGCCCACCGCTGGTGGTGCGGCAGCACCGAGAAGTGGAGCATGTCTGGGTTGGTGAGGATGAAGGTGGCGTGATCCCGCGCGAAGCGCCTCTCCGCCTCATCCGAATCACCGTCCAGCGCGCTGATCCGCCACGTGCGGGGGCCCAACGCCGCGGCCGCCCGGGCCTGATCATGTGCCAGCGCCTTGGTGGGCGAAAGGTAGAGGGCCGTGTGGCGGGGCCGGGTGAGCCGCGCTCTGGTGGAATCCACTTCCACCCCCACCTCGCCGTGCACTGCCGCGGCCACGATGGGCATGAGGTAGCCCAGTGACTTGCCGGAGCCGGTGGGCGTGCAAGCGATGGCGTGCTGACCGTGGAACAACGCATCAGCAAAGGCGGCCTGATGCGCCCACGGCGCTGGGATCCCCGCCGCGACGATTCGTTCAGCAGCCTCTGGGGGCAACCACGCGGGCCAAACCACGGGCGTGCCGGGCGACGGCTCGCGCTGGGACACAGCGGTCACCTCGTCCCGGTTCAGCACCCATGAGAAGTCCACCCCTCAACTGTGCCAGTGCCCACGGACGAAACCTACGGCCGGGTATCTGTCAACAGCTGACGGAGCATGTCCGCGGTCTCTGGAGCCATGCCATGATCCTCAAGCCAACCTTGCACGGTGCAGCTCGCCAGACGGGCCTCGTCCAGAACGAACTTGGCCAACCACGCGGGCGAGTCCAGAGCACCCATGGCCAACCCGGGCTCGCCGGCGGCTGTGATGTGGGCCTCTAGCGCCGCCCGGAACTGCCCATCGAGCAGATCGGCGGATGCTGCGTAGTTGCTGGCCACCACCTCGTCCGGCACTCCGAGGAGGCTGAGTAGCAAGATGACGACGACACCGGTGCGGTCCTTGCCAGCCGTGCAGTGGAGCAGGGCAGGGAGCGCGCCTGGTCTAGCGAGCGCATTGAAAAGTTCGGCGATCTGCGAGCCGTTGTTCTCCACCATGTGCCGGTAGAACGTCTCGATCTTGAACTGTGCCAGGTCTGCTGGCCGCAATTCCGTGCCCAGCGGCATCCTGAGGTGCGAGGCCTGGCCGATCTGCGGATCAGGCATGGAGCGTTGCTCGTGGTCGCCCCTGAGGTCAACGACGGTTCGCAAGCCACACGCTGCCAGTGCTGCCGCGTCCGACTCGTCCAACTGGTCAATCCTGCCGCTGCGGAACATCAAGGCTGACTTGATCCGCCCTCCGGTGGCTACGGGCAGGCCACCCAAGTCACGTGCGTTGGGTGCCCCTACCGGCAGTAATTCCCCGGTGTAGTCGTCATCCGCGAGGCGGTTCACCTCGGCCTCGCTGAGCCCGTTGTCCGCGACTATCTGGGCGAACCAGTCGAACGATGACTTCGGGGTCCGCTGCAACGTGTGCTGGTCCACGTGTACGAGACCAAAGCGCTGGCTGAATCCTGCGTTCCACTGCAGGTTGTCCCATGCCGACCAGACCCAGAATCCGCGGACATCAGTACCGCGCTGGATCGCGGCGTGCAGGTCGGCCAGATTCGTTCGGAGGAATTCGATGCGTGTTTGATCGTCGACGAGCCCGTTTTCATCGGGCCGGTCTACGAGGCCGAGGCCGTTCTCGCTGATTACCACTGGGGGGTGGCCCGGGTACTCGGCGGCTAACCAGTCGAGTACCTCGCTGAGCCCACCTGGCGTGATCTGGCGGTGAGCGGCACCCCATGTCGTACCAGGCTGTGGAACGACGACGAACCCGAGCTTTCCGGTGTGGTCGCCCAACGTCGAGTAGATCTGCCAACGCTGGGGAGCCTCGGCGAGGTGACGAGCTGCGCGCTCCGGTGCGGCAACCGTGTATGACGAATACCAGTTGACTCCCAGCAGATCCAGCGGCGCCGAGATCTTGGCCAGGTCGCCGTCGTGCACGGTAGGGCCGAGAGCGCGGACGAGTCCAGGCAGGTGCTCACCTCTCAGAATCGGGTCGAGGAAGACCCCGTCCATCAGTTCGGATGCGATCCTTGCGGCCGCTTGGTCGTCGGGGTGCTTGGTTGCGGGCCGCACTCCGGCCATGCTGAGGATGATTCCGACTGGGGCGGGACTGTTCGCCCTCAACCCCTCGACCGCCAAGCCATGCGCCAGTAGCAGGTGATGCACCGAGGCTAGGCCAGCAGCACCTTCGGTTCGAAATGGTGGTAGCACGCCCGCGACGTATCCGCCCAACGTGGGATGGGTGGGTTCGTTCATTGTGTACCACTGGGCCATCCGGTCACCCAAGTGTTCGCTGACCGCTGCGGCGTAGTCGGCGAACCGGCAAGCCGTGTCGCGATGAAGCCAGCCGCCCTCGTCCTCCAAAGCCTGCGGCAACTCCCAATGGAAGAGATTCGCCACAGGGACCAGCCCTCGAGAGAGGAGTCCGTCGACCATTCGGTCGTAATGGCCAAAGCCAGCCGGGTTGAGACCACGACCATCCGGCATGATGCGCGGCCATGAGATCGAGAACCGGTGCACCTTGGCACCCAACTGGCCAAGCAGGTCAAGGTCCTCGTCAAGCCGGTGGTACTGATCAATCGCGACGTCCCCAGAGCTGCCGTCCGGTGTGGGTGGGCCGCCCGGCCCGTGCATGGCGGTGTCCCAAATGGATGGGCCCTTGCCGTCGGCATCCCAAGCACCTTCCACTTGGTAGGCGCTTGCTCCGGTGCCCCACCAGAAGCCTGCGGGCATGATTACGGATCTGGACATGTGACTCTCCTGATATGGGCAGGGTTCAAAGTGAGGGTGCGGCTGCCATCAACTGCTGGGTGTACTCGTGGGTTGGTTCGTTGATCACCTGGTCCGTCGGCCCAGACTCGACGAAGACGCCCTTCTGAAGTACATGGACCGTGTCCGAGATCATCCGCACGGCGGCCAGATCGTGGGAGATGAACAGCATGGTTAGGCCGTAATGATCGCGTAGATCAGCGAACAGATTGAGCACCGTGGCCTGCACCGACACGTCGAGGGCGGAGACTGGTTCATCGCAAACCAGCACCCGCGGCTCGGCGGCCAGCGCGCGCGCGATCGCCACACGCTGCGCTTGTCCACCTGAAATGGCCGACGGCCGCAGTCCTGCATAGCGCTCGGCGGGAAGGCCGACCTGATCGAGCAACTCAGCAGACCGCGTACGCCGGCTCTGGGCATCTCCGACTCCGCGGATTCGCAATGGCTCGGCGACGATTGCCGCCAACGAGCGACGGGGGTTGAGGGAAGAGATCGGGTCTTGGAAGATCATCTCCATCCCGTTGGTGCGCCGATCGAACTGGCCAGACCAAATGTCCTTGCCCTCAACCAGCACCTTCCCTGCTGCAGGACGTTTCAGCCCCATCAACACCTTGGCGAACGTGGATTTCCCGGAACCGGACTCGCCGACAATGGCCGCACAGCTGCCTTTCGGCACTTCCAAGTTGATATCGGTCAGTACGACGTGGTCTCCATAGGCGGCCCGCAGTCCGTCGATTTGCAGGATTGGCTCAGTCATTGTCATCTCCTCGCGCTTGCGACGGAGTCGCGCTGAACTTGGGTTGCTCTCCTGGTTTCCAGCAGGCCACCTGGCAGTCAGAGCCAGGACTCGGGGTAGTCAACTCTGGCAGCTGGGTGCGGCACCGATCATCGGCCAGGGGGCAACGGGAGGCGAACGAGCACCCCTCGGACAGTGGGCGAGATGGCGGCACCGCTGTACCTGGAATAGCGACCAGTCGTTGGGCCTTCGGGCCACGCAGGGCTGGACGGGCCTGGAGGAGCCCGCTGGTGTAGGGGTGCAGCGGTTCGGTGGTGAGTTGATCGGCAGGTGCGATCTCGACGATCCTGCCGCCGTACATCACCGCGATCCGGTCACAGCGACGCGCGACGATAGCGAGGTCGTGCGTGACGAGCACCAGTGCAGATCCTTGCTCGGCACGTAGCCGCTCCAACAAGTCCAGCACCTGAGCCTGAACGGTGACGTCGAGCGCTGTTGTTGGTTCGTCTGCAAAGAGCAGCGTGGGGTTCTCGACGACGGCGGCAGCGATACCGATGCGCTGTCGTTGCCCGCCCGACATCTCGTGGGGGTACTTGTGCAGCACATCCTGAGGCTGAGGGAAACCGACTGATTTCAGCACGTCGTGGGCGCGGGTCTGCCAGTCGGCCTTGCTGGCCTTCTGCCCGTGATAGCGCGGTGACTCAAGAACCTGATCGCGGGTTCGCTTCAGGGGGTTCAGAGAGGTCAAGGGATCTTGGTGGATCACCCCAATTCGTCGTCCCAGGAGCTCTTGGCGACGCGCCGGGCTAGCAGTTAGAAGATCCTCGTCCTCGAACCGCACCGAACCTGTGACGGTTGGTGTCGACGTCCGCGGATGCACACCGATGATCGACCGCAACAACACTGACTTGCCGGATCCTGATTCGCCGACGATGCCGAGAGACTCGCCGCGGTGTAGATCGAAGCTGACCCCTCGTACTGGGTAGACATGTTCCCCGTAGCGTGTCTGCAGACCTGACACGCGCAGGAGCGGCTGGGCTGGCGATACATCAGTCACTGGTTTCTCCTTCGTCCGGACAGGTAATCGCCGATGATGTTGATCGCCATGATGGTGAGGCACAGCACGAGGGCCGGGCCCATGGTCACCCACGGTGCGTCAGACAGCTGCGAGCGGCCATCGGCGATCAGGCCTCCCCAGCTAGGTAGCGGTGGCCGCAGGCCGTAGCCGAGGAAGCTGAGCGCACCTTCCAGGATGATTGCGTTTGCCGCTGAGGTCAGCGCGTAGGGGGTGATGACAGGCAAGACGTTGGGCAGGATCTCTCTCACCACGATCGTGGAGTGGGACGCGCCCAGGGTGCGCGCTGCGACGACAAAACTCTCGCCGCTAATCGACAGGGCGGCAGCCCGAGATATGCGTGCAAAGGTTGGAATGGACAGCAGCGCGATCACCAGGGAGATCGTCATCAGACTGGGGCCCCTTAGCGCGACGATCGTGATCACGAGCAGCAGTGACGGCAGGGCCAGCAGCACGTCGATGACGAAACCGAGCACGGTATCCAGCCAACCGCGCAGATAGCCAGCAGCGGTCCCCAGTAAGGTGCCGATCAGGCCGCCAACAAGAACCGCCATGAGCGCGATGATCAGGGATGAGCGCGCACCGTACAGAGTTCGAACGAGAACATCTCGGCCGAGGGCGTCCGTACCCAGTGGATGGCTCAAGCTGGGCGGCAGCCCCAGACTGTCGTAATTGTTGCTGTACGGGTCTGCGCCCGGCAGTGCGATTGCCAAGACCACGCCGATGACCAGCAAGCCGAGCCAGATCATGGCGATGAGCGCACCCTTGGTGGGCAGCTTTCGCTTGCCGCCCTTGGGTGGAGTCAGGTTGGTCGTCTGCACAGTGGTTGCCTCAGGAAGTGACACGTTCGCTCCTTGAATCGATGAAGCGCTGAGCCACGTCGACCACCATGTTCATGACCACGACGGCGAGGGCGGCGAACAGCACCACGCCTTGGATCAGGGGGAGGTCACGGTTACCGATCGCACTGATGGCCAACCGGCCGACGCCGGGCAGCGCGAATAGGGTTTCGACCAACAAGGTGCCACCGAACGCCACACCCAAGTTGATGCCAACCAGGTTGAGCAGCGGGAGCGAACTCGGCCTCAGCACAGTGCGCCACAGGAGTTGGCTGGGGCTGGCTCCACGAGTTTGAGCAGCAAAGGCGAAGGGCTGTTCCAAGCTCTCAATAACGGCGCCACGCAGCACCCGGGTGTAAACCGCCGCCTCAGCCAAGCCGAGAGTAATCACAGGCAGCACCATTCGCTGCAGGTTGCCCAAGGGGTCTTCGGCGAACGGTACGAAGCCTGACGCGGGCAGCCAGCCGAGCAGTACGGCGAAGAGCCAGATCAAGATCAGGCCGATCACGAAGGAAGGGATAGCCATCAGCAGGAAGGCGCCGGTCGAGCTGAGCCGATCCAACCATCCGCCGTGCCTGTAGGCGCCATACAGGGCCAGAGGGACAGCGATCGCAAGAGCCAACACCTCGGCCATCAACACCACCTGCAAGGTAACGGGCAACCGCTCACCAAACTCAGCAGCAACAGGCCGACCGCTGGAGAAGCTCAGGCCCAGATCGCCTTGGAAGGCATTACCGATCCAGGTCGTGTAGCGCTCCAAGAAGCCGGTGTCCAGGCCGAGAGCGTGCCTCAATTCGGCAAGCTGTTCAGGCGACGCCTCCGGCCCCAAGATTGCAAGGGCCGGATCGCCCGGAATGATGTACGTCATTGCGCTGACCAGAACGGTCACCACGAATAGGACGAGCACCGACCGGACGATCCGACCTAGCCAGTAGCCCAGTGTCACTGGGACTTTCCGATGGTCTTGGGGTTGATGGAGACCAGCGTCAGCTTGGACACATCTGGCACGCCTGCGATGTCCGAGGAGCTGATGATGCCGGCATTGGACGCCGTGTACCAAGCAGCCGAGGCATCCTTGGTGATCTCGTCGGAGATCTTCTTGAAGTGCTCAGCGCGCTTGGCCGAGTCGGTGGTCGTCTTGGATGCAGCGATCTCCGAGTCAACCGTGCTGTTGGTGTACTTCGTGAAGTTGTACGGGCCGTCAGAGGAGAAGACCATGGTGGCGCCGTTCGGGTCACCAAAGACGCTGGTCACGAAGTCGGCGATGTCGAAGTCTCCAGCCTTCAAGGTGGAGGCGAAGTTCGCGGACTCAACCGGGCTGACCTCGACGGTAACCCCGACCTTGGACAGCATGTCCTGGACCGCAGTAGCGCGCTGCATGGTGTCCACGCGGTTCTCGACAATCATCTTCAGGGACAGGTTCTTGCCCTTCAGAGCAGCCTCGGCGGCTGCCTGATCGTAAGCGGGGTAGTCGACGGTCGGAGCGACAGCGGTCTGCAACGAGTATGGGTTGTCGACAGTCACGCCTTCACCCATATTCACCACAGCGTTCAGGGCCTCGCGGTCGATGGCCTGAATGATTCCCTTGCGCACGGCGACGTCCTGCAGCGCACGGTTGGCCTGGTTCATCAGCAGGCTCGACACGGCAGCCGGAGCAGCGTTCACGTTCAAGTTGGCGGAGCGAGCCTCGTTCATCTGCTTGGTGACCTCGGTCCAGATGATGTCGACGTCGCCGGACTGCAGCGACTGGAAGCGCGAGTCAGCGTCCGGCAACATCTTGTAAACGAGCTTGTCGGCAACTGCCGGCTCACCCCAGTAGTTCTCAGAGCGGGTCAGTTCGATCTCGCTACCCGACTGGAACCCCGTAACAACGTAGGGGCCGGAACCGAGCGGGAAGTTGAACTCGTCAACGGCCGTCGGGTGCGCAATCATGCCAAGCTGACGAGCGAACTGGCCGATGAAGTCGGCGTTCGGCGCCTTCAGGGTGAAAACCACCGTCCTGTCGTCGCTGGCGGTCATCGTGCTGATCTGCTCTGCCTGGCCGGCGCTCGATGCGCCAATCGCCGGATCGCTCATCCGCTCGACATGCTTGATCACGGCGTCAGCGTTCAACGGATCACCGTTGCTGAAGACCAGGTCACTCTTGAGGACCAAGGTCCATTCTGAGCCATCAGCATTGGCTTCGAACGATTCGGCCTTGACGGGAGCGAAGGTGCCGCCATCCGCGGTGGTCATCAGCGGTTCGTAGATGGCGTTGGACAGAATCAGCACCGGCTGCTGTCCGATGAGGTTTTCCTTGGGATCGATGTTGGGGATCTCGCGATCGAGCGCGATCGTGACGGTGCCACCCTGCGCGGGTTGGGCGTTGCCCGTGGAACCAGCAGCAGATGTCGAATCAGCAGTGGGTGAGGGGGTGGTTGCATCGCCCGCGCTGCAACCCGCCAAGCCGGCAAGCCCGGCTACAAAGGCCGTGGCCAGTAGAGTGCGGCGAGAGAAGCAAAAGTTGAATTGACCTTGCGACATGACGGACATCCTTCTGGGAGTAGCGGAATGGCACACGTGCCATTTTCGACTCTGAAACTAGAGGTAGCTCCTGAACTGAAGGCGAAACGAAGGTTAACTTCACGTGAAATGTGTGCAACGTCTGAAAGGATCCGCCTTGCCGGTACTGGCGCCTGTGGGTAAGTCCGAACGGACGAAGCGCAAGATTCGCATGACTGCCTACGACCTATTTGAATCACGCGGCTACTCCGCAGTCACGATCGCAGACATCGCCAAGGCCGCCGGGGTGGGGAGACGGACCTTCTTCCGGCACTTCCGACAGAAGGAGTCGCTCTTCTTCGACACCGAGACCTTCGAGTCATTCGTCACCGATTTCCAGGGACGGCTATCAGCCACCGACGACCCAGTCCGCTCGTTGCTTGAGTGCTACCGCGAGTCAAGGCACTTCCCACTCGACGAGGACGATCAACTCGCCAGGCGACGCCGACGCCTCCGAGCACAGGTTCGCGGCGATGCTGACTTCGAGGCGTACTACACCACTTTCCTGGACCGCACCGAGCGTGCTCTGATCAACACCATCCAGGAGTGGCAGGTAGCTGCTGTGGCCCGAGGGGTCGAGATGCGCCGCTACACGAGCTATCTCGTGCCGGGGGTGTGGCGGATGCTGAGTGTGCACCACGTCGACTCGGGCGAAGACCACCACTACCGTCCGGATCTGGATGACTTTGTCGCCGAGGCAATTGAGGCCCTTGCAGGCGCGGCATCCTGGCGGGATCGAAATCACCTTGGTACCGGCTCCGCGTAGCTGGGGTGGCTGAGTGGCACGAGCGAACGCGCAGAACCTCTTCCTGCGTTACCTGACGTTCTTCATCGGCATTTTCATCATGTCGGTGGGCATCGCCATGACCGTGCACTCGCACATCGGCACCACCCCCATCTCCGCGATCCCCCTCGTGATGAGCTACGCCACGCCCTTCACGTTGGGCCAGTACACCGTCGCCATCAACGTGCTGCTTCTGCTGGCCCAGATCGCGGTGTTGCGCCGCCAGTTCGAGCCCATCCAACTGCTCCAGGTGCCGGCGGCGTTCCTCTTCGGCGCGTTCTGCGACCTGTCCGTGTGGCTACTCGATGGATTCCAGCCCACCTTCTGGCCGACGCAGCTCGCCTACTCGACACTGGGCTCACTGGTGTTGGGCGTGGGCGTGTGGCTGCAGGTGACGCCGAGGGTGCTGACCCTGGCCGGCGATGGCATCTCCGTGGCCGTGGCCAAGGTGACCGGGCGCGAGTTCGGCGCGGTCAAGATCACCCTGGATTCAGTGCTCGTGGCGATCGCCCTGCTCCTCTCCTTCCTGCTGTTGGGACGGTTGGAGGGCGTACGGGAAGGCACATTCATCTCGGCATTCCTGGTGGGCTTCGTGGTGCGTCAACTGCAACGCCGCGTGCCGTGGCCGGCCGCGCTTCGCCGGCCTGACCGGTCATGAGCCGCTGAGGAAGTTGCCGATCAGCCCAGCGACGATGGGCACCACCCCGATCAACATGAACGCCGGCAGGAAGCAGGCCATCAGCGGGATCACCGAGCGCACACCCACGGTGCGCGCCGCCTTCAACGCGGCGTCTCGGGCGTCCTGCCGCCCGTCCTCAGCGTGCACCCGCAGCACTGTGGTGAGAGAGGAGCCGGAGCGTTCCGCCCGCGCAATGTCTGCCGCGGCCCGCCCCCACACCGGGTGGCCGCGGAGACCTTCCCACGCCGCGGGCCCGGCGCGCCCCAGCGCCAGTTGCGCCGCCACCTCACGGAGCAGCCGCTCAGTGGCAGGAGGCGACACCTGCGCAACCGAGCCCACCGCGGCCACCATGGGTTGGCCGGCGTCGAGGCACACCGCCAGGAGCGACACCGCCTCTGGGAACTGGGCGAGCAGCTCCGCGTGCGCTGGCTCCTTGCCCACCCTGGCGGTGAGCCACCCGGGTAGGGCCAAACGCCGGGAGGGATGCAGGCGAGCCATGGGTGGCGGGGCCACCAGGAGGGCCACCGCCAATGCCGCCACCACGGAAGCCAGCACGATCTGACTCATCTCACCACCTGCTTCACCCTGGCAAGCCTGTCAATCCAGAGCACACCCGCCGCTGTCAACGTGACGGCCGCGAGCACTAGAACCTGGCCCACCACCCCACCGAACAGGAAGGCAAGCGGATCCGCGCCTGCCATGAAACCCAACCCCACGGCCAGGAACGGCAAACCGGCCATGATGTGGCCGCTGGTGCGGGCTGCCGCCAACTCCGATTCGACGACGGCTTGCAGCTGGCGCTGGCGGCGCAGGTTCTCCGCCACCTCCGTCAGCACCGCTGCCACCGGGGCGCCACTGCGTTCGCTGACGCTCCACGCCGCAGCGATGGACAGGAGGCCAGCCTGGCCGGGCGCATCCGCAGCCCGGATCAGTTCAGCACCCACATCCGCTCCCAGCCGTGCGGCGGCCGCCGCTGGAGCCAGCACCGGAGCGTCGAGCGCCGCCTCCGCCAGCGCGGCCGTGGGAATCTGACCGCTGCGCAACAGCGAACTCAGCACCCGTGCCGCGACGGCGCATTCAGCAGCCCTCCGCGCCTGAGCCCGGCGCTTGCCCGCTGCCACAACGAGCCAGCCAGCAGTGCCGAGCGCGATGCTGGCCACGGCGAGCCAACCCACAGCCCTGGCTCCGAAGGCCCCTCCCACGCCGACGGCGGCGGTGATCGCCAGCACCGCCCACGGCGATACCTTCCACTGCCGCGCCGGGCGCGGGGGCTCCAACCTGCGCAGCCCCGCCCGGGGGCCAATCAAGAGTGCCGCTGCCAGGGCGGCCACCAACGCTGCCCCGGTCACAGCCGCACCAGGCCCCGGAGTTCCTGCCCGGGCGCGCCATGGAACTGCACATTGGTGGGCGTGAAGGTTGCCGCGACGTCGATCTCCACCAGTGAATCGTGGCCGCGCCGGAAGAGCCCCACCTGGGCCACCCGCCTCATCCCGGACGGTTCCCGCTGCAGGTGGATCACCAGCCGCAATGCGGCGGCGATCTGGGCATGGCACGCCTCGCGCCCCAACCCGCCCAGCGCAGCCAGGGCCTCCAGGCGGGCGGGCACATCCTGCACCGAGTTCGCGTGCACGGTGCCGCAGCCCCCTTCATGGCCGGTATTGAGCGCCGTCAGCAGATCCGTCAGCTCCGCACCACGCACCTCGCCCAACACCACCCTGTCTGGGCGCATGCGGAGCGCCTGCCGCACCAGGGTGGTGAGCGTGATGGCGCCCGCCCCCTCCGCATTGGGCGGCCGGCCTTCCAGACGTACGCAGTGCGGGTGATCCGGTGCCAACTCTCTGGCGTCCTCCACGATCACCACGCGTTCATGCTGCGGCACCAAGCCCACCAGAGCGGCCAGCAGCGTGGTCTTTCCCGTCCCGGTGCCGCCAGAAATCAGGTAGGGCAGGCGCCGCGCGACCACAGCGCGCAGCAGCGCCGCGCCCTCCGCCGGCAGCGACCCCGCCGCCACCAGATCATCCACCGAGAAGCTGCGCCGGGCCGGCACGCGCAGCGAGAGGCACGTCCCCGGGGCGGCCACGGGCGCCAGCACCGCATGGAGCCGCACCCCTCCGGGCAGCCGACCGTCCACGAAAGGTGCGGCGTCATCCAGGCGCCTGCCGGCGGCCGCCGCCAGCCGAATGGCGAGGCGGCGCACCTGTTCGTCATCAACGAAGCGCACCTCTGCCGGTTCCAACCCCTTTCCCCGGTCAACGAACACCTCGCCAGGCCCGTTCACCACGACATCCGAAACTCCCGGCTCCGCCAGCAGCTCATCCAGCGGGCCGGCGCCAATGCTGTTGCGCCGGAGTTGCTGCAGCACGTCATGCACCACGGCATCCGTGACGATCATCCCCATCCCACGCAGGGCACCAGCCACGTCCACTGGGGTGTGGGGGCGCCCCAGCGCCGCGAGCTTGGTCTGCAACTCATCCAACTCAAGCACCGCAGACCGCCTTCCACAGCTGGGCGACCTCGCGGCGGAAGCGCTTCGACGGCGCAGCCACCGGAGGCATCCCGAGCTCCGCCAAGCGCGGAACGGCCTTGTCGTGGCCGATCACGCCCAGGCAGGGCACCCCCAGCGAGCGGGACACCACCTCAGCCGGGATGGAGCGGCCCGGCCCCTGACGCACCACCAAACCCGTGGGCGTGACCGAACGCCCCTCGGCCAGCATCCGGGCCGCCGCCACAGAACGCACATCCGCTCCCACCATCAACAACACCTGATCCGCCTCCGTGGCGGGAACCTCACGCCCGGCATCCAGCACCAGAAGATCCGTGGAGCGACGAAGCGACCCCACCGCCGCGGCGACCGCAGCACCCCCAGGCGAGACCGGGCCGTCACGCCCCAATGCCAGAATCGCGGCGCCCTCCACCTTGGGCAGCACGTTGAACAGCTCCCCCAACTCACCGCGGGCATGCGAGAGCTCCGGCCAGCGCACGCCGTCGAGCGTCTCTGCTCCCACCAACAGATCGAGCCCGCCACCCGCCACAGCTAGTTCGACCGCCGTCGAACGCGATCCTCCGGCCGCAGCCACCAACGCCAGCGACACCGCCAACGTGCTCACTCCCAGGCCGCCCGAAGCCCCCAACACCGCCACCACCTGCCCCCGCGCTCCTTCGCGCCGCACCGCGGCCGTCATGGCCTCAGCCAGGTGCCCGCCGGCATCCGGCAGCGGCAGGACGGGCAGGCCGAGCCCGGCCGAGCACCGCGCCAACTCCGCGGGCGACGAACCCACCACGTACGCCAGGCCCGGATTGACCCCAGACCACCGCGCCGCCACCTCCGTCGACACCAGCCGCAGCGCCGCCTCCGGCCATGCTGCCCTCACCTCATCCGGGTGGTGCACCACGCGCAGCGGCACCTCGAGGGCGGCCGCGGAGACCTCCACCGCCTCCACGACGGCGGGGTCACGCGAGCAGAGCAGAACGTGAGCTTCCATACCTCCACTGTGGCCAGCGGAAGCCCAGAAATTCGATGACTTGCTCCCCCTGTGGACAACTCACCGGCGACCCGACGATGCCACGCACCGCCCACCCCGGCGGCTAGGCTGGGCTCCACGCCAAGCTTCCAGGAAGGACCCCATGAGCATCACCCTGCCCGATGAGGCCCTCACTTGGCTTTCCGTGTGGCAGGAGGTGCGCGGCCTCGTCCTGGCCACGGATGCGCACCTCGCCCGCCGCCTCACCGGCGCCGGCCACACGCTGTTCGCGCTCACGGACGACCCGGCGCTCGTCGCCCGCCTCGCCCCCCTGGAGCGCGTCACCCCGTTCCTTGCGCGCCCAGAGGCGATCCCCACGGATCCGCTGCAGTTCGAGGTGGTCTTCGCCCACCAGTGCCTGCACCGCTTCGATCTGAGCCACGCGCTGCCCCAGCTGGCCCGCGTCCTGAGGGCAGGCGGCTGCATCAGCGCCTCCTACCTGGTGCGCGACGATTCCGTGCCGTGGGTGCGCCGGCTCGCCGCCATCCTGCGGCGCTACGACCCCATGGCCATGAAGGGCGACTACGGCCATCAAAGCCTCGACACCCTGGGCAAGTCCCGCTACTTCCCCGAGGTGGAGCGCCGCGCGTTCCGCGTCTGGCAACCCATCAGCCGCGAGGATCTCGTCTCCATGGTGCGCCACCAGCCGTTCACCACGAACCTCGATGAGGCCCAACTGGGCGCCCTCCTCGACCAGGTCGTCGAACTCTTCGACGGCGCAGTGCGCCCCGGCGAGAACCTGCGGCTGCCGTACCAACTGCTCTGCTGGCGCGCGTGGGTCAACCACGAAGAGCTGACCGGGCCCGTTGAACTGCCCGATAGCGGTTTGGCCATCCCTCTCTGAGGATGCGCGTACTAGGCTGTTAGCGCGAAAGGAGCACACCATGCCCATCGAGCCCCGCCACCCGCTCGTCGACATCAAGGATTCGCTTTCCGAGTTCGTGTCCAAGACGTCCGAGCTTGCCTCCGCAGAGATCAAACCCTCCGCTAAGGCCGCAGGCTGGGGTGCTGGCTTCTTCGCCGGTGC
>JAUNUF010000152.1 GCA_030538315.1 Propionibacteriaceae bacterium
TCGGCGGGCGTGCCGGCCTTGACCCACTCGACGGCGGCCGCCTGGTCCGCGAAACCCTTCGAGTAGGCGAGCGCGCCCAGCGTCGGATCGTCGGCGGGTTCATCGGAGGCGGTGAGGATGCGCTGGAACACGTTGGCGGCGTCGACGGCGGTGAGCGCCTCCGCGACGTCGGGCCACGCCTCCGGCGTGGGGGCCTCGGCCCACTGGATGCGCGTGGCGGGGACGGCGGAAACGGGCACATGGCGTCGGTAGGCGCCCAGTTCGTCGTCGGCGCGGGCCGCTTCGGGGGTGTCGATGACGTAGAACGGCGGCCGCGGCGACAGCAGGTCCTCCGTGATGCGACGAGCCAGCCGAACCCCTTCCGGCAAGGCCGTGAAGCCGGTCTGCGGGGAGGCGCCGAGCAGGCGCGGCTTGCCGGGTTCGGCGCCGCGGGCGTTGCGGACGACGACCGTGTTGATGTCGGTGAGCTTGTGCGCCAACTCGCCGGTCGAGTCCTCGAGGACCGCCAGCGTGGGGAGTTCCTTCAGTGCGCCGGGGGTGGCGTCGTCGGCCCACTTCAGCACCTGCGGCAGCACATTGGTGGCCTCGGCGCGCCCGAGGTTGGGGTCGCCGTAGGGGAGGCGCCAGAGTCGGCCTGCCTTGGCCAGTTCGTCGACGCGGCTCAACCAGCGCAACGCCACGCCACTGCCGGGGCGTTGTTCGCCGTCGACGACGTGGGGGTTGCTGAGCCGTTCCACCGCGGCGTAGAGGGCGGGGTCGACGGCGGACTCCACCCGTGGGCGTTCGGCGCTGGTGAGGAGGGTGTCGAGCCGGCCGCCGAGGTCGGCGACGAGGGAGTCGTCGGTGAACGTGCCGTTCGGCAGCCAACTGGGCGGGGCGGTGAGCAGAACCAGAGCGCTGGAGCTGACGGGATGGTCGGTGGCCGCCACCGCCACTTGGGCGCGGCCCACCACCTGGTTGCCTTCGCCGCCGGGGTAGCCGCGCACCTGCACGCCGAGCAGATACGCGACGTCGGTGCTGGTCAGCGCGTATTGGCCGGACGTCAGCTGGGCGACGGTGGCCTTGACGTGGAAGTCGGCGCGCTCGCCGGGGCCGAACTCCTCGTCCTGCCGGATGAGGTGCAGGTTGCCGAGGGCGTCGTCGAACAGGCGGGCGCCCAGCGGCAGATCGGCCCCGCCCGCGGTGAGCTTCGTGACCTGCTCCATCGACGCCAGCGCCTCCGGCAGCCGCCAGAAGTGCACGTTGACGTAGCGGATCGGCTCGGTGGACGTGTTGACGAGGGTGCCGCGCAGTTCGACGATCTGCTCCGGATCGCTCAGATTCAGCGCCGCGGGGGTGATGGAGGTGATGGTGACGTCGAGGGGGTCGCCGTCGGCCGCGGCGGGCAGCGGGCTGGTGATGATCCCGATCGCGAACATCGTCGCGACCAGAAGGGCGCGGAGCAGACGTCGGGGGATCACTGTCCCATGGTAGTCGGCTGGTCGGCTAGAGAGAGTTACCGCTGGTCGACGGGTGACTCTGCGAGCGTGTCGACTTCGCCGCTACCGACCACGGCTATCACCCCGCGCGCCATCGTTTCGTTCGGCTGGGCGCCAAGTTGGCTGTTGGTCATCGCGGCACCCGACCAAGACGACCGAAGAAGACCAGAGAGCAGAGCTACAGCTGCAGCCGTGCGAGGTTCTCGACCGCTCTTGACCGCAACGCAGACCCAGACAGACCCTCGACGTGCGCCGCCGCAGCGGCCAACCCATGACGCAGGCAATCGACCGGCTCAGCGCCCGCCAACAAGCCCTGCGCCATCCCCGCGACGAACGCGTCGCCCGCCATCACCGACACCACCGCGTTGTCGACGGGGCACGTCGCCCGCCGCTCGACGTCGCCATCGAGGAACGCCACGCCGTCGGCCCCGAGCGACACGAGCGGCAGCCTCGCCCCGGCGTCGCGGAGGAGGCGCAACGCCGTCGACACCGGAGCAGCCGAGTCGGCGACACCCGGCAGCGGCAGGATCTCGTCGTCGTTCGGTTTGAAGGCGAACACCCCCGGCACCCGCAGCGCCGCGATGAACGCCGCCTTCTGCGCATCGACGATCACCCGCGCGCCCCGCTCGATCGCGGCCTCCGCCAGGCCAGCCCAGGTGTCGTCGGGCAGGCCGGTCGCGGTGGAACCGTTGAGGGTGACGACGTCGCCGGGCTCGATGTCGGCCAGCACGGCGTCGACGAGGGGAGTCACGTCGTCGGCCGTCAGGTGGAAGCCCTGCGCCACGAAATGCGCCGCGACGCGCTGGCCGGTGCCGTCAACGAGCGTGAGGTTGTGCCGTGTGGAACCCGGGACGCCCACGAGGCGGTGCGTGATGCCTTCGTCGGAGAGGCGGGCGCCGAAAACCTCCACGTCGGCCTCGCCCACGAGCGCGTAGGCGACGGCGGGCAACCCCAAGGCGCCGGCGGTGCGGGCGCAACTGATGCCCTTGCCGGAGCAGACGGAATGGAACGCGTGCATCGGCGCGACCCCGCCCCACGCGATCTCCCCGACGGTGAAGTAGTCGTCGAATCCGGTGTTGAGGGTGACCGTCCGCAGCGTTGCCATGGGGTCAGGGTAACCCCGCGACGTGACCCCGCGACCTTCTCCTGCCCGTCCGTGTCACCGGGCCCGGGGGTCGGACCGCCCCCTCGGTAGACTGGACCTCTGTAGCGAACCGCGTCCAGGAGCATCGATGTCCGAATCATCCAGGCCGCCCGGCGGCTTGGTGCCGGGGTACGAACTCGGCTTGGCCATCGGCAAGGGCGGGTTCGCCACCGTCTACCGCGGACGACAGGTGTCGCTCGACCGCGAGGTCGCCGTCAAGATCGACTCCCGCATCCTCGACGACGACCGCAACCGTCGCCGGTTCCTCCGCGAAGCGACGGCCGCGGCGCAGGTGAGCTCGCACCCGCACGTCGTGTCGCTGATCGACGCCGGAACCACCCGCGACAACCGCCCCTATCTCGTCATGGAACTGTGCGACAACGGCTCCGTGGGGCAGCTGGTCAAACG
>JAUNUF010000034.1 GCA_030538315.1 Propionibacteriaceae bacterium
AGGGATACACCTCTTCCGCCAGGGCATCGATCAGGTGGGTGTGTTTCTGCTCCGCACCCGCCGGGAGGATGTAGGCCTCAGCGAGCTCCGCGATCAGCGACACCTCATCAGCCTCTGCTTGCTCACGGATGGCACGCACTTCGAGGAGGCGATCCCCGAGCGCTCTTGCCTGTTCCATTACCATGCATTAATTATAGTACATCTTTGCTATACATGCAAGGGGTGGATCTCCGGCTTTCCACTTATCCACAACCACGAGCCGCGCGCCCGCTGCCTGGCTGGCGCCCGGCCCTATGGTGTGAGCCATGAACTGGCTCGTCGCGTTAGCCGTTGTCACCGTCGCAGCACTGACGTGGGTGGGGATGGTGCCCCGAATCAGGATCGATGATCCAGAGGCGCCTGATCTCCGGGCACTGATCACGCCCAAGTCAACAGCGCTGCTGGCGGGCGTTGCGGCGGCCTGCAGCTCGGTGCTCTGGCTGACCCCGCCGTCGCATTGCTGGCTCTGGGTGCCCTATCTCGCGCTGGGCCTACCCCTGGTGCTCGTCGACCTGCGGACCACCTTCCTGCCCCAACGGCTCCATTGGTGGGCAGCGGGCGCCATGGGCATTGGCCTGATCCCGCTGGCCGTCGCGGACTGGCGCGCCGCGGTGGGCGCCATGATCGGCGCCGCGGCGGCCTTCCTCTTCTTCTATCTGGCCTGGCGCTTCTCCCGTACCCTCGGATTCGGCGACGTGCGCCTTGCACTCCTGATCGGGGCGGTCAGCGGGCAGGCAGGCGTCAGCCCATGGACCACGTCATTGCTCGCAGGCACCGTGCTGGGCGCACTGCATGGCATCGGGCACGCCGTCTGGGCGCGCAGTCACACGGACAGGCCGCGTCACTTCCCGTTCGGGCCAGCACTCTGGCTGGGCCCGTTGGTCGCTGCAGTGGTGACCGCTACCGCTGGGTAGCCGCCACCCACTTCTCGAGGGTCTCGGCGGCCTTGCCGTCATCGATCGCGTCATTGGCCGCCTTCAATGCCGGCTCCATCTGGGCGACCAGTTCGGTCACCGTCGAGATGCCCCGGTAGGCCAGCAGCGCTGCGGCAGCGTTGAGCACGACGATGTCGCGTACCGGACCGGGCTTGCCGGCCACGAGGTCACGCACCACCTGGGCGTTGTGCTCCGGCGGGCCACCCTCCAACTCGAAGGGAGAGGCCGGCTCGAGCCCGAGGTCTCGCGGATCGAGCAAGGTACGAAACACCCTGCCCTCGGCGATCAACCACACATCGGATTCCGACGTGGTCGTGAGCTCGTCCAGGCCATCGAAGCCACGGAACACCATGCCTCGCGTGCCCCGCTCAGCAAGGACGCGCGCGATCACGGGGGCAATGTCGTCGTTGGCCACTCCGAGAGCCATGGCCCGCGGGCGGGCTGGGTTGGCCAGCGGGCCGAGAAAGTTGAAAGTGGTCTGGATGCCCAGCTTCTTGCGCACAACCGCCACGTTCTTCATGGCGGGGTGGTACAGCTGCGCAAAGAGGAACGCGATGCCCGTCTCCTCCAGGATCCCGGCCTGCTTGGTGGGATCGACGGCGAGGTTGACCCCCAGCGCCTCGAGCGTGTCTGCGGTGCCGGCCTGCGACGAGGCAGCCCGAGAGCCGTGCTTGACCACCTTGGCGCCCGCGCCGGCCGCGACGATCGCGGCCATGGTGGAAACATTGACGGTGTTGGCGCGGTCACCGCCGGTGCCCACGACATCAACGGCATCCGGGTTGAGTGCGATGGGGGTGGCGTTGGCCAACATGGCATCTGCCAGCCCGGCGATCTCGTCCTCGCTCTCGCCCTTGGCGCGCAGCGCGGTGAGCATCGCCGCGATCTGCACCTCCGAGGCGCGTCCGGCGAGGATCTCATTCAGTGCCCAGGTGGCGGCGGTGGCTTCGAGGCCCTCCCGCCGGACCAGGCCGGTCAGGATGTCAGGCCAGGTGTACGTCGTCGACATCACGCGACCTGAGCGAGGCGAGCCCGGATGAGGTGGGCGGCCTGCTGCGGCAGCGTGATGGGGTCGATCGGAGTGGGGGCCACTGCCTCGGCACGGGTCCAGGAGGCGAGCCAGGCGTCAGCCTCACGCGCAACCAACAGCAGGATGGGCGCGGAATCCGCGTACTCCTCCTTGACCTGGTGGGCGAGGCCGAAGCCACCCGACGGCTGGGCGTCGCCGTCGAAGATCATCAGCGAGTAGTCATTGCCGGCATCCAGCGTGCGCAGCAGCGCGCCCTGGGTGGCCACCTCGAAGACCTCGATCTCGGGCAGATCCGAGGCCACCTTGCGGCCCAGCGTCAGGCGCACCTGCTCGCGGACCTGGCGGTTGTCGGAGAACACCAGCACCTTCACGGTGGCATCGCTCATTGTCGGTCTTCCTTCGCGTTGCTTTCCTCAGCCATGGGCCGAGACTGTTGAACCTCATCGTAGCCAAGTCCGGCGGCGCGGGCGCGGCGGGAGTCCTCCCTGTCCAGCGCGCGGTCCATCCGCTTGGCCTCTCGGTTCGATTCCTTGATCCACTGGACGAAGATCGTGATCATCGCCGCCAGCATCGTCAGGTCCCCCGTCGCCCACATGAGAGCGCCCGCCCATTCCTGATCCTTCATGGGCGAGATTCCCCAGCTGCGCTCGAAGGACAGGTACCACTCCTCCGCGATCAGACGCGAAGAACCCATGATGGTCACGCCCAGGAACGCATGGAACGGCATGGTGACGAAGAACAGCAGCACCCGGATGGGGTACGGCATCTTGATGGGCACCGGGTCCACGCCCAGCAGGGGGAAGAAGAAGAGAACGCCCATCGTCACGAGGAACAGATGCAGCAGGTCGTGGGCGAGGTCGTTGCGCAGGGTGATGTCGTACAACCCGGTCATGTACAGGGCGAACGGGTAGGTCACCATCAACCCGGTTGCCAGTGGAGGAAAGAGCAGGATCTTCGCGAACCAAGAGTGCAGCACCTTGAGCAGCAGCGCGCGCGCCTCCTTCGGCAGCGCGCGCAGCGCCAACGTGGCCGGGGCGCCGAAGACGATGAACACCGGCGCGATCATCGCGAACAGCATGTGCTGGACCATGTGGGACCAGAAGAGCACCGTGTCGTAGACGCCCAGGAAGGAGAAGGTGCCAATCGCGATCGAACCCAGCCCGAGCACGATGAACGAGAAGGTGCGCATGAGCGGCCACTTGTCCCCTCGCCGTCTCAGACGTTGGACCCCCCACAGATACAAACCGCCGACGACGAGGAG
Organism: Propionibacteriaceae bacterium; assembly: GCA_030538315.1. Classification (GTDB taxonomy): domain Bacteria; phylum Actinomycetota; class Actinomycetes; order Propionibacteriales; family Propionibacteriaceae; genus Arachnia. The sequence goes on from JAUNUF010000034.1 coordinate 3,263, forward strand.
GCCGAGAACAGCCGGCCAGGGAAATTCCCACGCCGTGAAGTATCTGGCTCCGACAAGGGGGATAATGTCATCATCAGGCTTGGCGTGCATGGGAAACAGGGCCAAAGAGCCGCTCAACATAGGGCGCATTATCTCATAGCCTCTTCCGCGAAATTCCTGGGGGTGGTCCCAATGTTCGTGCTTGGCGTGACCTCTGCACGATTTGAGGACATAATGTCCCCGTGGCCACGAATCATGAACTAATCCAAGCACCCACGGAGATGCCGTCCGGCGCTGTCCATCCGGTGCCGTCCGCCCGACTCAACAAGCCGTACGGCCGTCCTGATGTGACTGCCATCGGCGTCATCGTGTGGCTGGCAAGCGAGCTGATGTTCTTCGGCGCGATCTTCGCCGCCTACTTCTGGACTCGCTCCATGGCAGCAGACGCCGCCGCAGCTGCCGGCGTTCCGTCGATGTGGGCGACGGAGAGCGCGCACCTCGACATTGTGTTCGCCAGCATCAACACCTCCATCCTGGTGTTGAGCTCCGTCACCATCCAGTTGGGCGCCAACGCCGCCGAAGCAGGCCGTGTCAATGGCTCCTGGCTCAACCCGCTGAAGTGGGGCGTGCGTCAGGGCTTCATCATCTCGGCCATCCTCGGCTCGGTGTTCCTCGCCGGCCAGGTGTGGGAGTACTTCACCCTGTTCAACGAGGGATTCGTCATCTCCACCAACCAGTACTGGTCGCTGTTCTTCATCGCCACCGGTATCCACGGCATCCACGTCTTCGGCGGTGTCGTGGCCATGTGGTACGTGCTGGCCCGCTCCTACATGACCCGTATCCACACCCACGAGCAGACCGTTCACGCCCACGTCGTGTCCTACTACTGGCACTTCGTCGACGTGATCTGGATCGCCCTGTTCGGCGTTCTGTACTTCCTCCGCTAGACCGAGACCGGGAGTTTCATTTCAGTGAAGAAATCAACCAACCTCAGGCGGCATGCCGCGGCGCGGCCCCTGCTGCTGATCTTGGCCCTCCTTGTCGTAGGCCTCAGCTACTCGGTGGTGAGCCCGCCACGCTCCGCCGCCGAGACGGAGACCACCCTGCAGATCGAGCAGGGCAAGGACATCTACATGACCACCTGCTCCTCCTGCCACGGTCTCGGCGGTGAGGGCACCACGCAGGGCCCAACCCTCATCGGTGTCGGCGCGGCCTCCGTCGACTTCCAGATGGGCACCGGCCGCATGCCGGCCGCACGCCTTGAGGCGCAGATTCCGGCGCGCAAGGTGAACTACACCCAGGAGCAGATCGAAGCCGTTGCCGCGTACGTCGCGTCGCTTGGCGCCGGCCCGGCCATCCCCGAGGAGTCGCAGTACTCCCTCGACGCGCTCAACCAGAGCGCAGATGAGAAGGCCCGTGCGGTTGCCCGCGGCGGCGCGCTGTTCCGCGCGAACTGCTCCGCCTGCCACGGCATCGTCGGCGGCGGCGGCGCAATGCCTGAGGGCAAGTACGCGCCCAACCTCACCAACACCACCCCCGTGCACATCTACGAGGCGGTCCGCACCGGTCCGCAGCAGATGCCGATGTTCTCCAAGGACGTCCTCACGGATCAGAGCGTGAGCGAGATCATCGCTTACCTCGAAGCTGCCGACGAGCAGCCGAACTACGGCGGCCTCACCATGGGTGACGCCGGCCCGGTTGCTGAGGGCTGGTGGATCTTCATCATCGGCATCGGCGGCCTCTCCATCGTCGCCCTGTGGATCGCACGGAAGGGAGCTCGCGCCCGATGAGCTACGACAATCTGCCGGTGAAGGATCCGGATCTCGGCCACAGCGTCGTTGATCCGGGCATCGAAGAGCACATCGAGCGCTTCACCGACGTTGACAAGGGCGCGGGCAACCGCGCATACATGGCGATCCTGACCATGCTCGGCCTCGTGCCGGTGCTGGCCATCGCCTTCATCGTCATCTACTTCGCGGTGCCCCGCAACGCCTACATCGACTTCGGTTGGCTCCAGGCCAGCGCGATGAACGTGGGCCTCGGTGTGACCGCCGGTCTGGCGGTTCTGCTCATCGGCATCGCCATCATCCAGTGGGCCCGCGTGCTCATGGGTGATGAGGAATCCGTCGAGTACCGCCACACCGCAGCTTCCTCCAGCGAAGACCGCGCCACCGTCGCCCAGATGTTCGCCGACGGCGTGGAGCAGTCCGCCATCAAGCGTCGGCCGCTCATCCTCGGCGCGCTCGGCGGTGCCGTGGGCATCGCCGTGGTGCCCGCCGTCGTGCTGCTGGCAGACATGGGCCCCCACCCCACCCGCCGCGTCCGCGAGGAGACCATCGAGAAGACCCTGTGGGCCAACTCGGTGCGCCTCGTCAACGACGAGAACTGGGTGGAGCTGCGGCCGGAGCACCTGGAGGTTGGCCAGCTGGTCAATGCCCAGCCCGCCAGCCTGCTCGAACTGCACGGCATGGAAGCCCACGTGGAGAAGGCCAAGGCCGCCATCATCGTGGTACGCATGGATCCCAACTCGATCACCATCCCGCCGTCGCGCGCGGATTGGCAGGTCTCCGGCATCCTCGCCTACTCCAAGATCTGCACCCACGTCGGTTGCCCGATCTCGCTGTGGGAGCGTCAGACGCACCACCTGCTGTGCCCCTGCCACCAGTCGACCTTCGATCTGGGCAACAGCGGCGCCGTCGTGTTCGGCCCTGCCGGGCGCTCGCTGCCGCAGCTGCCAATCTCCGTCGACGACGAGGGCTACCTGATCGCCACCAGCGACTTCCCCGTGCCCGTTGGCCCGAGCTACTTCGAGCGCGATTCCCGTAACGACTTCAAGGATGGAGACCAGTGATGGCCAAGCCCACCAGCGTCGTCGACACGTCGCCCGCGGTTGAGGCCCAGGAGGCCCCCAGCCAGAAGAACTCCGCGCCCGGCGCACTTGGTTGGGCCGACGAGCGGCTCGGCCTCGGCAAGATCGGCCGGGGCGGTCTGCGGAAGATCTTCCCTGACCACTGGTCCTTCCTGCTGGGTGAGATCGCCCTCTACTCGTTCATCATCCTGTTGCTGACCGGCGTCTTCCTGACCATCTGGTTCAAGCCGTCGATGGCAGAAATCCACTACGACGGCTCCTACCAGCTGATGAAGGGCATGCCCATCTCGGAGGCCTTCGCGTCCACGCTGAACATCTCGTTCGACGTGCGTGGCGGCCTGCTGGTGCGCCAGATCCACCACTGGGCAGCGCTGCTGTTCGTCGCCTCGGCCACCGTGCACATGCTGCGTGTGTTCTTCACGGGTGCATTCCGCAAGCCGCGTGAGATCAACTGGCTGATCGGCGTCGGCTTGCTGTCCATGTCGCTGATGGCTGGCTTCACCGGCTACTCCCTGCCTGATGACCTGCTCTCCGGCACCGGTCTGCGCTTCGTCGACGGCCTGATCCGTTCGATCCCGCTGATCGGCACCTGGGCTGAGTTCTTCGTCTTCGGCGGCGAGTTCCCCGGCAGCCTGATCATCCCCCGCCTCTACATGGCGCACATCCTGCTGATCCCGGGCCTGCTGCTCGGCCTCATCTCGGCTCACATGGCGCTCGTGGTCTACCACAAGCACACCCAGTACCCCGGCCCCGGCCGCACTGAGAACAACGTGGTGGGCTACCCGCTCTTCCCCGTCTACATGGCAAAGGCCGGCGGCTTCTTCTTCGTGGTGTTCGGTTTCCTGGTGCTCATGGGCGGTCTGTTCCAGATCAACCCGGTGTGGACCTACGGCCCGTACGACCCCGCGAAGGTCACCGCAGGTTCGCAGCCTGACTGGTACATGGGCTTCGTGGAAGGCGCGCTCCGTCTGATTCCCCCGTTCTGGGAGTCGCACTGGGGTGGCACCACGTGGGCATGGGCCGTGTTCGTTCCCGGCGTGGGCCTGATGGGTCTGCTGTTCACCGCACTCGGTGTGTGGCCGTTCATCGAGCGCTGGCTCACCGGCGACAACCGCGAACACCACCTGCTGGACCGTCCGCGCAACGCCCCCACGCGTACCGCGCTGGGCGTGGCTGGCATGACGGCCTATGGCCTGATGTGGCTCGGCGGCTCGAACGACATCATCGCGACGCGCTTCTCGCTGAGCCTGAACGCGATCACGATCTTCCTGCGGATCGCCGTGTTCCTCGGCCCGATCATCGCGTTCATCATCACCAAGCGCCTCTGCCTTGCGCTGCAGCGTCAAGACCGCGAGCGTGCCCTGCACGGCTCTGAGGACGGCGTGATCGTCCGCTCGGTCGAGGGTGGCTACTCCGAGGCGCACGTCCCCGTGTCGCACGACGAGCAGTTCGTCCTCACGCAGCATCTGCAGCATCGTCCGCTGGAAGAGGGCGGCGGCACGGACGCTTCGGGCGTGGCCCGCAAGGGTGGCATCAGCAAGCTGCGCGCACGCCTGTCACGCTGGTACCTCGGCCACGAGATCGCCAAGCCCACGGCTGGCGAACTCGACGCCGCGCAGCACCACGGCAACCACGGCGCACCTGAGCTGGAGGATTCATCCCAGCACTGACGCCGTGGTCATCAAAGATGGGCGCCGAATCCTTCGGGGTTGGGGCGCCGTTCCTTTTCCTGCCATGGCCGGGTACAGTGGCCCCTCGTGCGATTCCTCCATGGTGACCCCACTTACGACCTGACCTACAGCGACGTGTTCATGGTCCCGAGCCGCTCGAGCGTGAGCTCCCGGCTCGACGTCGACCTCACATCCACCGACGGTTTGGCCACGCCCACTCCCCTGGTGGCGGCGAACATGACTGCAGTTTCGGGCCGTCGCATGGCCGAGACGATGGCCCGCCGCGGCGGCCTGGCCATCTTCCCGCAGGACATCCCCTCACAGGTGGTGGCCGAATCCATCGCGAAGGTCAAGGCCTCGCATCTCGTTTTCGACACCGCTGTGACCATCGCGCTCAACACCACCGTCGGCATGGCGCTGCAGCTGATCCCGAAGCGTTCCCACGGGGTCGCCGTCGTGGTGGACAAGGACCGCAAGGTGCTGGGCGTCGTGCATCCGGAGGACGCCGAGAACGCGGACCGCTTCTCACAGGCGCGCGACGTGATGAGCACCGACGTGACGTTCGTGAGTGCCGATGCCACGCCCTCGCAGGTGTTCGACACATTGACCGAGGCGCACCGGCAGGTTGCCGTGGCGGTGCACGCTGATCAGCGCCTCGTGGGAGTGATGACGCCCAAGGGCGCCCTACGCTCAGGCATCTACTCCCCCGCCGTCGACCACGAGGGCAAGCTGCGCGCAGGCGTGGCCGTGGGCATCAACGGCGACATCGCGGCCAAGGTGCGCGCCGCCCTCGAGGGCCGGGCGGATGTGCTGGTGATGGACACGGCGCACGGCCACCAGGAGAAGATGATCGGCGCGTTGGCCATCGCCCACGAGGAACGCAACCGCTTCGAGGCCGAGACGGGCCGTCGGGTCCTGATCGTGGCCGGAAATGTGGTGACCGCGGACGGCGTCAACGACCTGATCGACGCGGGCGCCGACATCCTCAAGGTGGGCGTTGGCCCCGGCGCCATGTGCACGACGCGCATGCAGACTGGCGTTGGTCGCCCGCAGTTCTCCGCAGTGCTGGAGTGCGCCGCCGCCGCCCGTCAACGCGGCAAGTCCGTGTGGGCCGACGGCGGAGTCCGCCACCCCCGCGACGTCGCCCTCGCGCTGGCCGCCGATGCTGGCTCGGTCATGATCGGCAGCTGGTTCGCCGGCACCCACGAATCCACCGGAGACCACCTGGTGGATTTCGAGGGGAAGATGTACAAGGAATCCTTCGGTATGGCCTCGGCCCGCGCAGTGCGCAACCGCACGCGCGAGCAGTCCGCCTTCGAGCGGGCGCGCGCATCCATGTTCGAGGAGGGCATCTCCACCTCGCGCATGTACCTGGACCCCCGGCGCCCCGGCGTCGAGGACCTCATGGACTGGATCACCAGCGGCGTGCGCTCGTCGTGCACGTACGCTGGCGCCCGCAGCCTCACCGAGTTCGCCGATCGCGCCGTCGTGGGAGTGCAGAGCGGCTCGGGCTACGAAGAGGGCCGCCCGCTGGAGCGCAGCTGGTAACTGGTTCCTGAGCGGAACACACCCGAGGAACGAGGGTCGTGATCCGACGAAGGGCCGCCAAGCTTCTATGACAGCTTGGCGGCCCTTCGTCGTGACGTGGTGCTCGCAGCGGTTCCTGAGCCTGCCTTTGCGAGCTTGCGAGCCAGGCAGGTCGAAGGACGCACACGCCCCGCTCAGGACCAGCGACTAGCGCTGGCGGCGGCGGAAGCGTGGCTTCAGGCGCGTGTTCGGCAGGGGCGGGGCGTCGAGCTTGCGCAGTGCGCCCTTGTAGCCCTTCACACCGCCGAAGCGGTCGTCGTCGCGCTCCCAGGCCTCGCGCAACTCGACGATCTCCTCGTGGCTGCGGCCGATGAAGTTCCACCACATCACGATCCCCTCCTCGAAGGGGGTGCCACCCAGCAGCATGACGCGGGCTGGCTTGTCCGTGGGGTTGGACAGCCGCAGGTGGTTGAGGCCGGCGTCGCGGACGCCCATGATGTCCTTGTTGAGCTCCACGCCATCCATCTGGACGGTGCCGGCGTCAACGAGCACGCCGTGCTCGAACGTGTCGTTGACCTCGAACTCCCATTCGGCCCCCGGGCGGAGGATGATCTCTGCTCCCAGCAGGGGCGTCTCCGTGGTGATGGGCGACGTGTAATCCGCCAATGAGCCGATCATCACCTTGGCCGTGCCACCCGGGATGTCCAGGAGATCAGGCCGGTGGTGCTGGAAGTCACGATGGGTGTCCTTCGCGTGCTCAGGAAGCACCACCCACAGCTGCACGCCGTGCAGGAACTCGGTCTGTGGCGTGGACACCTCGGAGTGGGAGATGCCATAGCCGGAGGTCATGAGGTTGACCTCGCCGGGGCGCACCAAGTCATGGATGCCGCCGGAATCCCGGTGCTCGATCTCGCCGTCGAACAGCCAGCTCACCGTCTGCAGCGAGGTGTGTGGGTGTGGCGCGACGTCCATGCCACAGGTGGCCTCCACCAGGTTGGGGCCGTAGTGATCGGCGAAACACCAGGCGCCCACGAAGGAGCGCTCGAGTTGTGGGATGGTGCGGCGCACCGTCATCGCGCTGGGGCCCACGCCAAGGCTGACGAGACGGGGTTCGAGCTGCTGGATCTCGGTGGGGCCGTGATCCTCGTGCTCGCATTCCATCACCTGCGGGGCGGACTCAGTGTTGCTCATGGCCCCACGTTACCCGGTAGGGGTAATGGCCGGGCCTAGAGTGGGGGCATGATTGACTGGCTGCGCGGATTCTTCGGGATCGACGACGACTTCGTGCGGCCCACCCCCCGCTGGCCATCGATCAGCGACATCGTCGTGGCGATCCTGCTCGCGCTCATCTCCCTGGCGCTGATCCTCACGTACGCGGAGATCGAGGAGTACGCCGAGTACGTCGACGTGTGGCCGAACGTGCTCTCTCTGATCATCGCGGCTGTGCTGCTGAGCTTCCGGCGCGTGTACCCGCTCACCTCGATGCTGCTGCTCACCGGCGTGCACTTCATCATCTCCGGGGTGCTGTGGCCGTTGCTCAGCAGCACTCCGGGCCTCCAGGTGATGTATTTCCTGAGCCTCTACACCGCCATGGCCTACGCCAAGCGCCGCGACTGGCTGGCGCTGGCCACCGGCGCCATTCTGCTCTCGATGACCATCTGGCTGATCCTGGCGGACACCTACCAACGCTCCGTCAGCCCGGCCGAGGACCTCCCGACGGGATGGTTCTACGTCTCCACTCTCCTTCTCAACGCGGCGTACTTCGGCGGCGCGATGTGGCTCGGCCGAAATGCGTGGTACCAGGCCCGCGATGCGGCGACCCTCGTCGAGTCACGGGCTCTGGTGCGGGCCCAGGGCGAGCAGTTGGCCGAGCAGGCGGTACTGCAGGAACGTCTGCGCATCGCCCGTGACCTCCATGATTCCGTCGCGCACCACATCTCGCTGATCGGTATCCAGACGGCGGCGGCGCGGCGTGCGATGGAATCCAAGCCGGAACTGGCAGCCGAGGCGCTCATCGAGGTCGAGGACATGTCGCGCAGAGCGGTGACCGAGCTCCGGACCTTGCTCGGGTCCCTGCGTGACGTCTCCCCCGCAGCAGGAAGTGGGGACTCCCTCGAGGCGCTCGCCGAACTGTGCGATGCGGCCTCCACCGAGGGGCTGGCCGTCACCTACGAGGTGGTGGGCGACCCGGAGCTGGCACAGGACCTCAGCCCCACTCAGGGTGGCGCGTTGGTGCGGATCGCGCAGGAGGCGCTGACCAACGTGCGGCGCCACTCCACGGCAAGCCAGGCGCGCGTCGTCGTACGGCTGGGCGATGCCACCGAACTGGAAATCACGGACGACGGGCTGCCGGTGCCCAACACCGGCGGCAGCGGCCTGGGGCACGTGGGCATGCGGGAAAGGGTGACCGCTCTGGGTGGCACGATTGATCTGGGCCCACGCCCATCGCGGGGATACCGGGTCCACGTCCGCCTCCCCGGAAAGGCCGCCTCGTGATCACAGTCGCCCTCGTCGACGACCAAGCGCTCGTCCGCCGCGCCTTCTCACTGATGCTCAGCGTGGAGGACGACATCGAGCTGGTGGGCGAGGCCGCCGACGGTGAGGCCGCCGTCGAGCTGGCTCGCTCCGCGCAGCCCAACATCATGCTGATGGACATCGAGATGCCCCGCATGAACGGCCTCGACGCCACCCGCGCGGTGCGCGCAGCCGCCGCAGACACCCAAGTGATCATCCTGACCACCTTCGACCGCGACGACTACCTCTTCGAGGCCCTCGACGCCGGCGCCGCGGGCTTCCTCCTGAAGAACTGCGAGCCGGAGCGGCTGCTGGAGGCCATCCGCACCGTCGCCGACGGCGGGGCCCTCCTGGCGCCAGAAGTCACCCGTCGTGTCATCGAGCAGGCGGTGCAGGGCGGTCATCGTTCCCCTGAGCCGCACCCGGCCGTCGAACGGCTGACGGAGCGGGAACTCGACGTCCTCGTGGCGCTGGCACAGGGCCTCAGCAACGCGGAGATCGCGGAGGCACTGTTCGTCAGCGAGGCCACCGTCAAGACCCACGTCTCCAGCTGCCTATCCAAGCTGGGGGTTCGCGACAGGGTGCAGGCCGTCATCTTCGCGTTCGAGCACGGGCTGACGAAATCTCATCCGAAGGGATGACCTGAATACCCCTGATTTCGGTCTGGTGGGCGACGCGTAGCGACCCCGGCTTTCGGCAAGCTGGAAGCATGTTGGAAGTCAGATCAGTCACCCGCAGGTTCGGCGACCTCACCGCCCTAGACGACGTCTCGTTCGGCGTACCGGAGGGGCGGTTCACCGGCTTCGTGGGCGGCAACGGCGCGGGCAAGACCACGACGATGCGGATCATCATGGGTGTGCTCGCCCCCACGTCCGGAGAGGTCCTGTGGCAGGGCCAGCCCGTCACGGCCCGTGACCGGGCCGAGTTCGGCTACATGCCCGAGGAGCGCGGCCTGTACCCGAAGCAGCCCATCCTCCCCCAACTCGCCTACCTGGGCGAACTGCACGGGATGACACCCAACGACGCCAAGGACGCCGCCCGCGAGCTGCTTGGGCGGTTCAATCTGGGCGAGCGCACCAAGGACAAGCTGGAGAAGCTCTCCCTGGGTAACCAGCAGCGCGTGCAGATCGCCAGCGCGGTGATCGCCTCCCCGAAGGCACTGGTGTTGGACGAGCCCTTCAACGGCCTCGACCCTGATGCCGTCGACGAGATGTTCGCTCTGCTCACCGAGTTCACCAAGCGCGGCGTGCCGGTGCTCTTCTCCTCCCACCAGCTGGAACTGGTGGAGAGGCTCTGCCACCAGATCGTGATCCTGCGCAAGGGCGTCGTGGTCGCGGCCGGCTCCGTCGACGAGCTGCGCTCCGCGGGGCCGAAGCACCATCGCATCGTGGCCGGCGCAGATCTGGGCTGGCTTCGTGGCGAGGCCGGTGTCACCGTCGTGGATCTTGACGGCCCCAACGCCGATGTCGAGTTCGCCGACGACACAGCAGCCCAACGCGTGCTGGCCGAGGCCATGCAGCGCGGCGCCGTCCACTCCTTCGGGCCCATCGTGCGGCCCCTCAGCGACTACTACCGTGAGGTGACCCGATGACCACCACCGCCACCCGTTCCGCCCGCACCAACACTCCCCCGTGGCTGATCGTCGCCAAGCGCGAGATCCTGGTGCAGCTCACCGACAAGGCCTTTTGGATCGGCACCCTCACCACCCTGGCAATCATCGCCTTGGCCTTCGGCATGGGCGCCCTCTTCAGCGGAGACGGCGACCCCGCGAAGGTCGCGGTGGCCTCAGACGAGGCGGCCGCCGTCATCCAGACCGCCTCCAGCCAAGGCATCAACGTCACCGCGCTTGAGCTGCCTGAGGCAGAGCTCGCGCAGGCCGTTGAGGACGGCGACGCCGTGGGCGCCCTCACGCACAGCGACTCGGCAGGTTGGGAGCTCATGGTCAAGAACCTGGTGGACGCCCCAGATCTCACCGGTGCAGTGTCCGAGTACCAGATGGGCCTCAATGCCGCCAGCCAGAACGTCGATCTCGCCCAGCTCCAGGCTGGCACCACGCTGTCGGTCGTGACGACGGAGGCTGAGGACGGCCAGGGCTTCGCGGTGATCATCGCCACCATGGCGTTTGCCATCCTGTTCATGATGTCGGCCATGACCTACGGCATGCAGATCGCCAACTCGGTGGTGACGGAGAAGGAATCGCGCATCGTGGAGATCCTGGCCGCCGCGATTCCCACGCGCCAACTGCTGATCGGCAAGATCGTGGGCAACACCATCATGGCGTTGGGTCAGGTGGTCCTGATCGCCACCGCGGCCCTCGTGGGGCTCTCCCTGTCCCAGTGGAGCAGCTTCGTGGGCATGCTCGCCCCCGTGGCCGGCTGGTTCGTGCTGTTCTTCCTCGTGGGCTTCGCGTCGCTGGCCTGCCTCTGGGCCGCCGCCGGCGCCATGGCCACCCGCCATCAGGACCTGTCGCAGACCACCACACCGTTGATGATGGTGATCATGCTTGTCTACATGAGCGGCTTCGTCGCCCGAGGCACCGCGGCTCAGGTCCTGAGCTACGTGCCCATCGCCTCCACGGTGTCCATGCCTGGCCGCCTGCTGAGCGGCGAATCAACCTGGATCGACGCCGTGCTCGCCCTGGCGATCTCCGCGGCGTTCATGATGCTCGCCGTGTGGTGGGGCGCGAAGATCTACCGCCGGGGTCTGCTGCAGACCGGATCCGTGATGGGCTGGAAGGACGCGTTCAAGAAGGCGGTCTGACGTGTTAGGGTGGGATTCGATGCGGAGGGCTTTATTGGGGGCTCTGCGCCTGGCATCGAATTGGGGAACGTCTCATGACTCAACAGATCAATCGCCGTACCGTGACGAAGGGCATCGCATGGTCTGTCCCGGTCCTCGCCGTCGCTGGTGCATCACCGGCTTTCGCATCTTCTGGTGACGGCCCCCTCACACTGACTGGTGAAGCGTGCAAGCTGCCGGGAGGTTCCTCCACGGCCTACAAGCACGGCTACGTCTATCTGATGGACCTTGTCAACAAGCCCGGCCCCGGCCCCGGTGACGCTTACGTGGTCATCAACTCCGTCAAGGTCAACAACATCGAACAGAGCCATGTTGGCTACAAGTTCGTCCCCAAGGCCGGCTATCCCGCTGGTCCTCCTCCTCTGCATCCCTCTTGCACACAAGCACCGTGCTCCCCACCCTCATCAAGGATCGTCCTCAGCGCGCCTGACGACACCGTGCGCGAGGTGTTTCTTTACACCGACGAGGCAGGCTCCAGCCCTCAAACCAGCCTGATCGTGAACTACACGGTGTTTGATTGCTCGCTGGAATGCGGGGAGGGGGCCAACTACACCACCACCACGGCACCGGTCACCCCACCTATCCAAGAGGGTGGCGGCGGCCGTTGCTCACTAGACTCGAACGTCGTCTTCCCGCTCCCCGAACCGATCATCTATCCAGCTGCTGGGCAGTCCGCCAGGATGGCGGAGTCTCAGGAAGCTGAAGAAGAGCTGCTGCTCACGGATGAGGCACCTGCCGAGGATCCCCCTGCGGAGGAACTGTCGGCTGAGGAACCCCCTACTGAGGAGCCCCCTGCAGAAGATCCTTCCGCCGAGGAACCGCCTGCTGAGGAGTCACCTTCCGAAGAACCCCCCGCAGAAGATCCTCCCGCTGAGGAATCACCTTCCGAAGAGCCTCCCCTCGAGGAGCCGGAAACCACCCCGTAGTCACCCACTGAGCCCAGAAGGGGCCCGTCCAACAGGACGGGCCCCTTCCTCGTTCCTCAGGATTGCTCGACGAGAGGATTCAAACGCAAAGAGACCCGCCACAGGGGCGGGTCTCCTTGTGGTCAGCAGACTCAGTGCTTGTAGTCGCCTCGGTAGAACTCGAGGACCCAGCCGGAACAGGCCCAGATGCCGATGCCGAGGAACAGGATGGTCACCCACGCCTGGTGCAGCGCTGGGCCGAGGAAGATGCCTGCGGTCACCACTGCTGCCCAGAAGGGCCAGATGGACTTGGGGGCGAAGAACCCGTAGGTTCCAGCACCCTCGGCCACCTCAGCCTCTTCGCGGTCTTCGGGGCGGGGATCAAAGGTGCGGGCCTGAAGGGTCAGGTACCCGGCGATGAACGCTCCGAAGAGGCCGGTGGCGCCCAGCGCGAACGTGCCCGCGATCTCCTTCGTCACGAACCAGTGGATGGGCGTGACGATCCCGAAGAAGATGAAGATGAACCAGAATGTGTACTTCTCGGCCTTCACTTGGCAGAACCTTCCAATTCGGCGGCGTCAACGTGATCGTCGAGGAGTTCGCCTGGGTCGTCGAGGTGGTGGGTGGCCAGCTCAGGCCGGGTGAGATCCAGCGCGGGGCTGATCGAGCGCACGCGGGGCAGCGACTCGAAGTTGTGCCGCGGCGGCGGGCAGGAGGTGGCCCACTCGAGCGAGCGGCCCCAACCCCACGGGTCGTTGACGGTGACCTTGGGAGCCTTGCGGGTGATCCACACGTTCCAGATGAACGGCAGCATCGAGATGCCCAGCAGGAACGCACCGAAGGTGGACAGCTGGTTGAGGAAGGTGAAGCCTTCCCATGCGCCGTAATCCGCGATGCGGCGCTGCATGCCCGCCACGCCCAGCCAGTGCTGCACGAGGAACGTGGTGTGGAAACCGATGAACAGGGTCCAGAAGTGGATCTTGCCCCACGTTTCGTTGAGCATGCGGCCGGTGAACTTGGGCCACCAGTAGTAGAAGCCGGCGAACATCGCGAACACGACGGTGCCGAACAGCACGTAGTGGAAGTGCGCCACCACAAAGTAGGTGTCAGACACCTGGAAATCCAGTGCCGGCGAGGCCAGAATGATGCCCGTCAAGCCGCCGAAGAGGAACGTGGTGAGGAAGCCGATGGCGTAGGTCATCGACGTGTTCAACGTCAATGAACCTCGCCAGATGGTGCCAATCCAGTTGAAGAACTTCACGCCTGTGGGAATTGCGATCAGGAACGTCATGAAGGCGAAGAACGGCAGGTTCACCGCGCCGGTGACGAACATGTGGTGCGCCCACACGGACACGGACAGGGCGCCGATCGCCAAGGTGGCGAACACGAGGCCGTAGTAGCCGAACACCGGCTTGCGGCTGAACGCGCTGAGCACCTCGGTGATGATGCCGAAGAACGGCAGTGCGATGACGTAGACCTCGGGGTGGCCGAAGAACCAGAACAGGTGCTGCCACAGGATGGGGCCGCCCGACGACGGATCCAGCACGTGGGAGCCGAGCACACGATCCGATTCGAGCACCAGCAGGCCAACGGCGAGCACGGGGAACACCATGATGACCATCATCGAGGTGACCAGGATGTTCCAGCAGAAGATGGGCATGCGGAACATGGTCATGCCCGGCGCACGCATCGTGATGATCGTGGTGATGAAGTTCACCGCGCCGAGAATCGACGACAGACCCAGCAGGTAGAGACCCATGATCCACAGGTCGTGGCCGATGCCGGGCGAGTGGATCGAGTTCGAGAGCGGGGCGTAGGCGAACCAGCCGAAGCTGGCGGCGCCGCCGGGCATCACGAAGCCGGTGCAGGCCATCAGGGAGCCGAAGACGTACAGCCAGAACGCGTAGCCGTTCATGCGCGGGAAGGCGACATCAGGGGCGCCCAGTTGCAGCGGCAGGATGGCGTTGGCAAAGCCCGAGAACATGGGCGTCGCGAACATCAGCAGCATGATCGTGCCGTGCATCGTGAAGAACTGGTTGAACGTCTCGTAGTTCATGTAATCCATGCCGGGGCTGGCCAACTCGGCACGAATGCCAAGCGCCAGGAGGCCGCCGATCAGGAAGAACACGAACGCGGTGACGAAGTACATGTTGCCGATCACCTTGTGATCGGTGGTGGTGAAGTACTTCATGATGTTGCTGCCGAGGCTGTGCGTCTCGACGGCGGCCGGCGCCGGCTGGGCGTCGGTGGTGGTGGTGCGATGGGTGACGGTGGCGCTACTCACTGCTGCTCCTCAGGTGCGGCCGTCTGCCAGACAGCCTGCTTCGCCGCCTCGAGCTTGCGCTCGCCAGCGTTGCCGTTTTCCGCCAGTTCAAGAACCTTGGCGTTGTATTCCTCTTCGGAGACCACATGCACCTTGAACAGCATCAGGGCGTGGAACTCACCGCAGAGTTCGGCGCACTTGCCGTCGTAGGTGCCGAGCCGGTTGGGCGTGGCGTCGAAGGAGTTGAAGTGCCCCGGGATGACGTCCATCTTGAAGTAGAAGGACGGAACCCAGAACGAGTGGATGACATCAGCCGACTGGAGGTTGAACCGCACCCGCTTGTCAACGGGGAGGTACAGATCCGGGATCCGCTCCAGGGTGCCGATCTCGTGGGCGTTGGTGCCAATGGCCGGGTTGTCTTCCTCCATGTAGTTGAAGGTCCACGACCACTTCTGACCGATGACGTTGATGACGACATCAGGCTCAGCGTCCTGCTCGATCATGGCGTCCTGCACCTTGACGGTGTAGAAGAACAGCACGCCGACGATGAGGAACGGCACGAGCGTGTACAGCAGTTCCAGCGGGAGGTGGTACGTCGTCTGGCGCGGTGCCGGGGCGTCGCCCTCACGGCGGCGGTACCGGATCACGGCCCAGAAGATCAGACCCCAGACGAGGCCACCGATGACGAAGGAGGCGATCCACGCACCCAACCAGAGGTTGCCGACGTGGGGTGCCTGCTCGGTTGCGGCCTCAGGCAGGCCTAGCCGAGCGCCCGAGCCGGAGCATGCGGTCAGAGCGACCAGACCCAGCGGGATCGCGGCGGTCAAGAGGCCTCGGACCCATCGTCTCGACGGCGCAGTTTTGCCACTCACAAGTTGCCCTTCCGTTTTACCCTGTCGGCCCCCAATTCCCGCCTAGGCAGGGCAGGGGCCATTCACTGCTGGAGCCACCTTAACGTATAAAAGCCACCCCGGGAGATCTGTCTCCAGCGGGGTGGCGTAGAATCGCGCGACTCGCGCGTTGGTGGTATGGCGGCGGATCAGTGGAAAGAGTCGCCACAAGCGCAGGAACCGCCAGCGTTGGGGTTGTCGATGGTGAAACCCTGCTGCTGGATGGTGTCCATGAAATCGATCGACGCGCCATTGAGGTAGGGGGCGCTCATCTTGTCGGTGACAACCTTCACGCCTTCGTAGTCGTTGGCGACATCCCCGTCGAGTTCGCGATCGTCGAAGTAGAGCTGGTAGCGCAGACCGGAGCAGCCGCCTGGCTGCACTGCAATCCGCAGCGAGAGATCGTCGCGGCCCTCGGCCTCGAGGAGGGAGCGCACCTTCTGGACGGCGACATCGGTCAGCACGACGCCTTCGGTGGTCTGGGTATCGGTCACGGCATGTCTCCAAACATTTCAGTGGGTGAAGTCGGGGGTGAGTCTACGCCGCACTTGCCGGAAACCCCAGAGCTTCGTCCGCCGACGGCACTAGGCCCACGGCGAACACGTCACCAGATCCAGGAGTCGGCCACCCGGCCGGCCGCCGCGGCGAGCTGCTCTGGGGTGCCGGGCTCATCCCCAGGGCCCTCAAGCATGGCGTGCGAGTTCTCCAGGCCAGCCACCCGCAGCTCGCGTGCGGAGATGAAGTTGTGGCTGGTGACGGCGATGACCGGGCGCAGCGCTTCCTCGGCCCACGCGACGACCCGCTTCACGACGGGCCCGCCCCGCTCGTGGAAATCCATGAGCTCCGCGCCGGTGACGACCAGATCCGCTTGGCCCATCGTCTGCAGGATGCCGTACTGCTCGCCCAGCCACGTCAACGGATCGACGACGCGCCCGCCGAGGGCCTGAATCAACAGCCCCACTCCCCCGGCCGCGCCGGCTCCGGGACCGGGTTCAAGCCCCAATTCGGCTGCCCATTTCTCCGCGCCCGCGTCGAAGGTGAGGATCTCCTGCAGCGTGGCGCCAGCGGCGCGCAACACCGTCGAGGCATGCCCCTCCAAGCCGGTGAGGGGCCGCGCCTGTTCGCCATCCGGCACCAGTGCCACGAGCCTTCGCCCGGCCCAGACCTCCTGCGCGGCCGCGAGGGCGCCCACGGGGTTCGGGCCGAAAAGGGCCAATGCCGCGCGGCCCAGATCGGAGACCTCCACGGCGGTGAGGTCGAGCACCATCACCTGGCCGTCGGGAAGGGCCGCTCCCGCCAACGCCTCACCCACCTCCTCGGAGGTATGGGCAGGGCTGAACACCGCGGCGGGAGCGGCAGCCGACACCGCAGCTGCGAGGCGTTCGCCGTCGACACCCAACGGCACGACGGCGACCTGGGCGCCCCGGTCTGCGAAGGCGCGTGCGATGGTCTCCGACGCCTCGCGCGGGCTCAGCGCGGCGAGGACGTCCGTGGAGACGACAACCCTCACAGAGCCGTGGTCTCCTCGTTCTCTTCCACCAACTCTTCCTCGGCATCCGGGATGATGCCGTAGTACTCGCTGGTGGAATCCAGGAGTTCCTTGACTTCCTCGAGGCTGGCGTCGAGATCCGGCAGCACCAGATCCGACTCCGCAATCACGTCATCTGGCACCTCGACGCCCAGGCGCCTGACGCCTTCACTCAGCGCCGTCAACGCGTTGGCCAGCGCCTCCTGATCTCCTGCCTCGACGGCGTCCTCAAGAATGCGGTCCAGTTCGTTGAGCTCGATCAGGTGCTCAGGCTCAAGCACCCACTGGCCATGTCCCATGATGCGCACGATCATGCCTGGGGCCCCTCCCCCTCAGCCGCCGGCGCTTCCTCGGCGGCGGTGAGCTCGGGCCGCGCCGCCGGGCCGCCGGTCAGCTCTGCCTTCATGCGGGCGAGCTCGCTCTCAACTGACGAATCCGCCGCCAGCATGTCGAGTTCGCGGGTGATGTCGTCGCGCACCGTGCCGGTCGGATCGTCGAGGGCTCCGGTGGCCAGCAGCTCGTCGACGGCGGACGCGCGGGCCTGCAGCTGCAGCGTCTTGTCCTCCGCTCGCTGGATGGCGAGGCCGACATCGCTCATCTCTTCGGAGATGCCGGTGAAGGCCTCATTGATGCGGGTCTGCGCCTCGGCTGCGGAGTACGTGGCCTTGATGGTCTCCTTGCGGGTGCGGAACGCATCCACCTTGGCCTGCAGGCGGGAGCTGGCGCGCACCAGCTTCTCCTCTTCGCCCTGCAACTGCGCGTGCTGCGCCTGCAGCTCGTCGAGCTGGCTTTGCAGGCCAGCCTTGCGGGTCAGCGCCTCGCGGGCCAGATCCTCGCGGTTGGATTCAAGTGCTCGCTGGGCGGCAGACTGCAGCCGCTCCACCTCCCCGTTGAGCTTCGACGCCTGCAGCTCCACGCGCTTGCGGCTGGTCGCCACATCCGCGACGCCGCGGCGCACATTCTGCAGCAGTTCAAGCTGCTTCTGATACGAGTAGTCGAGCGTCTCACGGGGGTCTTCGTACTTGTCGAGCGCCTTGTTGGCCTTCGAGCGGAAAACCAGTGCGATGCGTTCAAAAATGCTGGCCACGAGGTGTCCTTCCAGGAACGTGCGGTGTTCACCACTGAGGTTAGCGCGCCTCGGGAGCGAATGGGCCCCTAGCTCCCCCTGAGCGCTCCCTGAACACACGGTGGCGCCCGGTATGATGGGCGGCCGAACCGCCGAGAACCCCAGAAGGATCTTCACCGTGGCCCTCTTCCGCCCATATGAGCGCAAAGCAACCAAGTCGACCGATCAGATGTCGACGCTGACGCCCAAGGGCGCCAAGGCAGCCGAAAAGGCCGAGGCGAAGGCGGCGAAGGTGAGCGCGCCTGAGCCCGCCGTCGTCGAAACGCCGGAGGCCCCGGAGAAGATCAAGATCCGACGCAAGGACGGCGCCACCCCCACCCGCCGTCAGGCCGAGGCTGCTCGGATGGAGCGGCTCCACCCCACGCTCACCGCCAAGCAGCAGCGCAAGGCAGATGCCCGAGCCCGCCAACAGGAGCGGATGGAGGCCTGGGAGCGCACCGAGAATTCGCCAGCTCGCCAATTGGTGCGCGACTACGTCGACACCCGCTGGACGGTGGCGGAGTTCATGCTGCCCGCCATGGTGCTGGTGATGGCTGGCGTGATGGCCACCATGCAGAACGCGGTGCTGTCCACCAACATCGCCATGATCCTGTGGGTGCTGTTGCTGGTCACCATCATCAACGTGGCCATCATGTGGCACGGCTTCAAGAAGTTGCTCGCGGAGCGGCACCCCAATGAGCCCAAGCGCGGCCTTCTGGTCTACATGTTCAACCGGGCGCTGATGATCCGCCGGTTCCGCCAGCCCGGCCCCCGCGTCAAGCGCGGCGAGGCGATCTGACATGAGCTACCGCTGGCAGCCCTCCCCCGGGCCCTTCGCCGTCTCGGATCTTGAAGCGGCCGGGCTCATGCCTCAGTTCGAGACCCAGGAGGCCGCCGAGGAGTGGCTCACCGGGTTCTTCGAGGACCTGCTCGAGCACGGCGTCAGCGAGGTTGCGCTGCACGAGGAGGACCGCCTCGTGTACGGCCCCATGTCGCTCAATCCCTGACGGGAGCCGTTTCCCCGGCCTTGGCGTCTTGGCGGAGTAGCCACGCGCCGAAACCCGCCATTCCCACGCCTGCGATCGCGGCGAAGGGCGCCTGGCTGCGCGTGACCTCGAGCCGCTGCTCGTAGGTCTGCACCGTGCCGGTGTGCACGTTGTCGCGGTCTGACACCTCGCAGGTGTCGCCTGGGCCCATCTCCACGCCCCGGCAGGTGGTGCTGGGCGCGATCCACGATGCCGTGCTCCACGCGACGACGGCGAGGCCCGCCACGAGGAATGCCCAGAGCCCGAGTCGTTTCATGCGGGACAACGTAGCAGCCTCACGGGCGTTGCCCCACGTTGGCTAGGCTGGCAGGCGTGACTGAACTGTGCCCGAACCTGACCCTGTCCACCTCGCTCCCGAAGCGCGCAGATGCTGTGCTGCTCGGCATGGCCACCATCAACCAGGACCAACCGGCCCTCGTCGGTCTCCTGCCTGATCTGGACAAGGCCTATCAGAAGGCCTACGGCACCTCGATCTCCGCGATGGCCGCCGCCATGGGCGCCGCAGCCAAGGAGGGCACCGTCACCACGCTGCCCAGCGTCGACGGCACACGCGTCCTCGTGGTGGGTCTGGGCGACGCAGATGTGACCCCCGACGGCGTGCGCAACGCGGCTGGCAACGGCCTGCGGGCGATCGCCGGGCTGGCAGACGTGGAGAACCTCGCCGTCGCTGTGTCGCTGGAGCTCTCGGATCCCGAGCTGATCCAGGCCGCGGGCGAAGGAGCGCTACTCGGCTCCTACCGCTTCACCCCCATCAAGGCGGAGACCACGCCCGCCGCCGTGCAGTCGGTGACTCTCGTCTCCCCCGTCAGCAACGCAGGCGGAAAGTCCGCCGTCGAATTGGCCTCCGTCATCGCCGAGGCCGTGTGTCAGGCGCGCACGTGGACCAACACTCCCCCCAACCTGCTGTACCCCGAAACCTTCGCGGAAGCAGCGCGCTCCTTCCTCAAGGATCAGAAGATCGCCGTTGAGATCCTCGATGAGAAGGCCCTCGAGAAGGGCGGCTACGGCGGCATCCTCGCCGTGGGCGGCGGCTCGGCTCGCAAGCCCCGGCTGGTGCGCATGTCGTACGCCCCGCGCGGCGCCTCGGCGCATCTGGCGCTCGTGGGCAAGGGCATCACCTTTGATTCCGGTGGCCTCGACATCAAGCCTGCTGGCCAGATGGCCGGCATGAAGTTCGACATGTCCGGTGCAGCGGCCGTGATCGCCGCCATCCACGCCATTGCCGCGGCCGGCCTCAAGGTCAAGGTCACTGCCTACGCTGCCATGGCGGAGAACCTGCCCTCCGGCACGTCCTTCCGCTCCAGCGACGTGCTCACCATGTTCGACGGCCAGACCGTGGAGAACTACAACACGGATGCCGAGGGTCGCCTGGTGCTGGCAGACGCCATCGGCCGCGCCGCCCAGGATTCCCCTGATCTCATCGTCGACGTGGCCACCCTCACGGGCGCCTGCATGGTGGCCCTCGGCCTCCGCACGGGTGGGCTCATCACCAACGGCGAGGAGACCTCGGATCTGCTGCTCGATGCCGCCGAGGCTGCGGGCGAAGATTTCTGGGAACTGCCGCTGACCGAGTACGTCCGTGGCCAGCTCAAGTCCCCCGTCGCAGACATGAAGTCTGGCGCGGGCAACCGCTGGGGCGGCGCGCTGGTGGCAGGAGCATTCCTCGAGCGCTTCGTGCCCGAGGGCATCGGCTGGGCCCACCTGGACATCGCCGGCCCGGCAGACAACCCCGAAGAGGCCTACGGCTGCACCCCGAAGGGCGGCACTGGCGTTTCGGTGCGCACCTTGGTGGCGCTGGCCGGGCAGTTGGCCACGCGCTAACGGCCCTCGGCGCGCCGAGCGGCGCGCTTGGCCTCCAGCCCGTACTCACGCATGCGCTTCGGGTACGGCACCACTCCAGCGTCGTAGCACGGAATCCCGTGCTCATCTGCGAAGTGGTAGCCGTACTCGGCGCTGGGCAGGCCGCGCCGGGTCGATTCGCCGTCTGCCGCCACCAGGAGGATCGACGGCGGGTTGAACGACGTGGGCTGCTCCACCCATGCCTCCACTCCGCGGCGGGTGGTGACGAAGTGGCTCAGATGGTCTCGCAGGGCATCAGGCACCTGCTTCGCGGCGCGCGCGACCTCTGCCTGCTTCTTCTTCCGGCTGAACCAACCCACGGTGCCATTATGCCGAGTGCTGGAAGCGGTTGGCCCCGGGCATTGCCTGACGTGACAGACTGGCCAGCATGGATCACCAGTTCGACCTGGCCATTCTGGGAGCCGGCTCCGCGGGCTATGCCTGCGCGCTGCGAGCGGCCCAGTTGGGGCTGCGGGTGGCACTCTTCGACGATCAACCGGCTGGTGGCACCTGCCTCCACCACGGCTGCATCCCCGCGAAGGCCTGGCTCCAGGCCGCGAAGGTGCGGCGCACCGTCGCCAAGGCAGATGCATTCGGCATTGGGGCAACGCTGGGCGACACGGATGTCCCGGCGCTGCGCCGCTATGTCGACGGCGTGATCCGCCCCCTGCACAAAGGATTGGAGGGGCTCATCGCAGCGCGCGGCATCACCGTGATCCGCGAGCGCGCCTCCCTCGCAGTGTCCGACGACGGGCCGGGCGTGCGCGTCGGCGATGCCCGCTACAGCGCCCGCGCCATCGTGATCGCCACCGGCGCCGCCCCCATCACACTGGGACTGCCCGTCGACGGCGAGAAGGTGCTGACCAGCGACCATGCACTGAAGCTCAACGAGCTTCCCTCATCAGCGATCGTGCTGGGCGGAGGTGTAATCGGCGTCGAGTTCGCCTCCCTCTGGGCGGATCTGGGGGTTGAGGTCACCTTGGTCGAGGCACAGGACCGGTTGCTTCCCTCCGAGGAGCCCTCGCATTCCAGCATCCTCAAGGCAGAGCTCATGGCCCGCGGCGTGGACGTGCGCACCGGCGCCAACCTGTCGTCGTTGAAGGTGGAGGACGGAGTGACTGCCCGCCTGGGTGACGAGGAACTCAGCGCAGATCTCCTGCTGGTCGCGGTGGGCCGCCGCCCATCCACCGAAGGCTTGGGCCTGGCCGAGGCTGGGGTATCGCTGACGGAGGCGGGCCACATCCAGGTGGACGACAATCTCCAGACCGGCACCCGCAGCGTGTACGCGGCGGGAGACGTGGTGGAAGGGCCGCAGCTGGCCCACCGCGGCTACGCGCACGGCATCTTCCTGGCCGAACGCATCGCGCAGTTGCAGGGGCACCACCCGGCGCGTCCGGTGCTGCCCGCAGATTCCGATCTGCCGCGCATCACCTATTCGACGCCGCAAGTGGCCTCCGTCGGGCTCACCGCCGAGCAGGCCGGGCCAGATGCGCAGGTGGTGGACTACCCGCTCGCTGGAAACGGCCGCAGCCGCATCCTTCGGGCGCCCGGCGTGCGCGACAGCGGCAAGGTCCGGCTCGTGCGCGCGGCCGGCGGCGCCATCGTCGGCGTGCACCTGATTGGTGATGACGTGGGCGAACTCATCGCCGAGGGCGCATTGCTGGTGGGTTGGCAGGCAACTCCGGAAGACGTTGCAGGCATCGTGCATGCCCACCCAACCCTCGGGGAGTCAATTGCTGAGGCAAACTGGGCGCTCGCTGGACGGCCCCTGCACATGCATGCCTAATTGCCATATAGGCTGGAAACAATCACGCGGTACGCAAAGGAGCCATACTCACATGTCAACCGAAGTCACCCTCCCGGCACTGGGCGAATCCGTCACGGAAGGCACCATTTCTCGCTGGCTGAAGGCGGTCGGAGACACTGTCGAGGCCGACGAGCCATTACTCGAGGTCTCTACCGACAAGGTCGACACCGAGATCCCCAGCCCCGTTGCGGGCACCCTGCTCGAGATCCGTTTCGAGGAGGACGACACCGCGCAGGTCGGCGATGTGCTGGCCGTGATCGGCGAAGCAGGCGAATCCGCTGCTGCAGAGGAGGCTCCCGCCGAGGAGGCCGCCCCTGAGCCCGAGCCCCAGGAAGAGGCCGCTGAAGAGGAACCCGTCGAGGCCGCCCCAGCTCAGGAATCCCCTGCACCCGCTGCCGCTGCGTCCGCTGGCCCCGCCACCGGCACCGAGGTGACGCTCCCCGCACTGGGCGAATCCGTCACCGAAGGCACCATCTCCCGTTGGCTCAAGGAGGTTGGCGACACCGTCGAGGCTGACGAGGCGCTCCTCGAGGTCTCCACAGACAAGGTGGACACCGAGATCCCCAGCCCCGTGGCCGGCACCCTGCTCGAGATCCGCTTCCAGGAGGACGACACCGCTGAGGTGGGCGACGTCCTGGCCATCATCGGAGACGCATCGGCCCAGGCCGCCGCACCTGCTCCCGCCCCCGAGCC